>NZ_LR812090.1:1198332-1502176 GCF_903772925.1 Alteromonas macleodii
AAGTGGTACAGCTCTATAGTTGACGTAGCCTGGGCTGAAGGAACATGAAATTAAATTCGTGGGGGATCCCTCAGACTCTGACCCCATCATTTTTTGTTATTGACGTTTAATGGGAAGTTCGGTGGTGTTTTTCACTTGCTTCAATGCAAATGTTGAGCTTAAGTGGTCCACAAGGGGAAGATGCGTCAATTTCGTTTTAAGTAAAAATTCGTATTCTTCAATACTTTCCACTATCACTTTCAGCAAATAGTCTTTTTCACCGCTTGTGGTGTGGCACTCTACTATTTCATCGATATTTTGAACCGCATTTTCAAAGTCGGTCAGCGAGTCACCGTCATGGTTTTTGAGCGTAACGTAGATAAAAACTGATACGCCCAAATTGAGTTTTTTGCTATTTAGCAAAGTAACTTTACCTAGGATGATTCCATCGGCTTCCATTCTCTTTACGCGACGCCAACATGGTGTATGTGACAATCCAACACGTTGACTTAAATCTGCCATTGATACCGTGGCGTCTTGCTGAAGTACGCGTAAAATCTCACGGTCAAACTTATCCAATTTCATTAACACTGTTTCCGTCGTCTTTATGATGTTTATTATATATCAAAATAAATTCTAGGATAGCTGTCCTAGAAAAATAGTATTCAATTCTATTGCGTTTCAGTTTGTAAAATTCATTAACAAACTTTGCAAGGCATGTCCTCAGAATTATCAGATACACTTTTCAAAATGTTGATGATCTTTGCGATGCCGACGCTAAGCCAATAAGTGTATCGCAAATTGTTATCAGACTCTCACATCATTCCAAATGAGCACCGTCTAGAATTCGTGACAGCTCAGACTTGGATAGGCTTTAACTCATCACAGTATTAATAGGGAAAATATGTCAGTTTTTGATCACCCAGAGTTCGATAATCACGAACACGTTGCGTTTTATCACGACGAGAAGGCGGGCCTGAGTGCCATTATTGCTGTACACAACACCAACCTCGGCCCAGCGCTTGGCGGCTGTAGGATGTGGCCCTATGTTAACAGTAGTGAGGCGTTGACCGACGTATTGAGATTATCTAAAGGAATGACATATAAAGCTGCGATGGCCAATTTAGAGCTTGGCGGCGGCAAGTCGGTAATAATTGGTGACCCTCGTAAAGCAAAATCGCCGGAAATGATGAAAGCGATGGGTAAATTCGTAGAATCATTGGGTGGAAAATACTTCACCGCTGAAGATTCAGGCATTTCAGTAACTGATTTACAAACCATGGCAACTGAGTCTGATTACATAGCGGGTGTTAAAGCTCAGTATCACTATGCGGGTGAAGTCCCCGATGGAAACCCCGCACCGTCAACGGCATATGGTGTTTTTGTTGGTTTAAAGGCTACCGTAGAGTATGGATTGAAGCGCAGCTTGGATGGAGTCAGTGTGGCCATTCAAGGAATGGGGCACGTTGGCTATCGTCTTGCTAAGCATTTACATGAACATGGCGCTAAACTTTACGTTGCTGATATTTATCCTGAAGGCGTGGAGAAAGCGGTGAGTGAGTTCGGTGCAACTGCGGTAGCGCCTGAAGAGATTTTGAGTTTAGATGTGGATGTACTTGCACCTTGTGCATTAGGTGCTGCAATAAATGACCAAACGCTACCGGCGATTAAAGCCACAGTGATTGCAGGTGCAGCAAACAACCAGCTAGCTCGCGAAGACATTGGTGAGTTACTTCAACAGCGCGGCATATTGTATGCGCCAGATTATGTGATCAATGCAGGGGGGGTTATTGATATCTTCCATCAGCGTATGGAATCGAGTTCTAACGAAGCATTACGCGCACATATTGAACAAATTGGCGAAACGCTAAAAGAAATTTATACCCGCGCTGAGCAGGAGGGGGCGGCGACTAACCGTGTCGCAAATGTAATTGCTGAAGAGAGATTTTCTATAAAGGGTTGAAAACTCTTGGCCAAATAGTCATAATGCGCCCCGCACTCAGGCAGGGGCGAATGACTTTGCTTTGAATGCGGTTTTCTATGGTGGGCTTTTGGTCCTCCCGCAATGATACTCTGTGAACCCGGTCAGGCCTGGAAGGGAGCAGCCGCAGCAGACGACTCATGTGCCGGGATGTGGCTGAAGGCCTGCCACCCAAATCTCTTATTCTACTTCTTCTATACCTTCTTCCGTATTTTCTTTCTTACTTTTATCTGCTTCGTCTAAATATTTCAGTGCTTTGCTAATCGCGTGCTCAACATTCATTTCCATTTGGTTGCGTTCACTTTGCGGCAGGTAAAATGCCATATCAACTTCATATCGAATGTAACGCGGCGGAACCTGATTGAGCGCAAGGCAGCACAAATCTGCCAAATAATCGGGGCTTTTGGTCGTATCAAGACCCAGTTTACTAATTCTTTCTAAGACCAAGTGCTCATAATAATTGTGAATATCGTCGTCTAGTTTCACCTTCGTTCCCCTTATAGTTTTTGTAAGCATCGTGCTTTAGCGTTATGAATAGTATGCAAGCAATACGTTACACAACTAGCCTCAAGCTTAAAAGAGCCCTAGATCAAGAAAGCCTTTGAGCTTAAGAAATTCTTAGCTTAATTATAACCTTTAGTTCAGATTACGCCTTTACACTTGTAATGGATACATTCGTTTACGCCCACCGCGATACGACATTACCCTTAGCTATGTAACCTTATAATGTATAGCTTGTATTCTGGGGATGTCGAGGTGACGGTGTTAGTATTACACGGTTCAAATCAGTAATAAGGCAATAATAAAATGAAGAAAAATATAGAGCCCTGCTACTACGGCGATTACTTGCATCTAGATAAGGTACTAGGTGCGCAAGAATTGCAAAGCGAGAAATACGGCGATGCGGCCCACGAAGAGATGTTGTTCATTATCGTACATCAGGTTTACGAACTCTGGTTTAAACAGGTCCTTCACGAACTCAATGCCGTTATTGATACGTTTAACCAAGAAACGGTGAAAGACCAGCAGTTAACGTTAGTTGTACACAGACTGCAGCGAATCATACAAATTCAAAAGCTTATGAACGACCAAATTGCCATCATGGAAACCATGACACCGCAGCAATTTCTGTCGTTTCGAGATTATCTTGTGCCCGCATCGGGCTTTCAGAGTATCCAGTTCAAACGTTTAGAAATTTCTCTTGGCTTAAAACGTGATTTTAGGATCGATTTTGACAAGCAAAGCTTTTATAACCGGCTTACTGACAAGGACCGAGCATTACTCGAAAGTTTAGAAAGCAAGCCGAGCTTGTTTGAATTGGTCGATGATTGGCTTTCTCGCATGCCCCTTTTAAAAACTGAAGGGTTCGACTTTTGGCAATACTATAAAAATGCTGCTGACGAAATGTTGAAAGATGACCATAGCACCATTTCTACTAGTGATATGTTGTCGGAGACAGAAAAGCGTCAGGAGCTGAAGGATCTAAAAGCCACTAGAGAAAACTTCGATGCCTTATTTGATGAAACTAGATTTGAAAAACTTCGAGGTGAAGATAAGTTCCGTTTAAGCCATAAGGCCATGCTCTCAGCTTTATTTATAAAGCAATACTCGGAAGAGCCAATATTCAATCTTCCTTTTCAACTTATCACAGCACTTACTGAAGTGGATGAGCAATTAACGATATGGCGATATCGTCATGCAATGATGGTTCAGCGTATGCTGGGTACTAAAATAGGGACGGGCGGCTCTTCTGGTCACCACTATCTAAAGAAAACCACCGAGTCCAATCGCATATTTCTAGATTTCTTCAACATGGCAACTTTTTTACTGCCTAAAAGTGTGTTGCCTGAACTGCCCGAAGCAGTGCGTAAATATTTGGGTTTTTATCTACAGCAGTGAGTAAACTTAATTCATTAATTTTATCTTATAATTTTTTTCAGCATTTTTTTGTTCGTCTAGAGGCCAAGTAAAAAGAAATATCTAGGGTTGTTTAACCTCATAAATTTGCATTTAAAGTTTTTAAGTAAAATTAAAGCGTCCTTTCAATTATCTTTTGATTTTAAATTACGGCACAAAATTCAACCTGCAAAAGATTAAATTATAACCACTTTGAGCGAGCGGTATGAAAAATAATCAGAAAAAAAGTTAGTTCTTTTTTTACATTTTATCTATCTGTAATAAAAGACTTTATTTCGATTTTGTAGCTATTTTGTTACAATTTTCTCTGAAGTGCCAAAAAAAAATTGAACTTTTCAGAACCGTTTATCTGATCCTTATTGACCCTGAATTGTGCTTGTGTTTATTATCATTATGAGGTCCAAACCTTATTAATAATAAATCGTTATAAAGACGATGCTGAAATGCTAAAACGTATTTTCAAGTCCAGGGAGACAATACATGCTTACAAATTCTAAGCTGGCTAAATCAGTCAAGCTAGCGTGCGCGTTTGGTGCTGCGTCCGCTTTTTCATTTTCAGGTGCTGTTAACGCACAAGAAGAGCAATCTGCTGAAACAGTTGAAAAAATTCAGATAACTGGTTCTCGTATTCAGCGTACCGATATTGAATCACCAGTTCCAATTACGGTAATCGGACGTAATGAAATTTTATCAATCGGTGCAATCAACGCGGCAGACGTACTAAATCAATCACCTGTTTCAATTGCGTCAAGCGATCAATCAAATAGTTCTTTTTCAACTACTGCAGTCGGTCTTAATACAACGGCTTTACGTAACCTAGGTGAATCAAGAACTCTTGTTTTGGTCAACGGTCGTCGTTTCGTTTCTGGCGTATCTCCTTCTAGTGGTTACGCAGTTGATCTTAACTCTATCCCCGCATCAATGATTGAGCGCATTGAAATTCTTAAAAGCGCTTCGTCTGCAATTTATGGTTCAGACGCCGTGGCAGGGGTAGTTAACATCATTACTCGCTCCGATTTTGAAGGCGTTGAAGTAAATGTAACTAGCGGAATTTCAGGAGAGTCTGACAGAGAGAAAAATGCAATAAACATCACTGCAGGTAACTCTTGGGACTCTGGAAGCGTTACTATCGCAATGGGCTATGATGACGACAAAGGTTTAAAAGCTTCTGATAGAGATTTTTCTCGTTATGATCAAGCGGTTTTCCTAGATGAAAATGGTAATGAATATGTAGATATTCAGAATTCCTCTTACCCTCCACAAGGTCGAGTTGGGTCGTCTTACAATGGTGACGGTACACCGTATGTTGGATCTGAAGATTCATTTAACCGTGCCTCTTATCGTCAATTAGTAACACCTCTTGAGCGTAAATATGTTGCATTTAACTTTAAACAAGAGCTAAACGATGATGTTCAATATTTTGCTGAAGCGAACTGGAACTCATCTGAAACGTATGACTCTACAACTGAACCTACTCCTTTTGACGTAAAAGACGTTTTTAAACCGTCACGTGGTGGTACAGGTGGCATTAGTATGTCAAATCCTATGCTTCCAGATTTGCTGGTACAAAACTTGATGAACGACGGCCTCACAATGGATGACAACATTCCATGGACTGTAAGACGTATGGTTGAGTTTGGAGCTCGTTCAACCAATATGGAGCGCGACACAGTACGTATAGCAACTGGACTTGATTGGAACATTGACGATAACTGGGCACTTAATACTTTTGTTAGTTGGGGTAAAACCGACCAATGGCAAGAGAATGGTGGCCAAGTAAATTTAGAGCGTGCTTATCAAGCATTTAATGTAGTAGAAGATCCTGACACTGGCGAAATCGTGTGCGCAGATGAAACTGCGCGTTTATATGGATGTGTTCCTCTTAACATCTGGGGTGAAGGAACTATTTCTGAAGAAGCTGTTCGATATGTAAGTACTCCAGCGAAAGCAACTGGTGAAGCAGAACAGTTTATTTTCGGTGCCACCGTTGTCGGAGAGACCCCTTTAGAACTTCCGGGCGGTTTTGTTAACGTGGCCGTTGGTGTTGAGCACCGTTTAGAGAAAGGTCAATTCCAACCTGGCGATTTTGCTCAAGTAGGTGCTTCGAGTACTAACCAGGCAGATGCTACAGACGGTAGTTTTTACACAAACGATGTATTTATAGAAACAAGCATTCCGGTTTTAGAGAACTTGATTGTAGACGCTGCAGCTCGCTATGCTGACCATGAAATCGTGGGCGGTGAAACTACGTGGAATCTAGGTGTTGAATATTCACCTATTGATACGCTTAAGCTCCGTGCTTCAGCAGCAACAGCGATACGTACTCCTAACATCGCTGACTTATTTGGCGGTCGAGGAGAAACTTTCGCAGGGGTTTCAGACCCTTGTTCTGGGATCACTGCAGACAGCACAGGTACGATAGCAGAAAATTGTTTATCTATTCCCGAGATTTCGGCACGAGTTGCCCGTGACGGAGAGTTTGTTCTAACACAAGTCGAGTCACAAAGTACTGGCGGTACTGTTGGTGGTAACCCCGATGTTGAACCGGAAACTTCAGATAACTGGAGTGCTGGTGCTGTATGGCAAGTCATGGATGGTTTATCTCTAACCGTAGATTACTATGATATTTCGATTGAGGACGCGATAAGCACCACTTCACGCTCTACAGTGGTTAGACGTTGCTTCGAGAGCACCAATTTCGATCCAAACTGTGGTGGAGACGTTGTTCGCGATGCGAATGGTGCGCTTACTGAAGTTAATAGTGGTACGAGTAATGAAAACGACATCGATACTAAAGGCTTCGATGTAGAAGTGGCGTACACCACTGACCTAGTAGGCGGCCAGTTTGGTGTAAACTTTATCTGGAATCATACTTCTGAATACATAGTAACGGGTATTGAATCAGGTGACGCTGTAGATTTTGCTGGTGAAGTCCTATACCCAGATGACCGCGCTAATCTTAACCTGTCTTATGGTTATGAAGACTGGAACTTCACATGGAGAATGCGCTATTGGGCATCATCAGTTGACTCTGTTGAAGGGAATAACTATAACTTCACTAACTTCGCGCCACTGGAAGAGTATAACGAATTTCCATCAGTTATATATCATGATGTTTCGGCTTCTTACGTGATCAGTGACAATATGGACATATCTCTGGTAGTAAGAAACGCTTTTGATAAACAACCTCCTGTAGCTAACCAAAGCTCAGTAAACGGCGGTACTGGTATCAACACTGTATCAGAAGCTTATGATGTAACAGGTCGATATATGCAAGCTAGCTTTACTGCTCGTTTCTAATTAAAGCGTTACGTTCTTGAGTGAAAGCAAGTCAGGTAATAATAGCTGGCTTGCTTTTTTATTTGCGAATCACTATTAAAAAGCTTTTTTGAATTTATATTTAATGACTAGCTTTAATCATGTTTTTACCTCCTCATCAAATAAAGTTACGAAGTAAATTAACTTTACACTTTCCATGTCGCGTCTTTATTCCTTAAATCTTCTCTTGGTGCGTACTTAAATGACATTGTAAAAATACCATTTCACTATTATTAAAGCTTTACCCAAATCTTTCGCTTGTTTATTAGATAAGTAGCCTGTGACGAAGTCATCGCATAGTATGGTAGATTGGTGGATTCTGAATCTGCAACATAAAATCAGCTTACTTACAGTAGACGTTGACTTTTCTTGCTCTTGGGCCTTTCGACGAACTACACTGATATTTGCTCAGAATAGGCTTAAACAATCAAAAGCAATCTTTCAAAACAAAAAGTTAGATTTCTTCAGATAGCTTATAACGAAGAGACCACTGCAGTTTCGCATAGAAGAAGGGTTAATTTTTATTTTTGTGTATTAACACCTGACATGAGCGGGTTTTATTGATAGAAAACTAATATGTGGCATTCGAGTACAGGAATGGAAAGGGCGAATGTTGCATTTGTTTATAAATCTAAGTGCTGTCCGAGTACTTCGAAAAAGCTGAATATATTAGTATCAATCGGGTAGAAAGCGTTTTTCAATAGCGCTAAAAGATTACTCAGGGTAGAGAGAACATTCGATTGAAGCTAAATGGTGAAGTCGAATACTTTGTCAGTGAAAACCAATGTGCCCTTTACGATACTAATTTCCCCTAACTCTTGAAGACGGTTATGAATTAAAAATCGTTCGAAAGAAAGAGGCTATCGTTGAAGTATACGATAAAGAATTAAGATCTCATGGCGTAAGACTATCGGATTTAATCGACGCTGCGAGCGATTCTGAAAAAATTACGTTACTCAAAAGTAAATTAATGTGTAACGATTTTGTTGATATTAGTGTGTCAGATATATCCGATAAAAGAGGTTTAATAGGCACCACAATTAGTGCTATAAAAAGGCAGTAACTTGTCGTATTTTTAACCACTAACTGTGAATGTTAACGTGCAATATGTCCTTCAGGTTAATTTATTAACAAACAGATTGCATAAAAGGTGATTAATTGGACGCTGAGTGAACAATTAATCTCCACTTCTCGGCTGCAAGTACTTTGCTAGCTTGACTCTACCGAGCAATCCATGTGAATATAATACGTTCGTAGTACTGACTATTAATGTCAGAGCTACATTCCTGAAACAAAATTGTGAAAGTTTTATACGCCCCTTGCCCGAATATTTTCCTTATCGGCGAGGATTCAAATAAGAAATTTGGTTGGGAACTATGTCCAAAATGAGCAAGAGAACTCTTATTGCTTCTACTGTTATGGGTGCATTCGCACTAACAGGTAGTGCAGTCTCTGCAGACACGCTTGAAGATCTTCATAAAGAAGAAGCAAAAATCCACGCGGCTGCGGCGAAATCTCAAGAAAAAATCAACACGTTGTTTGAGCAATCTCAAGAACTACTTGTTGAGTATCGTCAAACAGTAGATGAGACAGAAAACCTTAAAATCTACAATGATTATATCGCAAGTCTAGTTGCTGACCAGCAACGCGGTATCGACTCTCTACAACGTCAAATCGACAGCATCGAAGAAACTAAGCAGGGCATCGTTCCTCTTATGTTCCGCATGATTGACAGCCTAGAGCAATTCATCAAGCTAGACCGTCCAATTCGTTTGGAAGAGCGTCTGCAGCGCGTTGAGCGTCTTCGCGACCTAATGGCTAACTCTAACGTTACTGTTTCTGAACAGTTCCGTCAGGTACTAGAAGCTTATCTGGTTGAAGTTGAGTACGGTACTAAGATCAATTCTTACCAAGGTACTATCGACGACGCAGGTACAGAAGTTACTGTTGACTTCTTTAACCTAGGTCGTACGGCTCTACTAGCACTTTCACTTGACCAAACTCACGCATGGGTTTGGAACAATGAAAGCCGCACTTGGGAGAAGCTAGGTGATGAGTACCTTTCTTCAACTATTGACGCAGTAAAAATGGCTAACGGCACCATTCCTGCGGCTCTTGTTAAACTACCAATTAGCGCAGCGGAGTAATTGTTAATGAAACCAGTATTCAAATCTCTTTTAGCCGCTGCGACAGTTGCAGTTGCGGCAACCGGAGCGCAAGCTCAGGAAGCAAAGAGCCTGAAAGACCTTCTAGAGCAGGTTCAACAGAACCGTGTTTCTGAAGCACGTCTAGACAAGCAACGCGAAGCTGAATTCCAATCAGCACGTGCTGACAAGCAAGCGCTTCTTCGTAAAGCTCAAGCAGGCCTTAAAGCTGAGCAAGATCGTGGCGACCGTCTACAGAAGCAATTCTCAGACAACGAAGTAACACTAAACGAAAAAGCCGCTGAGCTAGATCAGGCAACTGGTACACTTGGCGAAATGTTTGGTGTAGTACGTCAAGCATCTTCTGAAGCTTATGGTCGTATCTCTACATCAATCGTTAGTGCACAGTTCCCTGGCCGCAGCCAGTTCCTAGCTGAGATGTCTGAAGATTCTAAAGGTCTTCCTAACATCAAAGAACTAGAAGACCTATGGTTTGCACTTCAGAAAGAAATGACTGAAGGTGGTGAAGTAGTTAGGTTTACTACTGAAGTAGTTAACCTAGACGGCGGTTCTTCAGAGCAAGAAGTTGTTCGTATCGGTACTTTCAACCTTGTTGGCCAAGATGGTTACCTAGCTTACGATGCAGAGTCTGAAGTTGTTCAGCCTCTAGGTCGTCAACCAGACGGTCACTTCGTAGCGTCTGCTGAAGACCTAATCGACGCGACTTCAGGTTTCACTCCTTTCTACGCTGACCCTTCTCAAGGCGGTATCCTTGGTCTATTGAAGCAGAAAGCGACTATGTCTGAGCGTTATCACGCGGGTGGTCCAGTAGGTTACACAATCACGCTAATGCTAGCTGTCGGTCTACTTATCGGTCTTTACAAAATGATTACGCTAACCATCACTGGTGGTAAAATGCGTTCACAGCTTAAGAACGTAAACAGTCCATCTGAAGGTAACCCTCTAGGTCGTATTCTTAAAGTTTACCAAGAGAACAAAACTGCTGATGCAGAAAACCTTGAACTTAAACTTGATGAAGCGATTCTTCGCGAGCTTCCAAAAATTGAAAGCGGCATCAACGTAATCAAGATTTTCGCAGCGATTGCTCCTCTACTAGGTCTACTAGGTACAGTACTTGGTATGATCGAGACGTTCCAAACCATCACACTATTCGGTACTGGTGACCCACGTATGATGGCAGGAAGTATCTCAATGGCTCTTGTAACTACTGCTCAAGGTATTATCGCGGCTCTGCCTCTAATCCTTACTCACAGCATCGTAGCTTCTCGTAGCAAGTCAATCATCCACATTCTTGATGAGCAAACTGCGGGTATCGTAGCTGCTCACTCAGAGTCGGAGAAAGCGTAATATGAATTACCTGATTGGATTATTCGAATCGGTCAGGGACTTTATCGCTACCGGCGGTGACGTACTTTACTTCGTTGCTGCCGCGCTCTTTCTCATGTGGGTTTTAATGATTGAGCGTTACTGGTATTTAACCTCGGTCTTCCCAAAGGTGAAGAAAAACATCATCGCGAATTGGGATGCCCGAGCAGATACCACATCATGGTATGCGCATAGAATCCGTGACGCGTGGATTTCTCAAGCGTCAGACGATCTAAACGCTAGAATGCTGATTATCAGAACCATTATTGCAATGTGTCCGTTAATCGGTCTACTTGGAACAGTGACCGGAATGATCAGCGTTTTCGAGACAATGGCAACACAGGGCACCAGCAACGCACGTCTAATGGCGGCTGGTATCTCTATGGCAACTATCCCGACAATGGCGGGAATGGTAGCCGCGCTATCAGGACTGTTCATCAGTTCTCGTCTTGAAGCGAAAGTGAAGCTGGCAAGAGAAGGGCTAGTTGATAGCCTGCCACATCATTAGAGAGAGAGATTATGGCTCGAAAAGTCAGAACCGAGGAAGAAGATGCACAGATCGACATGACACCCATGTTGGATATCGTGTTTATCATGCTGATCTTCTTTATCGTTACCACTGTTTTCGTTAAGGAAGCAGGGATCGAAGTCAACAAGCCAGATGCGAGCCAGGCGATTCTTCACAAAAATGCAAACATTTTCATCGCCGTAACGGAAGACGGAAATGTATGGCTAGATAAGCGTGAAGTAGCGCCGGACAGCGTAAGAGCGAATATTGAAAGACTGCTTACCGAGCAGCCAACTGACTACGTAATCATTCAAGCTGATATTAAAGCGAAGCATGGTTTAGTAGTTGAAATTATGGATCAGGTTAAAGCCGCTGGCGTTAACCGAGTCTCGGTAGCGGCAAGGGGATAAGATGTTACGTATACTTGTATCTA
The DNA here is from genome assembly GCF_903772925.1 of Alteromonas macleodii. Lineage (NCBI taxonomy): Bacteria > Pseudomonadati > Pseudomonadota > Gammaproteobacteria > Alteromonadales > Alteromonadaceae > Alteromonas > Alteromonas fortis. Next base: position 1,209,999 of record NZ_LR812090.1, read on the forward strand.
TTGTATTAGGTGCTGCGGTCGCATTTGCCCTGTTCGTTCTAATGGCCAAGTTGATTGAAAATTCATCTAGACCAGCAGACGAAGTACCGCCTGCACCGGTTATCGATATTGTAATGCAGGAACCAGACGACCAGACGCAAACGCGTACTCGTGTTCCACCACCACCGCCACCTCCGCCTCCACAGCCTCCGAAAATGGAGCAGGTAGAGCCGGAAACAGCGGAACCTGATGCAGATGGCTTTAGCTTAGCTATTCCAGCTATTGACACAGGTGGTGTTGGTGTAAACATCGGTGGTGTTGGTGCAATGCAACGTGACGGTGAAGCTACACCTATCGTTCGTATCGACCCGAAATATCCACCTGATGCAGCCCGTGACGGCCGCGAAGGTTGGGTAAGACTGTCTTTCACTATCAACGAAGTTGGTGGTGTTGAAGATATCGAAGTTATCGAAGCTGAACCTAAGCGCGTATTCGATCGTGAAGCACGTCGTGCTCTACGTAAGTGGAAATACAAGCCTAAGATCGTTGATGGCAAGCCAGTTAGACAAACAGGCATGTTCGTACAGCTAGACTTTAAACTGGAGCAATGATCATGATGAAACGTACATTCAAAATGTCAGCCGTTGCTTTAGTGCTAGGCGCAGGTGCGGTGCTTTCTGCACCCGCTGCTCTAGCGCAGTCGGCACCTGTTGTTTGCCCTGGATATGAGAAGGGTAAAACAACGCTAGTAGGTGAGCGTACCGGTAAGAAGGTTCAAAAAGCTTTTGAATTCTATAATGAAGACCAGCTTACCGAAGCGTTAAACGTACTTTATGAAATCGACCCATCGGACGATTTTGACAAAGCCTACGTTAAACGTTTCATCGGTAACTTATTGGCTTCACAAGAAGGTCAGGGCGGTAAAGCGTTAAACTACTTGGTCGACTCAGTTGAACCAAAAGTACTTAACGACACAGAGCACTCTCAGACACTTAAATTAATAGGTGATTTGAGCATGCAGGAAGAGAAGTACACTGATGCCATCAAATGGTATAACAAGTGGATGGAATTTACCTGTAAGGAAGATGCTGATGTGTATACTCGCCTAGCGCAAGCTTACTTTGAGTCTAAGCAGTTAGCTAAAATGATTGAGCCAGCAGACAAGGCTATTGCTTTGTATGAAGAGCCAAATAAGAACCCTTATGTTCTTAAGCTAACTTCTTACTACGAGCGTAAGATGTACCCTGAAACGGTTTCTGTAGCGGAAGACCTCGTTAGTACTTTCCCTCAGGAAAAGACTTGGTGGTCGCGTCTTGGTTTTTTCTACATCTTAGTTGAAGACTACAAAAAAGGTCTTTCAACACTAGAACTTGCTTACATGCAAGGCTATCTAGAAAAAGATTCAGAAATTAAAACGCTTGCTCAGCTTTATCAAAGTAATGGTATGCCTTACAAGGCTGCCAAACTGCTTGAAAAGCACATGAAAGAAGGCTTGTTAAAGAACGATGCTGATATGATTGCGAATATCGCTAATGCATATCACCAGGCTAAAAACTTTAAAACAGCGGCAAACTTGTATGCACAAGCTGCGGCTAAGAGTTCAGACCCTGAGCATTATCGTAAACAAGGTACGCTTTTACTTGTAGCAGAAGATTATAAAGGTGCTATCAAAGCTCTAGAAAATGCTCTAGAACGTGGCGCTGAAAACCCAGAGAAGATTCACTTCACTCTTATGGAAGCGAACTTCTACGCGGGTAACTTCAGATCTGCATACAAGCATGTACAAGAAGCTAAGAAAGATCGCTCACTACGTCGTAACGCGGCTGCGTGGGAACCTTACATCAAGGAAAAAGCTAAAAACCGTGGTATTAATATCTAATATTCGGATTTAGCCAAAAGCCTCCTTCGGGAGGCTTTTTTTATGCCTTAAACTTTTGTTTAAGTAAGAAGAAAAGCTAAGAAGGAAAGTAAGATCAAGGCTATTATCAAAGGCAACAGGATAGTAAAAATTAAGCTTCAGTATTTAATGAGGAGACTTACGGGTTTTATTGAAATTGGTCAAAAGCGGCACACAACTCAGTTCTTATTATTGATGTGGTTTCTTTCAAGCCATTTACGATAGTTCCATTATTACTTAAAACGCCTTTGATACGCTTTATATCTATGTTTGAATGACTGAATAGCGCTGTTAAGTAACTCTTTTTGTTTATCACATTTATCAGTAGCGCCAACGTTTCCTGCGTATCCCCAGCTATTCTAGGCATATTGCTGCAATCTCTTGCAAGACTTTGCGTTTCTATTTGAGAGACAGATTGCGCCTCTTTCGACATCTTATGCAAAATTGGCCAAACATCATCTAACGTCCTATAACCTTGAATAAACTGAGCGAGCTTTGTCACATAGATATCGAGCACGGTTTTAGACAGTTCATTTACATTAGCGCCGTCAAAGCTGGCCTTTAATGATTTGAGGTTGGTTACAAGTTCAGTTGTTTTGGGGGAAAGGGGCAGCAAAGCTAACGCGCTCGTCTCACCACTGGCCTTGTTAGGTTTTCTGCCATAATCAACTATGTCAAAACCATTTTGAGTCCAAAAGTTATCTAGCTTCAATGTGGTACCGTAGGACGTGCAAGTTGCATCTATTAATTGTTCCCGGGCTTCGTCAACGACTTTATTTACTACATAACTACCGACGCCTCTTCCTTGAAGCTTTGGATGTACAGCGATACGGTTAACTCTCCAATACTTGTGTGTGGCCGCTTTAGGATCGGTAGAAAGCAGGGTAAGCCTTTGCGCAGCTAGATGGCCTTTAGGTCGGCGGCGCCCCGACGCAATACCTGTTGATACATGGGTTAACTTGATACCACCTTCAATATTTATAATTGCGGCTGCTACCACAAGGGTGCCTAACTTCAGTGTGGCAACCATAACGTCAGGGCTATCCAGTAACCGCATAAAATCGTCAGGCGTGGTTTGGTAGTGCGCCAGCGCAAGAAGGGACATAATTTGCTGAAGCGTGCTTTCATTAACGTTTTCAAAAGAACGTAAACAGAAATTGCATTTCTCTATTAGTTCGACGCTATCTTCTGATTCAATATTTGTGACGTTATCGTTTGCAGTTTTGCTCTCAAACAAGCATGTGCTTTTAAAGAATGCTTCGATAGGGTCATTTTCGAACCATCGCAGTGGGGTCGACAGCGTTAAATGAATGCTACCATTGGGCAAGTTAGGAATGAGTTTATGAATAAATCCGTTTCCCGAGCCTTCATAGCCTTGTAGCGTGGTGCTCAAAATCCACTGAGGGTTAGTCGCTATTATTCGGTTTACGACTGGCAGGGGCATTGAGGCGGCTTCATCAACCACAACAAGGTCAAATGTTGTATTGTTTTTGCTATTTTGGGTATGAAGTAATTCGCTGTCAGGAGGTACCCATTTTACAGAGCCTAAACACGCCCTTCGTGCGTCTACGGAACGCTGCTCTTTATTGATGGAGTCGGTATGATGAAACTGGTAATCTGTTTTGTTGGTGACGTCAAATTGATGAAGCTGAGACATTACGTTAGCAACGTTTTCATGCTGCTCGCTAGTGAGAAGCACGTTTTTCCCTTTCCTTACTAGGCTGTCAATAAATATGCCTAACAAAGAAGATTTACCTCTTCCTCGCGGAGCAGTGACCAAAGCGTTCAACTTATTTAGCGAGTAAGACTGGTACAATTGGCCATATGCGCATTCTTGCTCTTTAGAGCGGAACAACGAACCTCTATAAGCATTTTCTAAGGAGCGCTTTTCTACTCGATAGGTTGCTAAACCCGGTAGCCTAGCTGTAGATTCAGTAAGTATTGCTATGCCAGTATTCGCACGCAGGCATTTAATAAAACGTGCCAGGTATCGGCTATGGGTGAGCGTAAAGCCTTCTGAAAGAAAAGAAACTGAAGCATTGCTGCTCCACTGTTCCAACTCGGGACAGATAAGCACTAAACACCCCTGGTGTTTTACTATGCCTGCCACTGCCATTGCATCACCAGGCTTAAAGGAATCCCTACAATCCAATGTCGCAATATCGTACTCGCTGCCTAGCACTTTTTTGCGTTTTTTTCCCTTCAACTCAGTACTAGTAAAGGTGGCTAGGCTCAAAAATTCAGTTTCATCAGCTGAAGTTTGAATTATGGATAACGCCGCTTCACAAAACGTATCATTACCTGAAATTACCAGCATTCTTCGGTGAACTAGGTAATTTATATCTGATAGGTGTGAGCTATTTTCGCAGTTATTTTTACTGTAGGGGGCAAGAAGCCATTCACGTAATTGATTTAGCGCCATGAATCAGTTTTTTCGGTATAATCTTACGCTATAGTAGCGATTTATTGTGAGGAATTCGAATGCGCTTTCTTTCTCGGCGTTTAGTTATGCCAAATGATCTTAATTACGCCAATTCTTTGTTCGGTGGCCGCGCGTTAGAATGGATAGACGAAGAGGCTGCCATTTGGGCAATCTGTCAGTTAGAGACCAATTGTTTAGTGACTAAGCATATTGGCGAAATTAGTTTTGAATCACCTGCGATGCAAGGTGATATTGTAGAGTTTGGTCTGGAAACCAAGGCGGTAGGTCGGTCATCTATTACCGTAAGTTGCCTAGTGCGCAATAAGGCCACTAAAAAAACTATCTGCTTTGCAGATGACATCGTTTTCGTAAAGGTAGACCCAGATACTCGCCAACCAACAGCACACGGCAAAACGCTAGAAGGGTTAAAAGCACAGACTGACGATGAAGTTCGTCGTCTTAATATGAATATTAACGCTGAATAGCCTTCGGCTCTGCATGCCTTATATTATATAAAAATTATGACCTTAGCTTAATGTCTTATCTGCTTGACGGCGTGTATTGAACTGGTAGACTCCGTCGCAGACGTTGAGGTTACTATTTGAGTGGCCCAACACTATATACCAAGGGGTGTCCGTTTTCGGTCTGAGATCCACGTAAGTGGGAACCCTTAAACCTGATCCGGATAATACCGGCGTAGGGATGGTTCACAGCATAGCCTTATCACCTGCCGTTAGACCCGGATCTTTTTTCTTCAATAAGAACAAGAGATCCCATGTATAAAACACTTTTCACACTATCATTGCTAGCAAGTTCTGTTGCTGCCTATGCACAAGAATCTGCAGCGAACGACACGTCAAAAAACACGCCTTCTGATATTGAACGAGTCGTTGTATCTGGTGACTTTCGACAAACTACACTTGACCAGCTAAGTGCTAGCGCGACTATTTTAGACCAAGAGCGACTTCGCAGCAGGCAGCCAAGTCACATCGACAGTGTGTTAAACAGTATTCCAAACGTTAATTTTGCAGCGGGTGCTTCTCGTGGTCGCTTCGTGCAAATTCGCGGTATTGGCGAGCGTAGCCAGTTTGCTGAACCAATCAACCCTTCTGTAAGCTTTATTGTCGATGAGTTTGATTTTTCAGGCCTAGCTGCAGCAGGTATCATTTTTGATACCAAGCAACTAGAAGTCTATCGCGGACCTCAGGCTACGCTTTACGGCACAGGGGCACTCGCCGGAGCTGTTAAGCTTTCTAGTAATAACGTAGGTAGCGACGCGCCAGACTATGTAGAAGCGCGTATTGGTAACAAAGATAGTTATCGTGTTGAAGGGGCAACGGGAGACGATATCAATTCCGATTGGGGATATCGCGTAGCGCTAGTTCATAACCGTAGCGATGGATTTGTAGAGAATACATTCCTGGATAGAAGCGATACTAATAATATCGATGAGACCGCGTTGCGCTTTGCTGTTGAAGGCAACGTAGACGAACGAACCACACTTGCACTTACCTACCGCTGGTATGATATTGACAACGGCTACGATGCGTTTTCGCTTGATAACGACAACAAAACACTGTCTGACGAGCCAGGTTTTGACGAACACCAAACGCACGCTGTAAGTGCACGTTCTACAACAAATACTGCGGCGGGCGACTTCATCCTTATTGCCACTCATGCGTCTCATAACATCGCGTATGGCTACGATGAAGATTGGACATTCGATGGCTTCCACCCGTGGGGTTATACGTCTTTTGATGCGTACTACCGAGACGTTAAAACGGAAACCGGTGAGGTGCGTTTTGTGTCGTCTGACAGTGCCGCACTTTTCGACGGTATGACAGACTGGACCTTAGGCATATTTTATAAAAACACAGAAGAAAAGTTACTGCGTGAATACACGTATTTGGATAGTGACTTTGCCAGTGAATATACCCCAACGACTACTGCTATCTATGCTCAGACGGAAAGCCGGTTGAATGAAAACCTAGTGCTTGTAGCCGGGTTGAGAATAGAAAACTATGACTTCGATTACGCCGATAACAACCAACTTACACGCGCGTTTGACACCACCATGGTTGGCGGAAAAGTAGCGCTTCAGTATACGCAGGGTGATCACTTCTACTACGGTAGCATTTCACGCGGTTTTAAAGGCGCTGGCTTTAATCCCGACAGCCGAGTAAACGATAATCAACGTTTCTTTGACGAAGAATACAACTGGAACTATGAAGTGGGTGTAAAAGGCCCGTTGCTTACGCCTGATCTTGTTGCTCGTGCGGCAATTTTCTACATGGACAGGACAGATACGCAGGTAAGTGATTTTGACGTTATCACCCGTGATGACGGCACGGCAGGTTTTGTAGATATTATCGATAATGCTGATTTAGGAACAAACAAAGGGGCCGAGCTTGAACTGAGTTGGTTTGCAAACGATGCATGGCAGTTAGATGCAAGTGTTGGTTACTTAAGCGCTACATTTGAAGGGTATACACTAGCAGACGGTACTGAAGTATCTGAGCAAAGACAGGCTCAGTCACCAAAGTGGACCGCAAACCTTTACAGTGAGTACGCACTTACAGACACTATGATATGGCGCGTAGATGTAGACTATAAAAGCGAATACCGTTTTTCCGACGGCCATGATGTTACTGCACCAAGCACGACGCTGGTTAATTCAGAAATCGTAGTTTTACACGGTGACTGGCAGACCTCGCTGTGGATCCAAAATGCGTTTGACCGCGAGTATTACACTCGAGGTTTTGGTGGTTTCAGCAACGACCCTCGCGATGAGTATGCGTTTAACGAACCATATTACCAAATAGGTAACGGTCGCCAGTTTGGTATCACTGTTAAATACGCGTTTTAAAAAAAGGAAAAAGACATGCAAGTTATGGTTGAACTGTCGTTGTACCCTTTGGTAAACGAATATATACCACCTATTCAAGACTTCATTGATAGGTTAAACAGCTATAGCGATATCACGGTGACAACATGTTCTACTAGTACCCAGGTAACGGGGGATTACGCTGTAGTAATGAAAGTACTCGGCGATGAAATGCAGAGAACTCACGAAGAAGTGGGGCAGGCTATTTTCGTTGCTAAGTTTTTAAACTTCGATGCTATGCAAGCAAGAAAGTCATCTTAATGACTAACTTCTTTTCTGAGTTCACTTCTCAAATTGCCGCTACTTCACTGTTAGAGTGGGTAGCGGTTGTACTTGCCATCGCCTATGTATTATTAGCAGCTAAACAAAATAGCTGGTGCTGGCTCTGTGCCTTTGTAAGCACAGCTATTTATACTTGGTTATTCTGGCAAGTGACCTTGCCATTTCAATCTGCGCTTAATTTCTTTTACATGATAATGGCAGGGTACGGGTATTATCAGTGGTCGAAAGGGGCGGAAGATGGCGAGGTTAAGCCCGTGCTTCATTGGCCGCTGTGGCTGCACTCGCTCATTGTCCCAAGCATGTTATTACTCGCATGGGGTCTCTCTGAAGTGGCTGGTTCGCAATTTAATAGTGAGTACCTACTATTAGATGCAAGCATTAACTTATTGAGTGTGGTTACCACATTTATGGTGGCGCATAAAATTCTGCAAAACTGGGTTTACTGGTTTTTCATAAATTTAGCTTCGGCATATTTATACCTGCAGGTGGGCTACGCACTGTCTGCCTGCCTGTTCCTAGGATACGTGGGCTTCGCAGTATTTGGTTATTATCAATGGCTTGTGCAATATAAGAAACAAGGTGAACAGGTTGGATATCATAGCCACGCTGCAAAAGGCGCTTAATCTTAGCGAGAGTGCAGATGTTTCGGTACATCCTGCTGGCGCGGTAAACCGTGTTTATCGCGTTCAAGACCCAGCAAATAGCCTATTGAGTTTAAGTGAAGGTAACCCTCACATTACTGCCCATCAAAAGCTTGAAGATGTCCCCATCGATTTAGCGGTTAAGTGGCTGGGCGATGATGATTTCAGTGGTGTGGAACGCAAACATCAGTTTACTTTACAGCAACAATTATATGGCGTGGGGATAGCGCCGCAGCCAATCTGGCTAAGCGATGACGAAACCATCTGGGTAGAACAGTGGGAAAGTCATAGTGTAAGTGCAGGGCTTTCTTCAACTAGACCTCCTTCACACACGTTGGCTGAAACCCTCGCGCGTATTCATTCGTTGTCTATTACCGCAAGGCCATTAAACCTAGTTGCGAGATGGCAGCATTATTGTAATGCTGCAAAGCTTGATACGAGTAAGGACCTTTACTTGAGGGCGCGAGCATTTCAAAACAACGTAATCAAAAGTGAGCAAGACGATGAAGACTGCGTGTTGTGCCACAACGACTTGTTGATTAATCACCTATTGCTTGGTACCAACAGCACGATAAAAATCATTGATTGGGAGTATGCCGCAATGGGAAATCGTTATTTCGACTTAGCAAGCTGTTGCCTTATCAATAAACTTAACAAGAATGAAAGCGAAGAATTAGTTGCCCACTATGCAAATATCATGAATGTTGACGAAGGCGATGCAATGGACAAGTTCAAGCTACATTCAGACATTGTTCATATAACAAACGACCTGTGGTTTGCCGCGCTTAATGCGAATAAAAGTAATTAGACGCAAAGCGTAAAGCGCTTTAGGCTTGCCTTTGCGTAAGGCTAGTTCAATGGTCAGCTTAAACAGGCATATTTGACGTTATTCGATTGAAAAAACAGCGTATTGCGTGTTAATTAAGCATGCAGTGCATGGTAGTGATAAAAAGGCTTTACCTTTTTAATGTCATCCGTATAATGCACAGCGCGCTAGGGGTGTAGTTCGAATTGGTAGAACAGCGGTCTCCAAAACCGATGGTTGGGGGTTCGAGTCCCTCCACCCCTGCCACTTTCTCTTCTTATGAACAATCTAGTTCAAACATAAAAAATATCTCCTTATAAACTTCTCATTAAGTTTTTTCTACAAAATTATTCATCATACTTTTGATTCGCAATGCTTACCTTTAGTGTTTTATAACCTGGGTTTAAATACTCAAGAGCCTATGCGCCAGCTAATACTTGTAAAGTAAAAGGTGCCGGTGTTTGACGGACTTACGGTAGGGTTTCTTAAACTTTGTGTGCTTACTACATAGCGCACTTTAGGTAAAAGAATGCGATAGTTATTCATTCAGCCCAGCAACTTTAGTAAACTTGGGCAAATAACGGTTTATTTACTTTAGGTCTTTTACGCAATGTCTCTTACTTCATATCAGCAGGCGGTATTACAGGAAATGGGGATCCCAGTGTGGATCACTAAAGACGCCCATGCGAAAATGAAAAAGCAGGAAGGCTTAAAAGAAGGCAACGCCTCAGCACCAATACATGGCGCGGCTGTTAGTACATCGCCACAAACACCTTTTAGACAAAACGGTCAGGAAAATAAGCCGCCATCAACGCCTATCTCTCAAGAAGAAAAACAGTCACGCCTTGCCCAATTAAGGGCAAATGTAGGCAGTGGAGCAAAAGATAAACCTAAGCTTAAAGTTGCTGTTTCAGACGAAACGCCTACTCGTCGTGCGCTAACAAATGAGGCAGCTGATAAAAATGTCGCTAATAAATTAGAAGTTGCGCAAAGCGAAGCAAAAGGGCCCGCATCGCCAGAAGGTATTCCGTTAAGTGCTGAGCAGAGAGCGAAGTCACAACAATGGCTAAAAGACTTACAGCTAGCCTGTGTTCAGTTAGGTATTCCTTCTTATTGGTCTAGCACAGTTATGATTGGTCGTACGCTATCTGTAAACGAATCAGCCATTGTATTGCCAGCCGCACCGCTTAAACTCACCACCGAGCAAAAAAGGGCGCTTTGGGCACAGCTTGTTAGCGCGGGGAAAGCGTTAAACAACGCTTCCGTTTCGCCCCAATAGTCTAAACCTATGAAGTTAGTCATCGTAACGCCTGAAAGCTTTGATAAGCATATTGAAAGTGCACATGTTATCCATCAGCACTCACAAGTCGTACCTTGGAAGTTAAGCACCTTTGCGGATTGCTTTACTAAACCCTATTACGGAGTGTTTGCCTTTGAATGTGACGAGGTAATCGGCTATGCCATTATGCTTGAAGTTGTTGATGAAGCAACGCTAATGGATATTGCTGTAGATAAAAACGCTAGAGGCAATGGAGTAGGGCGGGCTTTAGTTGATTTTGTCGTTGAAATGTCGGTGAAAAATGGCATGGGTGAAATCTGGCTAGAAGTACGTGAAAGTAATTACGCGGCTATTTCTCTGTACGAAAGTTCAGGTTTTGAACACATCGAAACTCGTAAAAACTATTACACCGTAGAAAGTAGCGATAACGACAAAAGCGGTATTAATAGAAATATCGCACAAAAAGAAAACGCTAAAATCATGAAGTGGGCAAACCCAAACCTAATCTAGTCTATGGCTCCACCGGTAGCCATATACGTTTCACGCATATTAAAGCACTATCCGAACTCAGCATGCGCTTTCCAGCGCATAGCCGTGCGTGTTTAAATTGCATCATGTTCTCTTCACCCAAGGTAGAATTAGCATGGCCAAAGTGCTCAACAAGGCAATAGTCTCGTCTAAACGATTTGCCATAAATGTGGTTACCTATAAAGAAGGGCATCGTGTGTTAGAGCATAACGACCCTATGGGAAGCGGGCGTTATTTCAAATTTAACGTGGTGCTAAAAAAGCCAAAGCTGGGTGGGCAGTTTTGGGCGGAGAAAGTCATTTTTAGTCTATTCAACCGTATTTACTTCTTTCGACCTGACAAATATATGCACAGTGTCAGTAAAATAGAGAAGGGAGAGCGTAAGCTACTCTCCATTGCCTTGTACCTGTGAGGCAAGTTTATATACCGTGACGAAAGCCCCGTATAGCAAAGTTTCCACAGGTGTTTAAAAAGTTGACCATTTGGTCGATAAATTATCATCATTCTACGGTAGGCAAGGTTTCAATTCGCCGCCAATTCACTTATATTTGCGCCCTTACAATTCCCTGCCCACATTCATCTTACTCGGCGGTGGATACTTCTCTTAAAGCAGTTCGTGTAATTGGATTTTTTAAAACGCATGTCTTCAATATCGTTGGCGGAAAAAGAGCAATCAAAAGGTATTAAAATGCTTTTGGTTGCGGTGTTGTGTTTGGGACTTAACTGGCCAGGTATGAAGTTAGGGCTAGAGATTGTAGGGCCTGTCTGGATGGTGTGCCTGCGCTTTTTGTTAAGTCTTCCTGTACTTGCGTTGTTTGTATTAATCACCAAAAAGCGTCTTCCTGTGCTAAACCGTAAAGATCGCTCGGTGGTGTTTGTTGTCGCGTTTTTCCAGTTTATCCTATCGATGGGGCTTATTACCGTTTCCCTGCAGTTTATCCCTGCAGGCACGGCCAGTATTCTCATTTACACCACACCACTTTGGATGCTGCTTATCGACACGCTATGGTATCGACAGCGCCCGCCCTCTAAACGATTAATTCTTACCGGCATTTCTACTATTGGCTGCGCAATGATCCTATTCGCCTCGGGGCAACCGGGAGCATGGCTACCCCTGTTTGGGATGCTGTTAGCGTCTGCATTGTGGGCGATCGCTATTCGTCGGGTGTCTTTTCATAAATGGAAAGGTAGCGTTATTGAAGCTGTCTTCTGGCAATTCACCATTGCTGGTTTTGCCATGCTTGCTATTGCTCTCATAGTAGAGCCAACACCTAACTTTGGGGCATACGATATAAGCGATTGGTTACTACTGGCGTACATTGGTCCAGTGGCAACGGGTCTCGGGTTTGGCCTCATGGTAGCGGCAGGGCCTAAATTACCCCCGGATAAAATCGTGCTTATTAGTACACTTACGCCGATAGTGGGCTATGTAAGCTCTGTGATATTGCTTAAAGAAACGCTGCTGCCTATGGTTATGGCCGGTGCAATATTGATGATAGCCGCGCTAATCGTAAACGGCCTTTCACCAAGCATGCTTAAGAAAATACTAGGCAAAGGACGCAGAAAGTAATCGCTGTTTAAAGAGTTAAGCGAGGTTGTATAAAGTCTAAAAATGCAGAGATGCGAGACGATACGGCGCTATTTTTGTAGTACACCGCTTGCACCGATTCTCTGCGATTTGGGCTGATTATATCGTCGTTAAATAGCGCTATGAGTCTTCCCTCGCTAATATCCCTGTGAACCATAAAGTGTGAAAGTAAAGCTATACCTTGCCCTGCAATGCATAGTTGTCGAATGGTTTCACCGCTTGACGCATGAAGGCTGTATTGCAAGTTGATATCTTGCTTAAGTGGCCACTTATTCAAATTTGGTGAGTCGCTAAAACCAATCAGTTTGTGGTTACTCAATGAACTCGCGTTACCGCCACCTTCAGGTAAAGGATACTTTTCAAGGTACTGCGGACTTGCCACAATATGCAGTTTACTTTTTCCTAAACGTCTAGCGTGCAAGTTAGAGTCGCTTAAATCACCAATGCGTATTGCAATGTCGGTTTTGTGTTCTAACAAGTCGATAATACTATCGTGACTCGTAATATCGAGCGTAATGTCAGGAAATGCTTCTTGAAACTCGCCCACTAACGGCGCAAGTTGGTGCAGCACGAAAGGACTTGCTGCATCTACACGCAGCTTGCCTGACGGGGCGCGCTTTAACAATCGCAATGCTTCTTCGCCTTTTTCCAATACGTTTAGCCCGTCTCTGGCATATTGGAGAAAAAGCTCACCTTCTTCTGTTAGCTCTAATCGTCTGGTAGTGCGGTTCAACAGGGTTACGTCTAAGCCATCTTCCAGCCGGGTTACCGCTCTGCTGACTTTCGCAACCTGCTGATTAAGTAAATTGGCTGCACTGGAAAAACTACCTGTATCCACAACGGTTAGGAAAGCTTCTAAATCTTCAGTTCTTGATAAGACTGGCATTACACACCTTATATTTTCATATATCGCAAAAGTATTTTGTCATTAGTGCTGTTTTTTGCAAATAAATTTATCGTCAAACTGTACGCACTTTATTAATGGCTTTCAAAAAACGATCTAGCCGTTCTAGAAGCCAACGGTGGCATTGTTAGTGATGCCATCTCGTTAATTACTTTTTGAGGATAATTAAAATGCCTATTGCATTATTTGCATTAACGTTAAGTGCGTTTGCTATTGGCACAACAGAGTTCGTGATAGTGGGACTTGTGCCGACAATTGCGGCAGATCTTGGCGTTACGTTACCGAGCGCAGGCTTACTTGTAAGCTTGTACGCCGTTGGCGTTGCCGTTGGCGCACCGGTTCTTACCGCCCTTACGGGAAAGTGGAATAGAAAGCATGTTCTGCTTAGCTTAATGGCGCTATTTGTGGCTGGTAATATTCTTGCCTGGCAAGCGCCTAGCTACGAGAGCTTAATTTTAGCTCGCATTTTGACAGGCTTAGCGCACGGTGTGTTCTTTTCCATAGGGTCAACTATTGCTACAGGGCTAGTGGCGAAAGAAAAAGAAGCCAGTGCTATTGCCATTATGTTTACGGGCTTAACCGTAGCCTTGGTTACTGGCGTACCTTTGGGTACCTGGATTGGTCAAAACTTCGGTTGGAGAGCAACCTTCCTTGTGGTTTCCGCGCTAGGCACTATTGCGCTAATCGGCAGTGCGTTGCTGGTACCGAACAACCTTAAACAAAGTAAACCGGCCACCTTGAGTGAACAAATGAAGGTGTTGGTTCAGCCTCGTCTGGTATTAGTGTATCTAATGACGATATTGGGCTATGGAGGCACATTTACGGCATTCACCTATCTCGCTCCTATATTGCAGGAAGAGGCGGGGTTTGCGCCCTCAGCCATCAGCTTAATTATGCTGGTTTACGGTGTATCTGTCGCGGTAGGCAATATTTATGGCGGCAAGCTTGCTGACAAAAAAGGCCCAATCCGCGCGTTAACTATCATCTTTTCAGCCCTTGCAGTCATCTTGTTTGCCCTGACGTTTACCATGGGCAGTAAAGTTGCCGCAGTGATTACTGTTTTGGTATGGGGCGCCTTTGCCTTTGGCAATGTTCCAGGACTTCAGGTGTACGTTGTCCAATTAGCAGAGAAGTTTACCCCTAATGCTGTTGATGTCGCTTCAGGTTTAAATATCGCGGCATTTAACATTGGCATAGCAGTGGGTTCAATTCTGGGCGGTGCAATTGTAGACGGCATGCAGCTATCAGATACCGCATGGATTGGCGCAATTATTTCTGTTGCAGCGTTACTTGTTACACGTTACAGCGGCTACTTAGACAAGCGCGCACTCAGTACTGCGAATACGGCGAATAATACAACGAGCGCGTAGGGAGGTCATAATGACGACAAATACCTTTGATAAGCTTGCACAACATAAATTTTCTGTAGGTGTAGAGCTTCCGCTAGATAACGACTGGGTGCACTTCGACGCCACAAAAGGTACGCCATTCGGCGTACCTGATATGACCGAGCATCACAGCCGTATTCAACTAGCCGACAAACTAGGGTTTAAAGCAGCGTGGGTACGAGATGTGCCAGTTTATGACCCTAGCTTTGGTGATGCGGCTCAGGTTTTCGAAACCTTCACTTACCTGGGCTATTTAGCAGGTATCACAGACAATATTCTATTAGGCACAGCCGCCGTTGTTTTACCTCTTAGGCAGCCATGGCTTGTCAAAAAGGCGGCAGCAACGGTGCAGCAGCTAAGTAACGACCGCCTAATACTCGGTGTAGCCAGTGGAGATAGGCCGGTTGAGTATCCGTTGTTCGATGTCGATTTTGACAGTCGCGGCGAGCAATTCAGGCAGTCACTGGAAATTGTAAAGCACGGTGAGAATTCCCTTAAGCCTGGCATGTCACTGTTACCGCGCTCAACCACGCCGCCTTTGTACGTTGCAGGGCTCGCTCAGCAAAGCCCTCAGTGGGTTGGAGAAAATATGGACGGTTGGTTGGCGTATCCAGGTACACCGAACGACCATGCAAAGCGCGTAGAACTATGGCGAAGTGTCGCGGGCAACAAGCCGTACGTTAGCTTTATTCATCTTAATTTGGTTGAAGACGATGAAGCGCCCATAAAACGCCACCGATTTGGGGTTGAAACTGGTGTAAATGGGCTTATCAAAGAACTCAATGCAATGAAAGACGCGGGGGTTGATCATATTGGCCTGCACTTCAGACGTAATACGCAACCAGTAGAAGGCGCGATGCAGCGCATTGCTGACAACGTATTACCTCACTTTCATAAATAACGGAACCAACAAGGAGGCATCATGCCGAATATAAATCAGTCACAATCTAAAATTCCTTCGCTAGGTGTAGGCACGTTTCGCTTAAAAGACGATGAAGCCTATAACAGCGTGACAATGGCACTTGAAGTGGGTTTCCGTCACATTGATACGGCGCAAATTTACGGCAATGAAGAAGCGGTAGGTCGCGCTATTAAAGACGCTATTGCAAACAATCTTGTTGCACGTGAAGACCTTTACGTCACCACCAAGGTGTGGAATGACAAGCTGAATAAAGCAAGCTTTGTGGATAGCGTAAAAGAGAGTTTGGAAAAGCTTCAACTGTCGTACGTTGACCTGCTACTTATTCATTGGCCGTCACCGGAAAACGGCGAAAGCATGGAAGAGTACCTAGGTGAATTGCTGCGCGTTAAGGAACTGGGACTCACAAAAGAAATTGGTATTTCTAACTTTACCGTGGCACAAATTGAAGAAGCGGTGAATATCTTGGGCGAGGGCGTTATTTCCACGAATCAGGTAGAGGTACACCCTTATCTTACTAATGAAAAAGTGCGTGCAGCGTGTGAGAAACACGGTATCACAGTAACAGGATATATGCCGTTTGCTGTTGGTAAAGTGCTAAAAGACGAGACTATCATTGCAATTGCAGATAAGCATGGTGTGAGCACTGCTGAGGTAGTAGTAGCCTGGGAGCTGGCCCATGGTTTAGTCACTATTCCATCGTCGACTAAGCGCAAGAACCTGGAAACCAATTTCAAAGCGCTTGAACTTACCTTGAGCGCTGACGATATCGCAAAGATTGACGCGCTAGATTGTGGCGACCGTCAAGCTAACCCAGATTTTTCACCTGCGTGGGATTAATCGGAAAAATCACTGTGTTAAGGAGCTTTTATGCAAGCTAACGTTTGGCAATTTGAACAAGCTGGCGCATCGCTGGTAAAGCAGGTACGCGAGTTTTCTGAGCCGAAGGCAGGGCGTATTGTCGTGCGCAACTATGCTATTGGCATTAACCCAGTTGACTGGAAGTTTATCGATGATAACCCGCGCGACTGGGAAAAAGGGCATATTCCCGGAGTGGACGGTGCGGGTGTTGTTGTCGCTGTAGGTGAGGGCGTTGATAACAGTCTATTGGGTAAGCGTGTGGCTTACCATCATAGCCTAGGTGAAAACGGAAGTTTTGCCGATCATAGTGAAGTGTATGCAAGCCGCGTAATGGTGGTGCCAGAAAGCGTTGATTTTGCACTAGCTGCTGCGTTGCCATGTCCAATGCTTACTGCCTGGCAAGCGTTCAGTAAAGTGCCGGTTCGAGATGGCGCTAACGTGCTAGTTAGCGGTATGGGCGCCGTTAACAAATTGCTGGCGCAAATACTTTCACAGGCTGGTTTTAACGTACATGTTATCTCAGGAAGCTTTACGCAAGAGCAAGCTGCTGAGATGGGCGTAAAAGCCATCCATCGCGGTAAACCTGAAGGGCAAACCTTTTACGCGCTTTTTGACGCGAATGGTCCAGACTATGCGGCGTCACTGGTGCCGCTTCTTGAAGCTAACGGCCACGTAGTGAGTATTCTAGGTCGTATTGAAGTACCTGTAGACGCACCTTTTACACGTACTATTTCTTATCATGAGATAGCCTTAGGCGCGCTGCATGATTATGGCGATTTATCACAGTGGCAGCGCTTGGTGAAAGACGGTGAGGCTCTACTTGAGCAAGTTGCTGCGCAAACGCTGGTTGTCGAAATACCTAGCGTGTTTGACTTCGATAATTTGAACGAGGCCCTACAATTTTCAAAAGAAGACAAGCGAAAGGCGGTGGTTACGGTGTCATAAAGCCGGAATGATTAAGTTTCTTCCCTTATCTTTGGCTACGTAAAGGGCTTTATCAGCTCGTCTGAAGGCTTCGACAATATCGTCGGAGCCTTTACATAAAGTCCAACCTATACATGCCCCTAACTTTCTATCGTCAATCGATGCAATGGCCAACTGGTTGATGGCACTGTGGACAGTTTCCAGTTGCTTTGCAAACTCGTCGGCTTGGGTGGTCTTGCTTGTATTGAGCGCTTTTACGCGCTTTGCAATGGCAAATTCTTCTCCACCATAGCGCGCTGCTACTTGCCACTCATCATTAAGCGGCGCAAGAATCTTAGCAATGCCTTTTAGTACTTCATCACCGACATCGTGACCAAATGTATCGTTGATACTTTTAAAGTGATCTAAGTCGATTAGTGCAATGGCTAGCGCATCATGATCGTGTAAGGTTTTATCAAACGTATTGTCTACGAACATATCCAACGTACGTCGATTGGGCAATTCGGTTAAACTATCTTTGGAAGCTAGTTCGGCCAACGTGCTATTCGTTTGTTCAAGTGCAAGGGTGCGCTCTCTTACCAGCGCTTCTAATTTTGATGCCTGCTCACTTTTTAACTTAGCAGCTTCTTTTTGGGCGTCTCTTTCCCTTTGGACAACTTTCACCATATAGCTTGCGGTAAGTGCGACCATGAATAGGCATGTCATAACTAGCCCAGTCATAAAGGTGGCAACGGGTTCGAGGTAAAGGTCTACTTCAAAAAGTGCAATAATGGTAAGGATTAGCGTGCTAAAGGTTACAGGAAGCATAGCGGCGGCAAGCCATTTGGCTCTATCAGAGCCCCGTCTATGCTCTACAAAGATAACGATACCCGCTATCAGTATATAAGGGAAAAAGAGGAGTACAGGCAGTTTTAAGGCAATATCTAACCCCACTGTTTGCCACAGTAAAATACCCAGCAGCGGAAGCACTATGCAAAAAGCTTTAATTGTTTTTGCCCCGTAAACCTCATGGTCGTCTCGCGCGAGTGTCTGAAACAATACCCAAAATGCAGTAATCAATACCGAATAAATGCTTATGGCGTAGCTAATATCGTTCAAACCCGGTGTATTTGGCCACAGTAGTTCAAATGCGTAACCGAACACGCGGAAAAACCAAAATGTTGTAGCAAAAATAAATGATGCAAAACTCAAAAAAACTAAATTACGGCTGGCAATATAGCCTAATACACAAAGTAGGGTAAGCAGTCCCATTGCGCCGAAAAATGCCATATCCCGCTTCAATGTTTTCATGTAAAGGTTGCTGTAATACTCAGGCGTGGCGACCGAGAAACTGTATCTTAAAATCTCACCAGACATAGTGCCGGTAAACTCAGTATAAGAAGACGGCTGCAATACAGAGGGGAAATGATAGTTGGGCGTATTCACCGCTCGAGTACTGTAAGGTGTACTGTCGCCGGTTACCCATTGATAATTGCCATCGGTAACAACTAACGTTTTCATTGCAGGGAAACTTATTGAAAACCAGACGGGAACTTGCGTATCTAACTGATTGTAAATGCGAACTTTGAAATGCAAATACTGTGACGGCGACCTATCAATAACATCAGCGCTATAAAACCATTCTTCTTCGCCGGTTATAGTTGCTGAGTTACTTACCGCAAAAACTACATCGTTATCTAAAGACAACATAGTTTGTGAGTTATTGAAATTAGCTGCGTTGGCCGTTTGGCAACAGCATGCTATTACAAGCCATGCGAGCAATATTCGCAGCATTCATCGTCCTTGTTTTATTGGTTTTTTATCTACAACTCAATATAGCACATAGTTTCAAAAATTTAGTACGCATTAAATAAAACATAAGTATAGGTAAATCGCCTATTTTTTGTAGCGTTTTTAGCGTGGATAACTAACTAAGGTCGTTAGAGAACGCGAAGCTAATAAAATGTGTGATGTCGTGTCGCTTGATAGGCATTGAGAGCGCGATGTACAACGTAAATAACACACAGGCTAAGTGCAATGGCAACCACTACCGATGAAAAGCGATACAGCGCACTATAAATAATATCCTGCTGAGGTGAGAGTGACTGGCCGTACAAAATGCCAAAGGTCGTTAGCACACCGAAGCCAGTACCGGCACCACCTCCGCCTAAGACATGTTGGCGGCTGATGAAAAACACCAATATCCATAAGCTAAAGCTAGCAAAAAATAACGTATCACTGTAATTGAGCAAAATGAGCTGGGCGAGCAGGGCAAGATTACAACCAATGAGTGTACCCAGTGCCCGTTGCCATCCACTCATCGTTGCGCCTTTCCAACAAAGTGGAAATAGTACTAAGACGCTCGCAGCTTGTGCTGATATCGAATCTACTAAGTCAAAGGCTTGAAACACAGCAAAGGATAATGTGGCGACTGTCGTACATAAGATAACTTCGTGACGAATACTCGCTTTATCTTTTATCGCTCTGGGCATAGGCGTGCGCGGCGCTTCATCGGGAAAAACAATATTTAAGGCGAATGCAATTATCAATGCCAACAGAATTGCACCTATATTTGATATGACCAATGCATAGATATCTATTCCATCATTACTGTAGCTGGCAAAATGAAGTTGCAGCGATAGTCCTACAAGGGAAAAGGCCCCGAATAAATACAGCGTACCTTTACTCATCTGCCAAAACAAAAAAGCAAAAGTGGCGGCAACTAGCGGTGTGATCAGCAATGGGTGGCTGCCGAACAAGCCGTAGATCACTAAAACAGTAGCCGCAGGAAAGATGGTTGCGGCAAGAAATTGTCGAACAATGTGACCGTTTAAAACGGCCACCAGTCCAAGCAATAGAATGGGATACAAAGTGAAAAATATCGGATTAGGCCAATCCAACGCTTTCGATATAGCAAACCCTAACGTGGCACCTGACGCAATCCGAAGCATCTGCTGAACATCATTTTTACTTAGCTGTGATTCCATATTTTATGTCTGGTAAACCATAATTTAAGTTTAATAAATAAAGTGCAGTAAGCTTATAAAGTGAATTTGAATATTTGCTGCCGCCCTTTCAATAGGATTGTCTGGCACAATTTGTACGGTAGCGCGAGCACCACTGGTGAGATGTTTTAACGATATTTTTTGTTCATCAAGCTTAATATGGACTCGTTGGCGCTGCGCATCGCGTACCCATCGGTTCGACTTCTCAACGCTTGCAAGGGTGCCGTTGGCAGCGAGTTGACCGTCACTTACACCAGCTTCAAACTCAGCCACTCTCGCTTTGAACACTTTGCCAGGTAGCGCGTCAAAAACCACGTTAGCTTGAATGCCTTTCTTTACATTGGTTAGCGATTTCTCTCGAAAGTCTGCAACCACATCCAACGTGTTATCAACTACCGAGGCAAGCGGCGTACTTTGTTTAGCATAAGTACCCTGAGTTACCTGCATGTTTGCCATGACGCCGTTATGCGGTGCTCTAATTTTTGTATAGGCTAAGTTTAATTCTGCCCGTTTGACCGCATTTGCCGCGTCTAAATATTTCAGGTTTTTGTCACCTTGCTTACCTCTAGCAACAATTTGCTGATTTAGTTCGGCTTCAAGCGCGCTAATTTCAGCTTCGGCGCTTTTAAGCTGAGCGTAGGCTTTATCTACGTTTTGTTGAGATACCACTTTGGTCTGCTTTAGGGAACGCAGCCGTTGAAATTCACTGTTACGCTCGTCGTAAACTGCGGATGCTGCCTCTAATTTGGCTCTTATCGCTTCTGCTTTGGCATCAATTTGAGCATTTTCTAGTTCCACATTTGCCAAAGCAATCTGCGCCTTCTCAAGCGCAATTAGGTAAGGTGTTTCGTCAATAGTGAACAAAACCTGTCCTTCTTTTACGGTTTGATTATTTTTGACAAGCACCTCATTTATTGGCCCATTTATTTGGGGTGAGATTTGTGTGACCTGATGATAAACCCTCGCCTGTGGCGTCATAGGCATGCGTATATCTGCAATAATGAAGTAGACAAAACAGATGGCGAAACCGACCAAAGACAGTTCTATATACCTAGCAAACTCTTGATCTGGTGTTCTTTGACTCACTTAAATGACTCCAACAATTTTGCTGCATTGGCTTCAATTTTCTGAACACATCTAGCCATAGTGCGTAATTCCTCGTCCGATACTCCTGCGTACACTTCATCTCGGAGTGCCATTAACGTACTTTCGATATCATTCATTCGGCCTTTGCCCATATCTGTGAAATAAAGCAAGCGACTTCGTTTGTCGTTATCATCTGTAACGCGTTTGATTAGACCCGTAGTTTCAAGCTGCTTGATGGTGCGCGTTAAACTAGGCATTTCTATTTCCAAGCTTTCTGCCACCATCTGCTGTGTACAGCCTTCACCAAGTAACGACATATGAATCATTACGCGCCATCTAGACTCTGTAAGGTCGAGGTGTGCGACAGATTCAGTGACAGCTCTTCTGCACTTTTGCGCTGTACGGGCGAAAAGCGCAACAAGATGAAGTGGCATGGGTTCTGAAAATGACATATCGGCATCCTTGATTTTACTTAGCATGCTAACTAGTTTAATTGTTTAGCATGCTAAGTAAATGCCATTGAGATGAGAAAGAGATTTTGCAAGTTGAGCGTGAATTGAACGGGTGAAGGTTCTCCATCGAGCAGGAAAATGTGGCTATTTGTCTTACGGTGCCTGAAAATCAGGCATACTCTCTCAGTCCTTTGTAAGTTAATACAGCCTTTGTGGTGTGATTAAAGTGTTAATAACGACTTTAGCTTTTTGAGATATCGACGGCTCACGGGAACTGAATCTCCCGTCTTCATTAGAAGCGTAGCAAGGCCATTATCCAAGAGTTTAATTTCCACAACGCATGATAACCTCACCAAGTATTGCCGGTGACACCGAACAAGCGCGGTTCTCTCTTCTAAGATTTTCAATGTGAGCTGCGTGTCTGCTTGTTGTTCTAGCGATCTAACATGTACGCCCGCCACATCGCTATAAGCAAACTGAATATCAGATTCGGGTAGCAGTAATATGCGCTGATGACCTACGCAAGGAATATGTACTAATGTGGGGGAGGCAATGGCGTCAATGTCAGTTTGGGGCTGAGTTCTCTTTTTAAGCCTGGCGAGTGTTTTATCAAGCCGCTCTGGTTCTACTGGTTTTAGCAAGTAATCAAACGCATTATCTTCAAATGCCTGAAGGGCATATTGTTCAAATGCCGTAACCAATACAACATAAGGCATGGTGTCTACGTCAAGCATAGCTAACATATCTAGCCCCGAGAGTTGGGGCATTTCTATATCCAGAAAAATAACATCTGGATTGTATTGTTTTATTAATGCCAACCCTTCTATTGCGTTTGCAGCTTCGGCAAGAACTTGAACCTCATTAGTTTCGTTTAGCAACTGACAAAGCTCATCCCTGGCGAGGGGTTCGTCGTCAATAACAAGCGCCCGGAATACTGAATTCTTAGTCATGGTTAGCTCTGATAAGAATGATGGGTATGTGGGATAGAGAAAGACATACGGGTGAAGTGGTTAGCCCGACATTCGATTACCAGACCTGCTTGTTGGCCAAACTGATGAATAAGTCGTTTATCTACAATATCCATTCCTAAACCCGCGTCTTGCTTTTTCTTGGATTTGTACAAGCCAGCATTATCTTCTACAAGAATGTGAATATGGTCATCCGCCGTACAGCGTACATTTAGAGATAGATGCCCCCCCTCTATGCACTGAGCGATGCCGTGCTTGACCGCATTTTCAACTAATGGCTGTAGCGTAAAACTAGGTAAAAGTGCTGACATTGCTGCTTCGTCGTATTTTACCGTGATCTGTAGGCGCTCCGCAAAACGCGCTTTTTCAATCGCCAAATAAGCATTAACGTGGTCAATCTCTTCTTTGAGGGTAACAATTGCTGTATTTTGCTTGAGATTTATTCTAAAAAAGCGCGACAAGCTTAGCACGAGCTCTCTGGCCTTTTTGGGGTCACGGCGGATAATAGCGCTAATGGTATTGAGCGCGTTAAAAAGAAAATGCGGGTTTACCTGTGCATGTAACAGCTTTATCTCTGATTGTGAGAGTAAATCTTTTTGTTGTTGATATTCGCCGTAAACTATCTGACTAGACAGTAATTGAGCGATGCCTTCTGCCATAGATAGTGTAACCGTCGACATAAACTTTCGTTTGGGTTCATAAAGCTTGATGGTACCCACAACTTCTGAACCAGAGTGAAGCGGTATAATTAACACGGAGCCCAGCGGACAGTTTTTGTCTAGGGTGCATTGATAAGGAAGTTCAGCGCCGTCTAAATGCACTATCTTGTTATTGTTTAGAGACTCCATGGTACTTGCTGATGAGATGGGCGTATTTGGCAGGTGGTGATCCGCTCCCGTTCCGATAAACGCTAAAATCTTTTCTTTATCGGTAATTGCTACGGCGCCCACATTGGTTTCTTCATAAACAATGCGTGCAACTTTTTCTGCGTTTACTGGAGTAAATCCAGACGTAAGTATGCCCACCGAGCGGTCAGCTATGGACAGTGCCCTACGTGAAAAAGTAGCAGAATACTTTTCAAATATTGTTTTCTTGTCAGATAAGATACTGATAAAAAGTGCGGCCCCCACAGTATTTGCAATTATCATAGGTGCGGCAATAGCACTAACCAGTGCGTAAGACTTTTCAAAAGGTTCTGCAACAGTAAGTAGAATAGCCATTTGGAATAGCTCTGCTACAAAGGTAACAACGCCCACTTTCCATGGATTAAACAGATCCAAGCTCTTATTCTTTTTAACGTAGTAAACGTGCACCAGGCCACCAATCAAACCTTCCAATGTGGTGGAGATAGCGCAGGCCACATCAGTAAAACCACCCAATGAATAACGATGGAGGCCGCCGGTCAATCCTACGGCAAACCCAACTACTGGACCGCCTAGTAATCCTCCTATAACTGCTCCAATGGCTCTGGTATTGGCAATGGCGTCGTCTATTTGCAGACCAAAATAGGTACCCAACACACAAAATGAAGAAAAAACTAAGTACACCAGATAGCGGTGCTTGCGGTGGGAGGAAATACTGAGAATAGGGAGGAATAACGGTGTTTTACTGAGCATGTACGCGAGTACAAGATACACACACATTTGTTGAAGTAGTGAGAGTATGAGTTCCATGCTTGCCAATATTACCGCCAGTTAAAAGTGAGCCTCATTATAACTCATTTAAAACGTACAAAATAAATAGCCGCCCTATATAAAGGGCGGCTCATCATATTACACGTGTTTAGTGTAGGAAGTTACGCGTCTACTGGTTGAGTGGGCTTTTCAGCACTTACAGATATAGGTTCGAGTGGGGCTTCGCCTTTCCCTTTAGAAATTCGAATGACATAAACAGTGGTAATCAAAGATGCAACAAGCCCGATGATTGTTGATATATTCATCGCCATACCGAAACCCAAGGTGTCGTTATTTAAAATAAAAGTTACACAAACGGCAGTCATAAACATAGCCGGCACCGTGGTGATCCAATGCAATTTATTGTGTCTAAGTAAGTACGCAGAGGCAGTCCACAACATCATGACGGCAGTTGTCTGATTGGCAAACCCGAAGTAGCGCCAGATAACACCGAAATCGACTTGGGTGAGGATGCCGCCCAGAACAAACAAAGGGGCAGCCATAAATAACCGGTTACGTATACCTTTTTGTTCAACGTTAAAGTACTCAGCCATAATTAGGCGGCTTGAACGAAAGGCGGTGTCGCCAGACGTGATAGGCAGAATCACCACACCAAGAAACGCGAGTACGCCACCCACAACACCCAAAAGACCGAATGATGAAGCGTAAACAACGTTACCAGGGCCACCGTCAGTAATGGCTGCAGACAGCGCTTCTAAATTGTCGAAGTATGAAAGGGCAATCGCACACCAGATAAGGGCAATCACGCCTTCACCTATCATTGCACCAAAAAACACGAAGCGTCCGTTTTTCTCGTTTTCCATGCAACGAGCCATTAGTGGTGATTGGGTTGCATGAAACCCAGATATAGCGCCACAAGCGATAGTAATGAAGAGCGCAGGCCATAGCGGCATATCGTTAGGGTTAAGGTTAGTCAGCATATCGCTTGCTGAAAACTGACTCAAAATAGAGTGCTGGTCTGAATAGCTGGCTGCGGCTAATAAACCTACTGACATGAAGATAAGAAGTGCACCGAAAAACGGATAGAAGCGGCCAATAATCTTATCTACTGGAACTATGGTTGCCAGTATGTAATAGGCGAAAATAATAGCTACCATGGTGCCAACTTCCACCTGCAATGATGTTTGGTCATTGACTAAATTGGTAATCATACCCGCAGGCGCTGAGACAAAAACCACACCTACCAGTAGAAGCAGCACAATAGCGAACAAGTTCATAAAGTGCTTAGCGCCTCGGCCCAAATAACGGCCAGATAAGCTAGGCACAGATTCTCCATTGTTGCGAACTGACAGCATACCCGAAAAATAATCGTGAACAGCGCCGGCAAAAATGCACCCTAATACAATCCAAAGCATGGCAGCTGGGCCATATAGTGCACCCATAATAGGACCAAATATAGGGCCTACGCCAGCAATGTTCAGAAGCTGAACGAGGTACACCTTCGGTGTAGACATGGGAACAAAGTCTACGCCGTCTTTTTGGCTATGTGCAGGAGTGGGGCGTGCTGGTGTGACGCCAAATACCTTCTCAACAAAGGCGCCATATATAAAGTAGCCAGCAATAAGCGCGGCTACGCAAATTAGAAACAATATCACAGGGCGTTGTCCTTATTTTTATAAATAGGGTTTATAAAAAGGGTCTGTCACTTGTGTTGTAAACGGTGTGTACAACAATGTTTGAAATAGGTTAACGATGTGAAAGTGTGTATGCATGAAAAAAAGCAGTGAGTGGTCGCATAGCAAATTAAGCGGTAGGGAGTATGTAATTTCGCTCTACTGTTACGTGCAGTAAAATGCTAAAATCCGCGCAATTAATTACCAAGCCGTATCAAGCGTTTTACCGCAATACTGAATTTGCGCGGAAAAGCATTGCTTATCCGTTATGAAACGCGCCTGTAAGCAATTGATTTACAGTGATAATAGATAACGAAGATAAGTGTTGATGTCAGATAAGAAGCTTCTAGAAGAGATTAAAAAGCGACGTACGTTCGCAATCATATCGCACCCGGATGCGGGTAAAACCACGATTACCGAAAAAGTATTGTTATTCGGACGCGCCCTGCAAACTGCCGGTACCGTTAAAGGTAAAAAGTCAGGTCAGCATGCTAAATCTGACTGGATGGAAATGGAAAAAGAGCGTGGTATCTCGGTAACCACCTCGGTCATGCAGTTTCCATATAGCGATCACTTAGTAAACCTGCTGGATACTCCGGGGCATGAAGACTTTTCTGAAGATACCTATCGAACACTGACGGCGGTTGACTCATGCCTTATGGTTATCGACGCAGCGAAAGGTGTAGAAGACCGAACCCGTAAACTTATGGAAGTCACCCGTTTGCGCGATACGCCGATTGTGACTTTCATGAACAAGCTTGACCGTGATATTCGCGATCCTATGGAACTGCTCGATGAAGTAGAAACCGAGCTTGATATCCTGTGTGCACCAATCACATGGCCGATTGGCTGTGGTAAGAGCTTTAAAGGTGTATATCACCTTCACCGCGACGAAACTATTTTGTATCAAAGCGGCCAGGGTCACACTATCCAAGACGTGCGCATCATCAAAGGGTTAGATAACCCTGAGTTAGATACTGCAGTAGGAAGTGACCTCGCTGAAACCTTGCGTGACGAGCTTGAGCTTGTACGCGGTGCATCTAACGAATTTGAACAAGAGCTTTTCTTGGAAGGCCAGTTAACGCCAGTATTTTTCGGTACAGCATTAGGTAACTTCGGTGTTGATCATATGCTTGACGGTTTGGTTGAGTGGGCACCTGCGCCACTTGGCCGCGAAACCGAAGAAGGGACTATCGAAAGTACCGACGGTAAGTTCAGTGGCTTTGTATTTAAGATTCAGGCCAACATGGACCCGAAACACCGTGACCGCATCGCATTCTGTCGTATTGTGTCGGGCAAGTACGAAAAAGGCATGAAAATGCGCAACAGCCGTTTAGGTAAAGATGTGCGTATTTCGGATGCATTGACCTTCTTGGCTGGTGACCGTTCATTGCTAGAAGAAGCCTATGCCGGCGATATCATCGGCTTGCACAATCACGGTACCATTCGCATAGGGGACACCTTCACGTCAGGCGATAACTACCGCTTTACGGGTATTCCAAACTTTGCGCCTGAGCTATTTAAACGCATCCGCTTGAAAGATCCGCTTAAGCAAAAGCAACTGCTGAAAGGGCTGATCCAGCTTTCTGAGGAAGGGGCGGTACAGGTGTTTAGACCGCTTGCCAACAACGATTTGATTGTGGGCGCAGTAGGTGTGCTTCAGTTTGACGTAGTTGTCGCTCGCTTGAAAGCCGAATACAACGTAGACGCGCTTTATGAGCATATTAACGTGAGCACTGCCCGCTGGGTTTACTCTGACAATGAGAAGAAGCTTGATGAATTCCGCCGTAAAGGTGAGCAAAATCTTGCACTAGATGGCGGCGATAACTTGACGTACATCGCACCTACTATGGTGAATTTACAGCTAGCGCAAGAGCGCTACCCTGATATTCAGTTCAAGAACACGCGCGAAAATTAAGCTAATAAAGATTAAACAAAGACACAATATATTATGAATATACATGCACTATTAGTTAACCGTTTCACTGAAGCTCTACAAGAAATGGGCGTAGAAAATGCGCCAGTGCCAGTTTCGCGCAGCGCTCGACCTGAATTTGGTGAATATCAGTTTAACGGCGCGATGGCGCTAGCCAAGCAGCTTAAGCAAAAGCCGCGCGATATTGCAGAGAAGATTGTTGATATCGTTAAACTTGACGATATTGCCAGTAAATTAGAAGTGGCTGGTCCTGGCTTTATTAACGTACATTTAAACGACGATTGGCTGTCTAATCAGTGTGAGCTATCGCTAACCGACCCGCGTTTAGGCATTGCTAAGTCAAAAGAACAGAACATTGTTGTTGATTACTCTTCTCCAAACCTAGCCAAAGAGATGCACGTGGGACACCTGCGTACTACCATCATCGGCGACGCTGTGGTTAAAGTACTGGAGTTCTTGGGCCACAACGTTATTCGTCAAAACCACATGGGCGACTGGGGCACTCAGTTCGGTATGTTGCTTGCGCACCTTTCAGACAAGCTTCAAGACGAAGTAGCTGAAACAGCGCTCTCTGATCTTGAAGACTTTTACCGCGAAGCCAAAGTACGTTTTGACGAAGAAGAAGGTTTTGCCGACCGCGCCCGTGAATACGTTGTTAAACTGCAGGGCGGCGACGCTCAGTGTTTGGCGCTGTGGGAAAAGTTCATTGACGTGTCTATCGCTCATTCTGAAGAAGTGTACGACAAACTAAACGTAAGCCTGACCCGTAAAGATATTATGGGTGAGTCAGCTTACAATGAAGATTTAGCAAACGTAATCAGCGACCTCAGAGAAAAAGGTATCGCTGTTGAAGACCAAGGCGCGCAGGTGGTGTTTATTCCTGAGCTTGCTGATAAAGAAGGCAACCCTGCGGTTTATATCGTTCAGAAGTCGGGTGGTGGCTATCTTTACGCAACTACTGACCTTGCAGCCATGCGCTATCGCAGCGGCAAGCTAAATGCTGACCGTACGCTTATTCTTACCGATGCTCGCCAAGCACTGCACTTCAAGCAAACTGAAATTGTAGGCCGCAAAGCAGGCTTTATGAAAGAAGAGCAAACTTACGAACATTGCCCGTTTGGTATGATGCTAGGCAGTGACGGTAAGCCATTTAAAACACGTACTGGCGGTACAGTTAAATTGGTTGAGTTACTTGATGAAGCCGTTGAACGTGCAGGTAAGTTAATTGCAGAGCGCGACAACGATTTAAGTGAAGACGAGCTTAAAGAGGTTGCCCGCAAGGTAGGTATTGGCGCTGTGAAATACGCTGACCTATCTAAAAACCGCACAACCGATTACATGTTCAATTGGGACTCAATGCTAAGTTTTGAAGGTAACACTGCGCCTTACCTTCAATATGCGTATACCCGAGTGAAAAGCTTGTTCAGAAAAGCGGGTGTGGATATGGCCACCATGCCAGTAGGTATCAATATTGCTGAGAAACAAGAGCACGCGCTAGCTGTATTACTTATGCAGTTTGAAGAGGTGATTGGTACAGTATCTCGTGAAGCCACGCCTCATGTACTGTGTACTTACCTCTATGATGTGGCTTCAGCATTTATGTCATTCTACGAAGCGTGCCCGATGCTAAAAGACGGTATTGAGCCAGCGGTGCGTGATAGTCGTTTAGCCTTGTCAGCTTTGGTTGCCAAGACGCTAGAGCAAGGATTAACCCTACTTGGCATTGAAACACTAGAAAAAATGTAGTGTTCGCGGTACAACATACATATTGATATTGAAAAGGCTGACAATGATTGTCAGCCTTTTTTTATGCAAAATAAAGAACGTCAAAAATACATTGTCCGTTTGCGCTAATCATGATCCTTATTTATCGATTAGAACCGATGGCGTAATAAATTCTTATAAAGTAAACGATAAAGACGACTCAAATTAACGACAGGAAATTCAAATGACCAAGATCCTTGCATTTGCAGGTAGTACCCGTAAAGGTTCATTCAACCAAGCTATTATGAAAGTTGCAGCTGAAGGCGCCCGCGAGGCTGGCGCAGAGGTTACCGTTATCGACCTGGCCGACTTTCAAATGCCATTATTTAATGAAGATGAGGAAGCCGAGTTTGGCATTCCTGAAAAAGCACAGGCGTTCAAAGAATTGCTAATGAGTCATGATGGTTTTCTAGTTGCCTCACCAGAATACAACTCTAGCTACCCAGCACTGCTCAAAAACGCCATTGACTGGGCATCACGCATGAGCGAAGGCGAAAAGCCACTGCAAGCGTATCGCGGTAAAGTAGCTGGTATTATGGCCGCATCGGCAGGCGGGCTGGGCGGTATGCGTGTGCTGGTGGTACTAAGAATGTTACTTGAGAACCTAGGTACTATGGTGCTGCCAAATCAAAAAGCTATAGCAAAAGTAAATACGCTTATGGATGAGGGCGTAATTACGGATGAAAAAACTATTAAGCAGCTAAAAAACTTGGGTAAAGAAACTGCCGAGTTGGCTGGTAAGCTAGCGAAATAATAGTCGTTGGTACAACATCTTATAGACACACAGAAAGCTCGGCTGCAAAATATTGCAGCCGAGCTTGAATTTAGTCTATGCCACGCTGTGTTTCCAAATAGCTAGCAAAACTGCCAAGCCAGTGGCTTCCCATGTAGTGCATATCACCAAACACCGCGTTTAATCCTGCATCACGATGTGCTTTTAGCGTTTTCTTCAGTACAGGTAAGCGTGCGTCATCGTTTGATAAAGCGCTTATAATGCCTTCAATCATCCACGCACGGCTGATATTAAGCCCGTCTAGGTGAGCGAGCTTACCATCCGTTTTGTCTGTAACAGTCGCAGGTGCTAGCCAACTTGAAGTTTCAGCGGTTAGGTCTGGAAAGAATGCTGAAAGCCATTGGCTGTAGTCTTTTTTAGCCATTACTCGGCGCATTAGGTCGGCTTCAGCCAAGCACGGTGATAGAAAATCCTGCCCTGAAGGCTCGTAGGCTAGGGGACATTGCTTATCAGCCTGGTAATATTCTTTTACTCTAGATGTAAGCAGTGCTTCAAAGTCCCTGTTATCTGCTACCTTCGCCCAGTCTAACATTAGTCCAAAAGCAAAGGCGGTTTGGCTGTGTTCACCCGTTCGAATAGGGTAAGCCAATTTAGGTAACCACGCATTTACTCTTGCCACAATTTCTTCCTCAAGTGGCAGTAGCGTGTCCAGCCATACCTCTGCTTCTGGAATTGATGATTGGCGTAGTTCCGCGGTTAATTGTAGAAACCAAGCAAGGCCATAGGGGCGCTCAAATGACGCATTGTTTTCGCGCTTCAGGCTAGCAAGTTCACCTTGAATGTTCTCTGCCGTAAAGCTGGTGTTGAGGCTTTTAATGATTAAATCTTTATCAACAGCGTCTTGCGCAGTATTTAACATTCTTACTAGGAGCCAATGGCCATGAACTGATGAGTGCCAGTCTAAACATCCGTAAAATGCGGGGTAGAGTTGACTTGGTGCCTTTACGTCATCGCCATTATTCATCATGTGTTTTACAACATTGGGAAACTCTTGATGAATACAATGGAGCGCGAGGTTAGCAAAAACGCTTTCGTAATTATTGTTAGGAACGCCAGTGGGAGCATTTGCTACTAAAGCTTGATTGGCACCGGCACTGCCCTTGTTGTTGGCTTCAACTGTCGGTGAACTACTAGCAAAGGCGTTGTGGGTGGCAAACGCTGTGGCAAATGCAAGGGTACAGCGAACAAGTTTTTTTATTTTGAACATAGTGTTGCGCACTTAATCAATGAGAAGTATATCGCCAATGTATAGTGATAAATGCTTTGAATAAAGTGCTGCGCGATACATAACGCCCCAGCACTTTAAACAGCAGCAACAGGCTTTTTTAAACCTTACGCACTAGCTCCGATGGCTTCTAGTTTGGCGGTGTATTCATCGAAAGAACCAATGGTCCTTTCTACCCAGCCAGCATTGTAATAGGTTTCACTATATCGCTCACCGCTGTCGCACATAAGCGTTACAATTGAGCCCGCTTCACCTCGCTGCTTCATTTGTTCAGCAATACTTAGTGCACCCCATAAGTTTGTGCCAGTAGAAGGGCCGGCTTTAATTCCCATGGTGTTGTTTAGCCAATGCATGGTTGCAATACTAGCCGTATCGGGAACAGCAATCATGTCGTCTATAACATCATGCTGAAAAGAGGCTTCAACTTTAGGACGTCCTATCCCTTCTATGCGGCTTCCTCGGGTAGCCGTAAGTGTATGATCCTTGTTTTTAAAGCTATCAAAGAATACGCTGAATTCAGGATCTACTACCACTAGCTGAGAAGAAAGACCTTTGTAGCGAATGTAGCGGCCTATGGTTGCTGATGTTCCGCCAGTACCAGCACTCATAACCACGGTGTGTGGAACAGGGTGGGGCTCGGCTTTCATTTGCTCAAAGATACTCTCAGCAATATTGTTATTTCCACGCCAGTCTGTAGCGCGCTCAGCGTAAAGGAACTGGTCCATAAAGTAGCCGTTAAGTTCTTTCGCTACCTTGGTGGCTTCGCTATGCATTTGTGTAGGGCAGTCAACGAAGTGACACTGTCCACCGTAGCGTTCAATAAGAGCTATTTTACTTTGGGCGGTAGATTTAGGCATGACGGCAACAAACGGAACGCCAATCATTTTAGCGAAGTAAGCTTCAGACACCGCTGTACTGCCTGAGGATGCTTCAACGACCGTGGTCCCTTCTACAATTTTTCCATTACACAGGGCGTACAGAAAAAGAGACCGGGCTAGACGGTGCTTTAGGCTGCCTGTCGGATGAGTGCTTTCATCTTTCAGATAGATATCAACATCTTTAAAGGCGATTTGCTCTAACTTGATTAAGTGCGTATCAGCCGAGCGTTGATAATCTGCATTGATAATATTTATCGCTTTTGAAACCCAGCTCTTCATAACCCTCTCTCTTTTACCTGAAATGCAACACGTTGAGCACGTTATTTAAAAATTAAACATAAAGCGTAGTTCGCTTGACGTTGGCTGTATAAGGCAAGAATTAGAATACCAGTGAAGATGGAGTATTTGATTTTATTATTTTAATAATAGAGGTTTGATGTGAAAAATATTTCTACCATGTGAATTTTTAAAAGAAATATATCGCATATTACACGGCGAACTCACTAACATGTACGCAAAATTCGAGCAACAGAGGTAGCACTAAACTTTCCCTCCCACAACCAACAAAGCCTAAAGCGGTAGCCTTCCGTTAGAAATAAGCCCCCAAATAACCCCAGCAAAGCCGCTGCCAATACCCAGTACTAAACATGCATAACCTAACACCTTCTCAGAAACGGTGGTTTTCCTTTTTGCTTTACCACTTTCATTGAATTCTGCATTTTCGTGAAGAAAAGCCATGTTTCTTACCATCAACATGAATAGACCAAAAGCAAATATAGTGTAAGTCACCACCGGCGCCACCCAATCAAGAGTCAGTTCATATGCTGCTGTAATAACCAGCCCCCAAAATAAAACCCAGGCTATAAGTTCGTTTCGATAGCGTTTCATAGTGCGTTTGCTGTCTTTGTCAGGCAAGTTAGACAGCGCCGTCTTCGATGACCAAATGATTACCAATACGGCCATAAATGCACCGATGAGCGACCCGCCCAATATACTTAATGCTTTCAACCAAAAACTACTTCCCGCTTTGCTTCCCGCCGGTATCGACGTTAGACTGCTCGATACCATAGCAGCGGCAACAGGCCCGCTTGGGGTGATTAACCCCAGAACCACAGCGCTAAAACCAATACTGGGGGCCGTACTGTAAATAGCACTACCTACGTGTTTTAGCATCTCACTTTTCAAAGCAACCCGCGCACGAGAGAGCTTTTTCCGTACGGAGGATTCAGTGAGGTTCAGCAATTGTGCCACCTGTTTGCTGGATTGCTCTTCACGATAGTAAAGCAGTACTATTTCTCTGCTTTCCTCAGAAAGCTGGTCGATAAATTGTGCAACTAGACGCTTGTGTTGTTCTTGACTAAGTTCTTCATATTGCACGTCATTGGCAGTCGCCATTTGCGCTAACAGTAAATTGGCTTCATCGGAATCTACACGGTCGTTTACTCTGTTGTCTCTAAGGAAGTTCAACGCCGCATATCGCGTGGTTTGCCTGAGCCAAGGCAAGAAACTTTCCGGCTTATTCAACTGTTTCAAATTTTGCCATACACTTACGAACACTTGCTGAGCTATTTCTTCGCTATCATCCACATCTTTCACAATTGCTAGCGCTATGGTACTTACCAAATTCTGTGAACGACAAATAATACGCTCGTAAGCTTGCTGATCGCCCTGTTGAGCCAAGATAATGTCGGCACTCTCGGCGTGTGCCATCTGACATTTCAACATCCTTATTTCTCCAAAAATGAGCGAATTTGATTCACTAACCATATCGGTTGGTCGTACATAATGAAATGACGCGCTTCTGTATTCATAACCACTTCAGCATTCTTTACATCAACAAATTGTTGTTCATATAAATACTGTGCGTGCTGGTATTGGGCATCGTCACTAAAGCCTCCAGATGCGCCCAGCATAAGTATATGGGTTTCGCTGTATTTTAGAGGCTGCCTGAGATCTCTTGTCATTACTTCATACATGGCATTTCCAGCCGTTGGCGGGTGAGATTTTTTTGCCATTTCGATGATGCGAGCTTGATCATCAGGCGATGTGGCTTGAATGAAAATACCGCGTTTTGTTTGCTCTGCCAATTGGTCAGGCTTCATTGCACTAAACATAGCCTTAAATACTTGGGCTTGCGGCTCAAGTTGGCTTACTTCAGTATCGTTACTGCGTGTAAAAACAGGCCCAATAAATGGCAAGCCATCTATTGATACCACTTTCCCAATTATCTCTTCATGCTCTGCAGCTAGGGTTAACGCTATTAACCCTCCCATGCTATGTCCAACGACATGAGGCTTGTTTCTTGTGTTGACTGCAATATAATCGCGAAGCTCCTTTATTAACTTGTCAAAATCAAATTCCCCGTTTTGAGGTGTGCCCCCAAAGCCCTTTATCGCAACAATATGAACATCAAACTGCGAACTAAAATGTTCTGTAATCCCCTCGTAAACCGACGCGTTCGACATCAAACCAGGGATAAAGATAATTGCTTTTTTATTCGAATTATTTGCGTGTTGTTCAACAATAGCAGTGCCTAGATTTGTAATACGCTCATCACTGTGTGTTGTGATAGTTTTGGCTTGTAACGCAGTTGGTATTACCACGCCTAAAATTAGCATAAATACAGCAAATATTTGCCAAAACCCAGTGGACTGAACCAAAGTCGTCCTCTTTAGACCCTGTAACAGCCATTTGCTCACATGTAAGACCCGTTTCATATTCGTATTCCTCTCGTTTATAAAAATGGACAGCAAATTATTTGCTGGACATATAACTAAGAAACACGGCAGGAGAAAAGTGTGACAACATTTTTGCTGGTAAGTCGGAAAAGCTATCCGTAATACATGAGGAGTGGATAAAAAGTGGGGGCAGAGTCTGAGGGAACCCCACAATTTTTATTCGCATTGAATACTTTAATAATGCAGTTATTTTTTAGAATAATCGTGCGCGAAAGTTTGAGAGATTAAAACTAATCCAAGGTTATAACGACAAGGGCAAAAAGATAGCCGAAAGGAAGGTAATTTTAGGAAAGGTTCATTGCACCTAACGCCAAACAGACCCTAGCTATTCTTCAGTACAAAAAAGTTCAGAATCCTCTTCTATATTGGTATCGTTAGCAAACGACTTTATTAAAAGGTAACAACATGAAAATTAGGGCGCTTTTCTTTGTCACAGCTCTTTTACCCGCATTATGTGTATCTCCGTTGGCTTATTCGAAAGAAGAGCAAATGCTAAAAGTTGCTACATTTAACGTAAGTATGGAAGCCACTAACTATAAAGCGTTGGGCATGAAGCCGAGCGACAAAGTACTTCAGCATGTTCTGTCTACGGGCGAGCACCCTCAAGTTAAAAATATTGCTGAAATTATTCAGCGTGTTAACCCTGATATTCTGATGCTGAATGAGTTTGACTACATTGCAGATAAGCGTAAAGGGGTGGGAGCGTTTATTAAGAATTACCTAAATGTTTCACAGCGTGGGCTCAAGCCAGTGGATTACCCTTATACCTATGTGGCGACAGTTAATACGGGCGAGCCCACCACCTTCGACTTAGACAACAATGGTAAGGCAGAAGGTTTTGGTGGGGATGCTTACGGCTTTGGGCTTTATCCTGGACAATACGGTATGGCGCTACTGTCAAAATACCCTATTGATGTGGATAGTATCCGTACCTTTCAGAAATTCAAATGGCACCATATGCCTCATCCCCAAGTACCTATTATTCCTGATGAAAATGGCAATGTGGACAGCGGCACCCCTTGGTACGATGTAAATGAGTGGGAGGCATTGAGGTTAAGCTCGAAGTCTCACTGGGACGTGCCAATCAATGTGGGTGATAAGACTGTACATGTGTTAGCCATGCACCCAACCCCACCGAATTTTGATGGAAACGAAGACAGAAACGGAAAGCGCAATTTCGATGAAATAAGGTTGATGGCGGATTACCTTTCTCCTGACAAAGGCACATATATCTATGATGACACGGGTGAGAAAGTTAGCCTATCAAACAATACGCGCTTTGTGCTAGTCGGCGATTTCAATGCTGCCGATATCGGGGACAAACATAGAGAAGGTGTAATAGAACAGCTTACTGAACACCCGCTTGTCAATAACGACACAATCCCAACAAGCGCAGGCGGCGCAGGCGCGTCAGGCGCTGCGTTTAGCAATCGTTTTACCGCCTATTGGGGCGCCAGAGCCGACTATGTTCTACCATCTCGATATGGATTCGATGTACATGATGTAGGCGTTTTTTGGCCAGCTAAAACGAGTGACCTGTATCGATTAGTTAAAGATCGTGCCGCCAGCTCAGATCATAGGCTAGTCTGGGTAAGCTTGTCGCTAGAACAAGATAAATAAAGCTCATTAATCGATTTCCCATTATTTACTTATTGTTTCATATCACTAGTAATGGCCGCGGCAAGCGGCCTTATGTAGCCTTATATAGCGTAATTTAGCCCAATTTAGTCTAGCTGCGTTTTTCGGTTTTGATCTGACACCGAATTAAATATTGTGAAGTAGGCAACTACCACTAAGTTAGCGACAAACCAAAGGTCTTTAATAACGAACTGCCCTAGACGGTTAACGATGGTGGCACTATTAAAGGTATCAGGCACGCTAAATAAAAACGTTTGAGTCATCAAAAATACGGATAAACAAGCGATTCCACTCGTAATGATCATTGGCTTGTTCTTAGTGTAAATACCTACGCCCAAAACAAGCGCAAAGAAGACGTCAAACCCACCAATTACATTCGATGCTCCCTGTACACTGAACACGTCATAAAGCCACGACATAAACGGCGAGGTTTCTACTAACCCAACAATTGCATTGGCTTCAAATTCGAAAAACTTCATGCTTCCTATCCATAGTAAAACCATGGCTACAGGTGCAAAGTTAAGGTAAGTCAGCTGTTTATGCGAAAGTTTGTCGCGATAAAACAAGAACAGAAAAAGCGGTAATACTGCGAAGTACTTGATGATGCCTTGACCACTTCCGATAATCGGGAAGCCGCCTAAATCGGCCATCCATCGCCCGGAAGATAACAAGGTGAGTAGGGGGATTGCGGTAACCAATGCAGCGAATAGCGTAACCGTTTTTGGTGACACTAGCTTAAATCGTGCAGCAAATGTCATTAAGGCTAGCAGCAATAATGTAATCCCAGTGATAGCACCAAGTGCACTTTCGCTAACCATTGCACCTAACGAATAGAAGTTAAAAGTCGTTATTAGTGCATTAGGGTTTGCACCCAGTAAAAATGTTAGGCCAAGAACAGAGAAGCTGAAAGCTATTAAGGCGGTTACCAGGTTTTCGGTTTGTTGTAGTGTCATAAAGCATCCGTAAATACTGCAAGTTTTGCGAAGTGTATGTAGAGACCTGCCTAGGTATCACTAAAATTTCAATGGTTTGATAATTTATTGGGCATAGCACAGCGCACGAATAAGGATTTATTGAAAAAATAAGAACTTATCTAATAGCCGTGGTCATAAGTATCGCAGGTTTAAAAAAGCGTGGCTTTTGAGTAGTCGTTGTTTAAAAAGTAAAACAAATAGAGGGAAAGAATGAAACAGGCAGGCGTTAAGATACAGCATCGGTTTGGGGCCTGGTTGGCAGTGGGCTTGGGTGCAACTTTAACGGCTTGCGGTGCGCAGCCCCCAGAAGTCATTGAGCAGCCTATAGCAAGTGTTGAAGAAATTGAAAAATTAGAGCAAGTTGTTGATACCTCTTTGCCGTTAGTACAGCAGGCCTATTCCATAAAGTCTGAAAAAGTGTGTGATAAACAGGGGGGGAACTGGAAGAAAGTAGGCCGACAGCAGGCGTATGCTTGTGTTTTACCGGCGAATGATGCTGGCAATGCGTGTAATGACAGCAGCGAGTGCGAAGTAGCCTGTGTCACAGAAAATAATCAGGTGGATGCTGGGCAAAAAGCCAGTGGGGTGTGTTTAGAAACTACCGACCTATTTGGCTGTAGAGCCTATGTGTCTGACGGCGTTGTGGAGCATACCTTGTGTGTTGACTAAGAGGTTGTTTAGCAAACGAACGTTGAATGAAGCGCACGCCATCGGCAATGCGCTTCACAAAAACGCGGGTTAATTAACGTTGGGGAACTCGATTTTGTCCAGTTCGCTCGCCGTTTCATTGCACTCACCTAATAGGTGAAGCCTATCTTCGGTTTGGTGTGTATCTATTTCTAGAAAGCCCGTTTGGCAGTAACCGGTCTCATCCAGTTTTTCATCTAGAGATGTATAAAGTTGCTCAGTCATTCTATCGCTGCTATGTGACGAGCCTTCCCGACTTTCCTGTCCTTGGCGACCGCCACGACCACTTCGTTCGCCTCCCTGACCACGGCCGCCTTTACCGCCACCTTTGGCACCGTCACGATGCTGCATTAACGGAATGCTAAAGGCGAAGAGCTTGGTACCGTCTTGCTTGATCTTCGTTTCAAAAAATATTTCATCCATGTCTAAAGGTGGTGGCCTATGAGCGCACGCACTGACAATCAAAGAGGTCGTTATTACTAATAGTGTTTTATTCATTTTATTTAACGCTTATTTGAACCACGTCACTTTGAGATTCAAACGCCTCTTTAGTTGCAGCACCCAGTGTAAGTTTTAAGTAAAGCATTTCGGTATGCAAACTTCATAACGAGCGTATCGTTATAAGCAACACTCATTACGTTATGCATTTTACATCAAAAAGAAGCGGCATTGCCGAAGCGACAAGTCTCAACCAGATAGTCAATAAGTGCTCGGGTACGGCTTGGCACATGCTTACGAGAAGGATAAACCAAGGTAAACAACAAGGTTTCACTTCCAAGTGACGGGAAAATTCGTACCAATTCGTTAGATGCGACTTCTTTTTGCACAGTTGAAGGTAGCAGCGTAGATATTCCCAACCCTGCTTTGACCATTTCTTGAACAAGGTGAGGAGAATTACACAGCTCGTAATGTTTGGGTGTAACGTCTATTGGTGTGTTGTCCAGCATTAGGTAATGCATGATTCGTGAATTTAACTGAGATAGCAAAATCCAGGTATGATTATTAAGTTCTGCAATAGTCTTAGGTTCACCATATTTCTTGAGATAATCAGGGCTAGCATATAAGGCGAATTGTTCTTGATATAAGACCCTACCGACGAGCGAGTCGTCTCGTGGCAAACCAATTCGAATTCCTACATCAATATTCTGAGCGATAAGGTCGAGCTTATCGTCACTGCTCACTATGTGTAAATCTATTTCAGGATAGCGGCGCTTGAACTCAGGCAGCAACGGTAATAAAAACTTGTGTGCAATGTCGTTGGTGACTGTTATTGATACTCTTCCTTTTGGCGCTGTTTGACGCAGCTCTTCATCAATACCATGCAAAATCTCGTGGCACTTTTTCGCATGGGAAAATACAGCATTTCCCTCGTCAGTAAGCATGAGCTGTCGAGTAGTTCTTTGCAGTAATCGCACGTCAAGAGATGCTTCTAAACCTGCCACTTGCTCGCTAACTCTAGATCGACTGGTGCCTAAACGGCGGGCAGCTTCCGCAAAGCTTCCACATTCTACTACGCTGGCAAATATGGCGAGTGCCTTAAGATGTGAATAGTCAATTGTACTCATATTCGTGACAATTTGTTCTGTATATGTCTACTTATCATAACAGTGTTTCACGCACATAATCACCTCTGTGTTCAACCAGTACTCATTTAATTGATAGAGGATAGATTATGATTGCAGTAACCGGCGCTAACGGACAATTAGGTCAAAAAGTTATTCAAACACTGCTTAATACAGAGAAGGCAAACACAATTGTTGCACTAGTGCGCAACCCTGATAACGCACACGCATTAAAGCAGTTGGGAGTAGTAGTACGGCAGGCCGACTATAATAACCCGGAAACGCTTAAGTCAGCTTTTGAGGGTGTTGAGAAGTTGTTGCTAATATCAGGTACAGAGTTTGGGAAACGCTTTGAGCAGCACAAAGCGGTAATAGATGCAGCTATGGCACAAAACGTTAGCCTCATTGCTTATACCAGTTTGTTGAAAGCAGATACGTCTCCTTTGCTGTTAGCGCAAGAACATAAACAAACCGAGGCTTACTTTAAAAATGTGTCAGCGCCTTTCGTGTTTCTTCGAAATGGGTGGTACACGGAAAATTACACCGATAATGTAGACAGCGTACTGCAGATGGGAGCGGTGGCAGGCGCTGCAAAGCAGGGAGTTTTGTCTACTGCTAGCCGACAAGATTATGCAGACGCCGCAGTGGCCGTTCTTCTATCATCGCAAAATCAAACAGGCAAAATTTATGAGCTTGCTGGCGACACGGGCTTTACGCTAATGGAGTATGCTTCCACCCTATCTGAAATTACCGGCGAAGATATTGGTTTTTTAGACATGGATGAGAGCGCTTATAGAGAAGCACTCATTAAAGCTGGGCTGCCTGAAGGTATGGCAGCAGCGTTAGCAGATTCAGAGCATTACGCCGCCTCGGGGTGGCTCCAAGATAACAGCGGCACCTTATCATCACTACTTGGTCGTCCAACTGCAACTCTGCGTGCGACACTTGCTGCGAAAATGAAAATCTGAGTATTTAAAAGCTAAGTGAATTACCATCCCATGCGCATTACCTTGAATTATCATTCAAGTGATGCGCTTATTGTGCAACACTTGCGTATTCATATTTTAAATCACTTGCATCCGCAATTTGCTTATTTACAGGGATAGGTTCCATGCTTTCCAACATCATTCGCTTTGCGAAAAACATCGTCGTGTCGTTAATTGCAATCTTTGTGTGTTTTGGTGTGCTCGACTTCTTGTGGCTTGGCGTTATTGCGGATGGCTGGTATCAAAGTGAAATGGCTCCTCTGCTTAGAAGTCAATTTATCACGTGGCCTTGGGTGGTTTTTTACCTCATGTATGGATGTGTGGTGTTTGTACTTGCTGTGGTGGCGAACAGAGAGAAGTCGTTACTTTATGCTGGAATAGATGGCGCGCTTTTAGGGTTAGCCAGTTATGGCGCCTACAACTTAACGGCATACAGCATCATTGAGGGTTTTACTTTGTTTATTATGCTGATTGATTGGGCGTGGGGTACTTGCCTAACCAGCGCTAGCGCCATGGCCGGCTGGTTAGGGTTTCAACTGGTTAAGGGAAAGAGTAGCGAATAATTCGCTTTAACACGCTACCGTACTGTTTTAAAAAGCCGCCAGTGTTGTAGTGCATGCCGTGTTCTTTGAATACGGCCTCTACCTTTGGGGCCATTTCTCTATAGCGTCTGGCAGGGATATCCGGGAACAAATGGTGCTCAATCTGAAAGCTTAAATGCCCGGTAAGCACGTGAAACAGATTTCCGCCCTTTATGTTCGATGAGCCCAGCGCCTGTCGGTAGTACCATTGCCCTCGGGTTTCATTAACACAATCTTCTTGTTTAAACGTTTCCACATCACCAGTGAAATGGCCGCAAAAGATAATGGTAGATGTCCATAAATTGCGTAACAAATTGGCGATAAGGTTACCGGTAAATACCCATAAAAATAACGGCCCAGCTAACAAAGGAAATAGCACATAATCTTTTACTAACTGACGTGCTCCCTTGCTAAAAAAGCGCTTCTTTAGTTCACTATGAGTAACCTGATTCTTACGGTTGTCTTTCTTCTTCCCAAAAAAGACCCGTTCTGCAGCCATCTCGTGATAAGACACGCCCCACTGAAACATCACGCTAAGTACGATATAAGTCGCGAACTGCCATAGGTTTTTTACACGCCATCTGAAATCGTTAGACAGACGAAGCAAACCGTAGCCAAAGTCTCTGTCTTTGCCAATAATGTTGGTATAGGTGTGATGCTCGTAATTATGAACGCGATTCCAACTCGCACCATCACAGGCAATATCCCACTCATAGCCTTTCGAATTGATATGTTTGTCGTTCATCCAATCGTACTGGCCGTGCATCACGTTGTGGCCTATTTCCATGTTATCGAGAATTTTAGCTGTAGCTAAACTCAATACACCGGCAACCCAGAGCAGCGGTTGAATGAACCCCAACATCAGTAGTATCCGGCCGCTCCATTCGCAAATTCGCTGAATAAGAATGATACGTCGTATATAGGCCGCATCTTCAGCCCCGACTTTTCGTTTAATGTCAGCTTTAATTTCATCAAGCTGAGTAGCAAGTAATTCGTAGTTTGGTTTCTCTTTGGTGCTTGTTGACTGAGTTGTAAGCGTCTCCTGAATTCCCTGAGTTTCACGCATCGGTAAATCTACTTGTTCAATTGCTGCTTCACGGTGTTGTTTGTCTATTACAACGCTAGTGTTCATAGTTGAATCTCCACATCGGTAACGGCTTGTGATACACACAACTGAATAAGTTGCTCTGCGCTATCTGAAAGTTCGCCAGTACGGGTATCTCTTACCACGCCCTTTTTCTTAACACATTGGCACTGGTGACAAATCCCCATTCCACATCCGTAGGTCACGGGTTGCTCTGCTTGTTGAAGCTGTGAAAGCAGGGTTTGCTGATTGTCGATAGCCAAAGATTGGCCATTGTGAACCAAAGAGAAGGTTTCGTTTTCGGTAAGGCTGGTGTTGCTCACCACAGGAAGCGCAGCGAAATGCTCGCTCGAAACAGGCGCATTAATCGTTTTTGCATAGCTTTCAACTTGCTCGAACATGGCATGTGGACCACATACTAACCAGTGTGCATTGGCAAAATCACACAAATGAGCTTCTACGTCTCCATCTTTTTGCTTGCTCAAAACATCATAGGTGAAGTGCTCACAGCGTTTGCTGAACGCTGATAATTCGTTGAGTAATACATGCTCGTCTGGCTTAGCAAAATAAAGTAAGTGCACCGGTGTATGTTTTAGCTGCGCGTTGTTAATAGCATCGTCAAGCATGGCAATGAAAGGGGTAATGCCTGAGCCGCCCGCAATCATGAGAAGAGGCTTTTGCGTCTCAGGCCATACAAACTCTCCCATAGGGGCTGAGATATTTACCCATTGATTAGGCACACAGGTATGTAGGTAAGGGGTTAGCGCGCCTCGGGCTTTTACCTTTGTGACCAAGCGGATCTGCTTGTCTCTTTGGTGGCTATTAGCACCACTCGCTATGGTAAACACGCGGGTGGTGAGCCTGCCGTTAAGTTCTATGGTTAATGCGATATGTTGCCCTGCAACATGCGCTGGCCAAGACCTCTCTGGCATAAGTAACACCTCTAGCATATCCGTGCTCAGTTTTTTTACGGTCACAACCCTAGCTCTGAAATACCCATCGCGCCACGCGGGTTTAATTTGCTGCATCAATACCTCCCAGTAGCCCTTCCAAGAGCCATGGTGGAATATGCGATCTGTGAATTTATCGAGTAATAGTTTCAATGTAGAAATCACACCTGTATTTCGTCGGAATATCTTAAATACAAAAAGGATGAAAATGTTTTAGCTTACACTTGTACGCCATTTCAGCGAACAAGTGTAAGCTTAATTTTTTCTGCGTCAAGAGGGGGGCGGGAAATTTGGGATAACGTCGTCGAAATGCAACGCTACTTTTGTGAAAAATGCAAAAGTGCTTTGTTAAAAGTACGGGTTCTAACCTTGCTTATGAACCTTATATTTACCGTTTTCGAAACGTGTAAATTGCAAGACTCAAGTTTAAAGGACCGTATTATGAAACTATTTGAAAGCATATCGCTGGCTGGAAAAGCGCTGAATAATCG
Organism: Alteromonas macleodii; assembly: GCF_903772925.1. Classification (NCBI taxonomy): domain Bacteria; kingdom Pseudomonadati; phylum Pseudomonadota; class Gammaproteobacteria; order Alteromonadales; family Alteromonadaceae; genus Alteromonas; species Alteromonas fortis. The sequence continues at coordinate 1,254,384 of NZ_LR812090.1, forward strand.
AATTGTTATGCCGCCAATGACCCGCTCCCGTTCAACACAGCCGGGAGATGTGCCCAATGCCTTAATGGCAGATTATTACGCCCAACGCGCAAGCGCTGGTCTAATTGTCAGCGAAGGGACACAAATTTCGGCACTCGGTAAGGGGTATGCGTGGACACCAGGTATTTATACCAAAGCGCAAATCAAAGGCTGGAAGTTGGTAACAGATAAAGTCCATAAAGCGGGTGGTGTAATGTTTGCGCAACTTTGGCACGTGGGCCGCGTATCCCACCCTTCAAATACAGAAGGGCAGCAGCCAATTAGCGCATCGGCAATTCAAGCAAAAGGGGTAAAAGTATTTGTTGATGAAGGCGGCAACCCTGGCTTTGTTGAGTCGGTCATGCCACGCGAAATGAGCATTGAAAATATAAAAGCCGTGGTGGAAGAGTATCGCGCTGCGGCGCGTAATGCCGTAGATGCTGGATTTGATGGTATTGAATTGCATTCGGCTAATGGTTACCTGCTTAACCAATTTATCGATTCTCAGAGTAATGCAAGAACTGATGAATACGGCGGAAGTGTACAGAACCGTATTCGATTCTTGAAAGAAGTGGTGCAGGCCGTCTCTGAAGAAATTGGCGCTGATAAAGTAGGTGTACGTTTAGCTCCCCTAACAACATTAAACGGGACCGTCGACGACAATCCCGAAGAGACTTATCTTGCGATTGCTTCCATGCTTAATGGTTTCAAGATTGGCTATATGCATATTGCTGAAGCCGACTGGGATGATGCGCCGCAAATGCCTATATCTTTCAAACAGGCTATTCGCGAAATATTCAGTGGTATATTGATTTATGCAGGAAAGTACGACAAAGCGCGCGCCGAAAAAGCGTTATCTGAAGGCTGGGCAGATATGATCGGTTTTGGTAGACCCTTTGTGGCGAACCCAGATTTGCCCTATCGATTAGAGAACAATTTACCGTTAAATACGCACAACCCTGATACCTTGTTTGGTGGCGGTGAGAAAGGCTATACAGATTATACATTTGCTAAATAGCCGTAAATGTTATGGGGTGCACACTGCTGCGCATAAAGGAGCTGCGCTTCTTTATGCGCTTTTTAAACTATCTATACGCGCTGCAGTTTATAATTAAGAAAACGTTAATGTTTTTAGTTAATTTACGTTCGGCCAATTGCAATGCGATTGAAATATCACACCTCGCCTAGAAGTTGCGGTTTCGGAATAGCCAAGCGGCGATACCACTTCCAGCTATCAACATTGAGGTGACCAACCATAGTTTTGAAATAGGCGTACCATTGGGGCACTGAAGCGCCATGGTTGCGCCGGCTAAATTCTGACAGTCAAAAAGTTGGCCCAATGCCAATACTAAGAGACCAAGCAGTACTCCGATAACAGCATAAGACAAATTATTTAACGACATACTTTTCCTATTACTTTTCCATTTATCGCTTATAACGACTTTATGGTTTACCCTGCACACTTGTGGGAAGCGAGAATGTGCTAAACCAGTGCACGAATTAAGATGCCAAGAAGCGTTTAATGCTTTATAAGTTTTATCTTATGGGCTTTAAGCGTATTACCAATGCTTACTGTAAGCCGTTTAACGGTAATATTATTCAATTCACCTCAAGCGACTAAAAAAAGTTCGCTAGCGTGTGCAAAAACTGGGTCGCAATATTTGCGCCAACCCCTATCAAAATTCCTTCAAATTCGGTACTATCCGCGGTCTTAATTTTTTAACGAAATAAGCGGACTATGTTTGAAATAAACCCCGTTACTAATGCGATAAAAGATATCCGCGAGCGCACCGAAGCGCTTAGGGGGTATCTTTGACTTTGATGCAAAGTCAGAGCGTTTAGAGGAAGTTAGCCGAGAGTTAGAAAGTCCTGATGTTTGGAACGAGCCAGACAGAGCGCAGGCACTGGGCAAAGAAAAAGTGGCCCTTGAGCAAATCGTTGAAACGATCCATAAGCTCGATCAGGGTACAGAAGATGTTGAAGGTCTTGTTGAATTGGCGGTTGAAGCCGAAGATGAAGACACCTTTGTTGAGGCTCAAAGTGAACTAGAAGGCTTAATTGAACAACTAGAGGTGCTTGAGTTTCGCCGTATGTTCTCTGGTCCAAATGATGAGAACGACTGCTACATTGATATTCAGTCGGGCTCTGGTGGCACAGAGGCGCAAGATTGGGCCAATATGCTGCTTCGCATGTATTTGCGTTGGGGTGAAGCTCACGGTTTTAAAACTGAACTCATTGAAGTATCAGACGGTGATGTAGCCGGGATTAAAAGCGCAACTTTGCGTATTCAGGGCGAATATGCATTTGGTTGGCTACGCACAGAAACTGGCGTGCACCGCTTGGTTCGTAAATCACCGTTTGATTCGGGTAACCGCCGTCACACGTCATTTTCATCAGCGTTTGTATACCCAGAAATTGACGACGATATTGATATAGATATCAACCCGTCTGACTTACGTATAGATACCTATCGCGCATCGGGCGCAGGTGGACAGCACGTAAACAGAACAGATTCAGCGGTACGTATTACCCATGAACCAACGGGCATAGTGGTGCAGTGTCAGAACGACCGCTCGCAGCACAAAAACAAAGATCAGGCGATGAAGCAGTTAAAAGCCAAACTTTATGAGTTTGAGCTGCAAAAACAAAACGCTGAAAAACAAGCGATGGAAGACAGCAAATCTGATATCGGCTGGGGAAGCCAAATACGCTCTTACGTTTTGGACGACTCTCGCATTAAAGACTTGCGCACTGGCGTGGAAACACGTAACACTCAAGCCGTGCTAGATGGCGACTTGGACAAATTTATTGAAGCCAGCCTGAAATCTGGGCTGTAAACCGAACAACGAAGTGAAAGGTTATGACTGACCAACAAACAGACGATAACAAATTGATTGCAGAGCGCCGTGCTAAGCTAAGCGCTATTCGCGAGCAGTGCCGTGCGAACGGTTTCCCAAACAGCTTCCGTCGCGAAAACTATGCGGATGAGCTTCAAGCTAAGTTCGGTGAATTCGACAAGGAAACGCTGCAAGAGCAGGGAAACAAGGTAAGCATTGCTGGCCGTATCATGGCAAAGCGTGGTCCTTTCATGCTGCTTCAAGATATGACAGGCCGTATTCAAGCTTACGCTGATAAAGACACCCAAAAGGCCCTTAAAGCAAAATACGGTGCGCTGGATATTGGTGACATCATTGGTGTAGCGGGCGATTTGCACAAGTCAGGTAAAGGCGACCTATACGTAAACATGGAGCAATACGAGCTGCTTACTAAAGCACTGCGTCCATTGCCAGAAAAGTTCCATGGTTTGAGCGACCAGGAAACTAAGTATCGCCAGCGTTACGTTGACCTAATTACAAGTGAGCAAACCCGCAAAACCTTTATTATCCGCAGTAAGATTGTAAACGGCATTCGTAACTACCTTACTGAACGTGACTACCTAGAAGTAGAAACGCCGATGCTACAGGTTATTCCAGGTGGTGCGACTGCGAAGCCGTTTGTAACTCACCACAATGCGCTAGACATCGATATGTACCTGCGTATTGCGCCAGAGTTATACCTTAAGCGCTTAGTCGTTGGTGGTTTTGAGCGTGTGTTTGAAATTAACCGTAACTTCCGTAACGAAGGTTTATCAACACGTCACAATCCAGAGTTCACTATGCTTGAGTTCTACCAAGCGTATGCAGACTACAATGACCTGATGAACCTTACCGAAGATATGCTGCGCACGCTGGCAGAAGATATTCTTGGTACAAGCATTATCAAAAACACAACTAAAGACGCTGAAGGTAACGTAACGTCTGAAGTTGAATACGATTTTGGTAAGCCGTTTGACCGTTTAAGCATGGGCGAAGCTATTCTTAAGTACTGGCCAGAAGCTGATGAAGCCGCTATCCGCGACCCAGAGGCGAACCTTGACGCGCTTAAAGCAATGGCAAAACAGCTTCACATTAAAGAGCCTGAAGTTGATGGCATTTGGGGTGCGGGTAAGTACCTTTGCGAAATCTTCGAAGCAACAGCAGAAGAGAAGCTTATCCAACCTACGTTTATTACAGAATATCCGTGGGAAGTATCGCCGCTTGCGCGCCGTAACGACAACAACCCATTCATTACAGACCGCTTCGAGTTCTTTGTAGGGGGACGTGAATTAGCGAATGGCTTTAGTGAGCTTAACGACCCAGAAGATCAGGCGGAACGTTTTGCGAAGCAGGTTGAAGAAAAAGACGCTGGCGACGATGAAGCCATGCACTTTGACGATGATTACATCCGCGCCCTTGAATATGGCTTGCCGCCAACAGCGGGAGAAGGTATTGGTATTGACCGTCTAGCGATGTTGTTTACCGATAGCTCTACCATTAAAGATGTTATCTTGTTCCCACACATGAAGCCTCAAGCGCCAAAAGATGGGCAAGAAGCGGGTGAGCAAGAGTAAAATCAGTTATAAACGCTAAGGCTTTAAACACTTAGCGCTTTAACACGCTCTACCAAAAGGGTGTTCTCGGGAACGGGAATACCCTTTTTCTTTGCCATTTCCACAATATAACCGTTAATGGCGTCTATTTCTGTTTGCCTGCCTTGAGCAATATCTTGATGCATGCTGGAGTAGTTTTCACCTGTTGCTTTGGCTACCGACAACACGTTTTTTAGTACCTCATCTTCATCGAATTTAAACCCATATGCGTTAGCCACTAGCGTGAATTCATGGCATATCTTGCTGCGAGTTTGCTCAAATTCAGCATCAGCAATATGCTTATTTTGAATATCGTGAAGTGCTGTTAGTGGATTAATTACGGCATTAACGGAAAGCTTGGCCCACAGTGCTGTTAAAATATCACTTCGGTATTGCACAGGCGGAAGCGAACTATCTAAAGTAGCAATTGCATTTGCAAGCTGTGGTGCTACTTGTAAAAGGTCTGCAAGCTTTTGAGGTATTGGCTTAGCTAAATTAGGCGCGCCAACTTGCGTTGCTCCTAGCCCTGTATACTTCACGTGAAAATTGCCGCTTGATGTGCTTTCTTTTAACGCGCCATGGCTCGTTGTAGCAAGAAGCAGCGGATAATCGCCGCCTAACAAATCTCGTGCAACCTCTAGCCCGCCCATACCATTGTGCATCAGCACAACCGTCGGTTTTTGATTGAGGTAGGGCAGCCACTCTTTTAGAGCAGCGTTAAGTTGATACACTTTAAGTGGAAGTATTAACACGTCATCTTTTTCAAGAATGACAGGCGCTGGCATAGCAGCTTTTAGTTCAATACTTTGGCCATCTCGCCATTTTGCGCGAGCAGGCATGGTCCTAATATTTCTGGGGTAGCAATCATAGGGCACGCCATTTTTATGAGCGCTCGCTGCAATTAAACTCCCGATGGCACCGCCACCGACTATATGTAGTTTTCCCATTAATATCTGTCAAATGTTGTATTAGGTTACTGTTTTACTTGTACGGAACGGGTTTACCTTGATGACGCTCTTATAAAGATTCAGACAAGAAGCGCGCTGGAATTGCCGGCCATGGATAAGCGTCTGGTGCATTAAGCGCCTCAACCCAAGCGTGCATGTCTTCTTGGCTAATTACTTCGCCCGCATCAAAAGGTGCGGTTACTGATAATTCACCTTTCGATAGAGGAAGGCGCAAGTGCCAAGCATGAAGGTAGAGCCTATCTGACGCCGCACCGCCGTAAAGTGTATCACCTAAAATAGGGGCCCCGACGCTTTTAAGCGCGACTCGAATTTGATGGGTTTTCCCTGAATGAGGTTTAACAACGAAACCACGAGTTCCCGGTCTAGCTGCGCTACTGAAAAACTGAGTTATCGCTGGGTTTTTCTGAGTTTTAAGCAAAATACGCTGGCCGCCGCGACGATTTTTCATATCGCCGATTATCATGCCCTGTTTCTTTTTAGGTTTGTTACTGCTTAAGGCTAGGTAGTATTTGCTGACGCGTCTTGATGAAAAAAGTTCGCCGATTTCTGCCGCCACCGTGGCATTTTTAGCTAAGCATAAGGATCCTGAGGTACCGGTATCTAGGCGGTGACAAAGGTGCAATTCTTTAACGGCGAGCTGCTTTTTTAAAACAGTAACAATACCGTCTACCTTTCCTGCTTTAATACCTTTCGTTGGATGTTGTTTTACGCCAGTTTCGTCGACAGCATCGTGCATGGCAACGCCAACAGGCTTATTAACGACGATAAGATCAGCGTTTTCAACGAGGATAGGAATGTGTAGCACTAGCTATTTTCTAACTCTTCGATAGCTTCTTCATAATCTAGCTCGTCAACCGCATCGATAATAGCCGTGCGTTTTTCTTGAGGTAAGGCAAGGGCGTCTAGCCACTCGTCTAGTTTATCCTGTGCAATAAACTCACTGGCTTTAAGTGCGGCCAATAACTGCTTTCGAGCTTGCTCAGCGGCAGCGCCATTTGCAGGGGCAGAAGCGGTAACTTCTGGCTCTTTGATTAATGCATCTACCGTGGTAATTGTCTCATTTAGCACGGCGACAAACGCAGGGTATTCATCAGCGACTTGTCCGTCGTTTCGAAAGCTACTTTCAACAGGCTTGCTTGCATTGTGAAGCGCAAACATACCTAGATTTCCTGTTACGCCCTTGAGGGTATGAACAAGTGAATAAGCCTCAGTGAAGTCACCCTTAGCAATATGTGCTTGTAAGTCAGCATCTAGAGAACGATATTCGTCCGTGAACTTACCTAGTAGGGTGAACAACAGTTTTTTGTTACCACTTAACTGTGACATTCCGAAGTCTATATCGAGTACTGTTGTTGACTGATCCATACATCTATCCTTTTATTTCGCAACTTCTTTTCGGACAATTTCTAGTCCAAACGCAAACCATTTGTCAGTTCATTCGTACCACTTAACGAATTCAACTGGCTAAAGCCTTTATTACTAAAGACTATGAAGTGTAAGTGTATTTCAGAAATACACAAATTAATACATCCATAGCAAAGTCGAAGCAAGTAAAGCGTTAAAAAGTCTGGTAGTCTTCAAAAATTCGCTCGCGCTTTTGAAATCGCAACTTCATTCTTGACCGCCAAGTTAAGTGGTTACGGCAAAATGTAGTTAGAGTGAAGGCGAGTGAAACATGTAGTAATTGAAAAGGAATCATCATGTCAGGAAAACTGACCCTTCGTACCCTCTTAATGGCCATAGGCGTTATTGCAGTATCAGCGTGTCAGCACGTGCAGGAAGAACAGGCGACTAGTAAATCAGATACCGCCGCAACGACATCAAATAGCGTTTCTATTCCTTATGAAAAATATACGCTTGCTAACGGGCTGACCGTCATCCTTCACGAAGACCATTCTGACCCGCTGGTGCACGTCGATGTAACTTATCACGTTGGTTCGGCACGAGAAGAAATTGGCAAATCTGGCTTTGCCCACTTCTTCGAGCACATGATGTTTCAAGGGTCAAAACACGTTGCTGATGAACAGCATTTTAAAGTTATTACAGAATCTGGTGGCAATTTAAACGGTACGACTAATACCGATCGCACTAACTACTTTGAAACTGTGCCGGCAAACCAGTTAGAAAAAGTGTTATGGCTTGAGTCTGATCGAATGGGCTACCTGCTAGAAGCCGTAGACCAAACCAAGTTTGAAAATCAAAGAGAGACAGTTAAGAACGAACGCGCACAGCGGGTGGACAATCAGCCTTACGGGTTGCGTTTTGAGCTTAATGGCGAAGCGCTTTATCCTGAAGGGCACCCGTATTCGTGGATGACTATTGGTTATGTAGAAGACTTAGATCGGGTAGACGTAAACGACCTGAAAGCCTTCTTTAAGCGCTGGTATGGCCCTAATAATGCTGTGCTAACCATAGGTGGCGATATCGATGTAGCTAAAACTAAAGCCTGGGTGAAGAAGTACTTCGGCGAAATACCAGCTGGCCCTGCAGTAGAAGAGCCTGAGCCACAGCAGGTGACGTTAAACGAAACCCGTTATGTCACTCTTGAAGATAAGGTTCACCTTCCACTTCTTCAAATAACCTATCCAACGGTATACGGTCGCCACGAAGATGAAGCGCCGCTTGATGTTTTAGCCGATATTTTAGGTGGTGGTAAAACTTCATTGTTTTATAAAAACTTAGTAAAAGAGGGCATGGCAGTGCAGGCTGTGGTGTCTCACCCTTGCCGTGAACTCGCCTGTGAATTTCAGCTACTTGCTTTGGCTAACCCTGCAAAAATCACTTCACTCTCAACACTTCAAAATGTGCTGAATGAAACACTTAAAGAGTTTGAAACAAGAGGTGTCACCACCGATGATTTAGCGCGAACAAAAGGTAAAATTGAAGCGCGTACGGTGTTTGGCTTACAAAGTGTGTCTGGCAAAGTGTCAGCCCTTGCTGCTAACGAAACCTTTTATCAAACGCCCGATTTAATAGCCGAAGATATTGAGCGCTATAACGCGGTAACGGCTGAAGACATCATGCGCGTTTACAACAAGTATATTAAAGATGCTAACAGTGTAGTGCTGAGTGTTGTGCCCAAAGGCCAGGTGCAACTAGCTGCAGCGGAGCAAAACTTTGAGCGCCCGGTAAGAAATATTGAGATAGAAACCGCCGAAATTACAGATGACGATGCCTTTGCCAGCGCAGTATCAAGTTTCGATAGAAGCGAAATGCCAAAGGCTGGCGAGGCACCGGTTGTAGAAGTCCCCGATTATTGGGAAGCTGAACTTGCTAACGGTATAGAAATGCTTGGCGTTACCAGTACTGAAACTCCAACGGTAACGTTTACCCTAGGCATGGACGGTGGCATGTTGCTAGACCCTGAAGGTAAAGCTGGAACGGCTTATCTGACCGCTTTGCTTATGAATGAAACTACAAAAAATTACAGTAACGAAGCATTGGCTAACGAGCTTGCTAAGCTGGGAAGTGCTATCCGTTTCAGCACTGCTGGTAGGTATTCGCAAGTCTATGTATCAACATTAACTAAGCATCTAGATGAAACCTTAGCACTGTTAAAAGAAAAGTTGTTCAACCCTGCGTTTACGCAAGAAGACTTCAACCGTATGAAAGAGCGGGTTGTACAGGGGCTACAGCAGCAAGCGAAAACGCCTTCAAGCCTGGCGCGTCGTGCACGAGATCTCATCATGTTTGGGGAAGAGAATCGCGTAAGCCTGCCTGACGAAGGTACATTAGAATCAGTACAAAACATCACGTTAGAAGACGTTAAAACGTTTTACACCAATTATTACTCACCTGATAAAGCGAGTATTGTGGTTGTCGGTAATTTACCGAAAGAGGCTATGGTAAATACTTTAGACTTCATCGGTCAGTGGAAAGGTCAAACCTATGAGTTCGCTGATTACAGTGACTTCCCTAACTATGAAGAAAATCAGATATTCCTGGTAGACAGCCCAGAAGCGGTACAGTCAGTGGTATACCTAGTTGATCGAAGCCTGCCTTTTGATGCAACAGGCGATCACTTTAAGTCCCGTCTTATGAACTTTCCGTTAGGTGGGGCATTTAATAGCCGTATAAATCTTAACTTGCGAGAAGATAAAGGTTTCACCTATGGAGCAAATAGCGGTTTTGTGGGTGGTAAAACCCTTGGATGGTTTGAAGCAAGTACCGACCTAACCGCTGCCAATACAGGTGAAGGAATTTCTGAAATTCTAAAAGAGATTAATCGCTACCGCACTGAGGGCGTGACTGAGGAAGAAATAGCCTTTATGCGCAATGCCTTTACGCTAAGCGATGCGTTAGAATTTGAAACGCCTGCTAGTAAAGCGCGCTTCTTAAGACAGCTGCTCAGTTACGACTTGGAGAAAGGCTATCGTGAAGAGCAGCTTACTATTATTAACAATATTGATAAGGAAACGATGGATGCGTTAGCAAAGCAATATTTGAATCTCGATAAGATGCAAATTATTGTAGTAGGTGATAAAGCTAAAATTTTGCCTCAGTTAAACGCGCTATCGATGCCAATTATCGAGTTATCAGTAGAGAGTAATACCCGAGAAACGTTAAACTGATAGATTGATTTTTGTTGAATTTACATTATTGCCCCCCATAACAGGGGGCTATATTGACATAACGGACCACCATTTTGACTGTAGACTCATCCCGTTTTGAAGCGCGCATTGCTGCGCTTAAGTCACCCGAATTTCTCGCTGCGCTAAAAGATATTAAGCGCGGTGTTGAGCGCGAAGCCCTTCGTATAAACCCGAACGGAACGTTGGCACAAACTCCCCATCCTAAACCGCTGGGATCTGCGCTAACTCATGATTCAATCACTACAGATTTTTCTGAATCGTTGCTTGAGTTTATTACACCGCCAGAAAACAGTTCTGCCAAAACGATTTCTCAGTTAAAAGATATCCATAGGTTTGTTATTGATAACATTGGTGACGAGCAAATATGGCCGCTAAGCATGCCGTGTTTTATCGAAGATGATGCCGATATTCCAATTGCTTACTTTGGTGAGTCAAATGTAGGGAAAATGAAACGGGTGTACCGCATCGGTCTTAAAAACCGTTACGGCAGTATGATGCAAGCTATCGCAGGCGTTCATTTTAACTTTTCCTTACCAGACAGCTTTTGGAAACTTTGGGCTGAATTGAACGGCAAAGAATATTCGCAAGACCAGGTTTCAGCGGATTACTTTGGGTTAATTCGCAACTATCGCCGCCTTTGCTGGCTAATACCTTATCTTTATGGCGCATCTCCCGCACTTTGCGGTTCATTCCTAAAAGGTAAAAAGCACGCTTTGCCATTTAAGAAAGTGGGTAAAGGTACTGTGTACATGCCTCATGCCACGTGCCTTAGAATGAGTGACTTAGGCTATACCAGCGCAGAGCAGTCGTCGCTTAAAATTTGTTACAACCAGCTCGACAACTACGTCAAGCTGTTGCGGGATGCTATGAATACACCGTCTTCGCGCTTCAGCCAATTTGCTGCTGGGGACGAAGGCAATTATCAACAGCTTAGCCGCAATATCATTCAGATTGAAAATGAGCTGTACTCGCCTATACGACCAAAGCAGCCTACCAAATCAATGGAAAAGCCAACAGATGCCTTGGTTCGCCGCGGTATCAATTACATTGAAGTACGTGCGCTAGACGTTAATCCGTTTTCCGCAGTGGGTATTTCACAGACCCAGTTTGATTTCTTAGATGTATTTTTGGTTGCATGTTTGCTAATGCCAAGTGCTGAGCTCGATGAAACTCAACTTAACGAAGCGAAAGAAAACATGAATCGAGTAGTACTAGAGGGGAGAAACCCAGACCTAGTGCTACAAAATGATGGGGTGGATATAACGTTACCTCAGTGGTGTACTTCGCTGTTTAAATCATTCGAACAGGCCGCTGAATTACTCGATATGGCTAACGATACTTCTCGCTACAGTGAAGCGGTGAAAACTGAGCTTGCCAAAGTACAAGACCCCGAGTTAACGCCGTCAGGTAAACTGCTTTCTATGCTTTTAGAAGACGACAAAGATAATGGAGTGCTAGGATTAGAACTCGCACAGGCCTATCAATCTGAGATGAAGTCTTTTGAGTATACGGATACCGACGCCGCAGGATTTGCTGCCCAAGCTGAAGTATCGTTTGCTGCACAAAAAGAAATTGAAGCGGCTGATGAGAAAGACTTCGATACATTTATACGTGATTATTTCGCTGAAGCCCCAGCAAAAAAAAATGCCTGACATAGGTCAGGCATTAAAAGGTTCCAGGGAAACACACATTTTACTAGAACATTAGTTAAGACAAGCTATGAACCAAAAGTTCAAAAAACTGGTTGTTTTTTTATCAACTCTCATCGTACTTTTTCCACTGTTTATCGCTGGGTGTGCAACTACGCCTCCTAAAGACATCAGTAATTTGTGTGAAATATTCTACGAAAAGGACGGTTGGTATGATGCAGCTGCTGACGCAAGAGATAAGTGGGGCGTGCCGATTCATGTGCCTATGGCCATGATGTACCAGGAAAGCTCTTTCCGTCACGATGCGCTACCACCTCGCGATTATGTGTTCTTCGGGCTTATTCCTTGGGGGCGTGTCAGTTCGGCTTATGGTTACTCGCAGGCTAAAACGCCTACGTGGGCAGACTACATGCGCGAGACTGATAATAGTGGTGCGGATAGGGATGATTTTGAAGATGCCATCGATTTTATGGGGTGGTTTATCTATAAATCGCAAAAAGTAAACGGTATTTCTAAATGGGACGCCTATGCACAATACCTTAACTATCACGAAGGGTGGGGCGGCTATAAACGCAGAAGCTATGACAGAAAACCTTGGCTTAAGAAAGTGGCGTCAAAAGTAAAAGCCCGCTCGCTACGTTACGCGACACAACTTAAAACCTGCGAAGAAGACCTGCAAAAAGGTTGGTTTATGAAGCTGTTTAGCTAACTTTAAAAAGCGAATATTTATTTTGTGTTTAAGACGCGGCTTGTAAGTCGCGTTTTTTATGTCAGTAAGAGAATGAGTAGTAAAAGAAAAAATGAGGGATAGACGGGCGTCTACCCCTCAGCGACGCTAAGCCAAGACCGTTTTTTACCCAACGTCGAACAGGCATTTACAAGATAGTGTAAATGATAATGATTTGCAATAACTTTATGGCGTTATTTTTACTTTCTTTAAATTACGCAGTTTTCTTGGTTAGTTTGCAGGCGCAATCCTAGATCCTACTTTATACTTTACTCACAACTAGCAATACTGCATTAGGTAGAAAGTAGCGACAGCAATGTATGGACAATGAAAAATTTAGCGCACATGGCGAGGTTAGAGCTCTCTTCATAGAAGATAAGCGAATATTAACCATCGATCTTAGCGGCCCTTTCAATTTAGAATTTATCCGTAAGTATCAACGTGTGGTGGGCGCAGAAAGAAGAAAGATTAATGTTCCTTGTTGGGCAAGCCTAGTTAATGTTTATGGCTTAGCGCTCGCGCCCATGGAAGCTACAGACGATGCACAACTAATAGTAGATGAAGCCGTTGATTCAGGGCTTGTTGCCACTGCTGTGGTTCTTCATGAACCAGAGGGACTCGCACTGCAGCAAAAGTTCTGGTCCAGAATTTACGATGCGTCCACGTTGCCTTTCCAATTTTTTAGCGAAACACCTAAAGCCTCAGAGTGGTTGAGCGAGAAAATTACTTCTGGCATGCGCTCGAAGGGCGTTTATCAAAACAACAACATTATAAGGTAAGGGATAAAAGGTACGAACAGTGCGAACTCATTCGTTTTCTCGGTTGCTATCTTTGCAATCACTTCTTTTGCATTAAATGATCTAAGCATCACCACACTTCCTATCAATTCTATAAAGGCATAACAGGAGGTAGCCATGGTAGGAAGTCAGCATCAATATCGTTTTTTCAACGTCAATAACGTGCTATTTGATATCCCAAGCAGCGTATACGACGACAGAACGGTAGACGAATGGTTTGCGGCGATTGTTAAAGAAGGGAGAAAGAGAGAACATTGGGTAATATTCTCTATTCCAGATAAAAGTCTAACTGTCACCCATACAGCAGCAGAACAACTCTGTAGTCGATTACCCTATTTAAAATCTTACGGTTGCCTTGGATTTTTGCTTTTAGCGACCCACACTAACGCAAAGATATTTCAGCACAGTTTAAAAGCTACGCCCTCTAACTTTGACGTGAAAGTGAGTGAGTCGATGGAAACACTTTGTAGGTCTGCTGAGTTAATGTTAGGAAGTGAAAACGAGCTTAATATCTTTAACCGTTTTAAACCGTAATAACCTTGTAATCTACGTCAGCCAAAAAAGCTTGATGACTTTTAAAAACGGTTTGAAGCACACCATAATTTGACCTGGATCAAGCATACTAGACGCAGCCATATGGCTAATTTTTACTATTGATCTAGATCATAATCTTCAAGGCAAGTCTTCTCTATTATTCACTTAGTTAAAGAGGAGACTTATTATGATGTGGACTATGATGAAAGACCCAGTGGTGTGGGGCTCACTATTAGGTATAGGCATTATTGTTGCGATGATGATGTACTACACCTATTTATTTATGCACAACAGCGCAGACGAAGATAAATAGACCGCACTACGCAGCATTGCCCTATCGTTTGTTGTTTTGAAGCGGTATGTCAATAAGCACCATTAATGCAGCTTGCCCGCCGTATTCAAGAGGGGCTTGATGGAAAGCACGTACGTGTGGGTGCTGGACTAAGTAATGGGGTAGGGCAGCTTTTAACACGCCTTGCCCAAAACCGTGCATCACGCAAACACAATCAATCAGTTCTTTTCTTGCCGTGTGAATAAGCGCCGCAAGCTCTGCTTTTGCCATTTCTCGGGTTAACCCATGCAAATCCAGTGTCATTTCTGGCGAGTAGTCGCCGCGACGTAACTGTTTCAAAATATGCGTAGACTCACCTTCCTGGCAAAAGCGCATAGGGCCTTCTTGAGGTAGTGCCGCTTGATACATGTCAGAAAAGTTGAAACTAGCTGCAAGTTGCTTGCTGTGTTTTAGATGTTTACCTTTTATTTGCTGTGACTTTTTAAATAACTCAACCTGTTTATCAGGCTCTACCTTATCTTGCGATATAGGTGTGACGCCCTGCATCACATCAGCAAACGAAAAAGTCTCTTCTTCAGCGCTTGAGGACGTATCGCGCTTATTTGCGCCCTCTAGCCCAGCTCGCCCCAAAGGACGCCTTGGTTCAGCCAGTTGCTTTTTTAATGCTTTGAGTTCTTTTTTAAAGGTTTTCATCAAATATAGCTTTGGTAAATAAACACAAGTTCAATAATTCAAAACGCCTAAATTATAACGAATAGAAAGATTCGGTACGTAGTTAATTATGTGAATCGGTATGAAGTTTGGGTATGATACCAGCTTTGAAATTTTTGATGTACCCAAACGCCATGACCGATAAGTTTTACCTTGAAGAAGCCATTGAAGATCTGCATACCCTGTTAGATATGACACGATGGGCAACCAGCCGTTTTAACGACGCGGCTTTGTACTTTGGTCATGGTACTGATAATGCGTGGGACGAAGCGACTAGCCTCGTTATGCAGGCACTGCATTTACCTCACCCTATCTTAGAGCAGGCTGGCGAGAACATTCTTAGCTCACGCTTGACCAAAAGTGAACGTGAAAAAATTGCCGAGCTCGTTTTAAAGCGCGTACAAACTCGCATGCCGTTGCCTTATATTACAAACGAGGCTTGGTTTTGCGGTATGCCATTTTACGTGGATGAACGTGTGCTTATTCCACGTTCGCCATTTGCCGAGCTTATTCAAAACGAATTTGCGCCTTTTGTTGAGTCGGCGCCAAACACCATTCTCGACATGTGCACAGGCGGTGCGTGTATCGCTATTGCTTTGGCTCATGCATACCCTGAAGCTCAGGTGGATGCCGTTGATATTAGTACGGATGCACTAGAAGTGGCCGACATCAATATTCAGGAACACGGTCTTAGTCATCGCGTTTATCCAATTCAGTCAGATTTGTTTTCTAGCCTAGAAGGGCAGAAATACGATCTGATCGTGTCTAATCCGCCTTATGTTGACGCGGAAGATATGGCTGACTTACCTGAAGAGTATCATCACGAGCCTGAACTTGCGCTCGCCGCAGGCGACGACGGCTTAGACCTCGTGGATATTATGCTTAAAGATGCGCCCAATTACCTCAATGATGGCGGCTGGATGCTCGTAGAAGTAGGCAACAGTGAAGTGCACATGAATGAAAGGTTTCCTGGCTTAGAAGTCATTTGGTTAGAGTTTGAAAATGGTGGTTCAGGTATTTTTGCCGTGCGCAAAGACACACTCGTACAGTATTTTAGTAGTAAGGATTAATAGTTAATTATGTCAGGTAACAGCTTCGGAAAACTTTTCACTGTAACCACGTTTGGTGAAAGCCACGGCATTGCAATTGGCGGTGTAGTAGACGGTTGTCCTCCAGGTCTTGAGATCACCGAAGAAGATCTTCAGGTGGATTTAGACAGACGCAAACCAGGCACTTCGCGCTATACCACAGCGCGAAGAGAAGACGACGAAGTACAAATTCTATCTGGCGTATTTGAAGGCAAGACTACAGGCACTAGTATTGGTTTGTTGATTAAAAATAAAGATCAGCGAAGCCAAGATTACGGCAATATTAAAGACCGCTTCCGCCCAGGTCATGCTGACTATACCTATGATCAAAAATACGGTAGCCGTGACTATCGCGGTGGTGGACGTTCATCAGCCCGCGAAACAGCTATTCGCGTAGCCGCTGGCGGTATTGCGAAGAAGTACTTAAAAGAAGTGCACGGTATCGAGGTGTTGGGTTATTTGTCTCAGCTTGGCCCTGTTACCGTTGATAAGGTAGACCACAGCGTCACCAACACCAACCCATTTTTCTGTCCAGATGAGTCTAAGTTAGATGCACTGGACGAATACATGCGTGACCTTAAAAAATCTGGCGATAGCATCGGCGCGAAAGTGTCGGTTGTAGCTAAAAATGTTCCCGTGGGCCTAGGCGAGCCAGTCTTTGATAGGCTGGATGCGGAAATCGCCCACGCTATGATGGGAATTAACGCAGTGAAAGGCGTTGAAATTGGCGATGGCTTTGACGTTATAAACCAAAAAGGTAGTGAACATCGCGATACGCTAACGCCAGAAGGTTTCTCTTCAAACCACGCAGGTGGTGTATTAGGCGGCATTTCTACCGGTCAGGATATAGAAGTGCATATGGCACTTAAGCCGACCTCGAGCATTTCGGTACCGGGTAAAACTATCAATAAAGACAATGAAGAGATTGATATAGTCACCAAAGGACGTCACGACCCGTGCGTAGGTATTCGTGCTGTACCTATTGCTGAAGCCATGCTGGCGCTTGTATTGATGGACCACTTGCTGCGTCACCGTGCGCAAAATGCGGGCGTGCTATCGACCACTAAGCCGATTGCGGGTCAGGCATAGCGCTTTTTAATTACAACTAAGCTTAATCGTATCATCTACGCGATGGAGTAAAACGCGCAATAACAAGGTTGTATTGCGCTAAATGTTCTCACTATTCGCCACTACCCGTTTTGCGCTAGTGGCGTTTTTGCATATGGAGATGTGAATTGTCATCTAATGGTCTAAACCATGCCAAAAGCGCTGAGCCAGGCGCAAAAAGTAGCAAAGCTGCGCTCTTTATCCTTGCTGTTACCTACTGGCTTTACTTCGGACAACTTGGCGTACTTGTTCCATACTTGGGGATCTTTCTTGATGGGCGGGGCTTTTCTTCTGCCGAAATTGGCGAGCTTTTTGCCGTCATTACCCTAGCGCGTATTTTAGGTCCTGGCTTGTGGGCAGGCGTTGCTGATAAAACAGGAAACGCTATAGGCGTTATGCGTTTAGGCTGCTTGCTTACAGTGCTGACTTTTAGTTCCGTCTTTTACTTCACCAGTTTCTGGGGGCTTACGCTGGCGTTCGGCCTTATGATGATGTTTTGGACAGCGGTATTGCCTCAGCTTGAAGTCATCACTATGAACACAGTGGCGAAAACCAAGGCTACCTATGGGCAAATAAGGCTATGGGGAAGTGTTGGATTTATCTGTTTAACGGTAGGTGTGGGTAAGGCCCTAGATATTTTTTCTACTGATACTCCTGTGCATGCCAGTGTTGGTGTACTTGCACTTTTATTTATTAGTACCTTGTTTATACGCGCGCCGAAAGAAGCAGCGCCTGAATCGTCTACGGCGGGCAGTATTTGGAAGTACGCTAAGCAAAAACCTTTTGCTATTTTTATCTTCGCTTCTGCCTGTCTGCAAATTAGCTTCGGCGCGTATTACGGCTTTTTTGCCCTTTACATGCGAGACCTTGACTACAGCGGACAACAGACCGGCATTTTTATAGCGCTAGGGGTACTTGCCGAAGTGGGGATATTTTTAGTTGCCCGCAGGCTTATTAGTCAATTTGGTGTGTGGAATTTATTATTCTTAAGTATCGCGCTCACAGGGTTACGTTGGTATATGATGGCGGCATTTGCTGATAGCTTTATGGTGATAGTATTAAGCCAGCTTATTCATGCATTAAGCTTTGGGTTAACCCATGCGGTATCGGTACACTTTATCCATCAGTTTTTACCTAAGGCGTATCACAGCCGAGGGCAAGCAGTGTACATTAGTGTAGCTTTTGGACTGGGTGGCGCATTGGGTAATTACATGGCGGGGCAGCAATGGCAGCAGGGCACTAACGCTTACGAGACTTTCGTCACTGCAGCGGTGTTTGCCGCAATTGGCGCGCTGTCATTACTATTGTGTTCACGAAAAGAAATGGAACGCGCGCAAGCAGCTTAATGCCTTTTTCTGAGGGCCTACCGCAGGCTTATCCCTGCGGTGCGCGTTTACACTCCGATATCACTTCAACGCCACTATCCCCATTGTCTTGCTCTAAGCGTACGTCGAATTTCCATAGCCTGTGCAAGTGACGCATGACCTCATCTTTAGATTCACCAAGTGGAATACCCCGCTGAGGAATGTAGCGAAGGGTCAGTGAGCGATCCCCACGCACATCCACGTTATGTACCTGAATGTTGGGCTCTAAATTACTCAAATTGTATTGGGCGGAAAGCTTCTCTTTAATAATTTGGTAACCCCTTTCATCGTGGATAGCACTGACTGCGATAAAGGGTTTGGCGGAATCATCTTCAAGAGCGAATAATTTAAAATCTCGAATCACTTTTGGCGATAAAAACTGACTGATAAAGCTCTCGTCTTTAAAATTTTGCATAGCGAAATGCACGGTTTCCAGCCAGTCCTTACCCGCAATACTGGGCAAATATTTATAGTCTTCCTCAGTAGGCGACTGACATACCCGTTTAATATCCATAAACATAGAAAAGCCAAGAGCATACGGGTTTATGCCAGAATAATAAGGGCTGTTGTATTCAGGCTGCATTACTACACTTGAATGACTGTGCAAGAACTCCATCATAAAGCGATCGCTAACTAAACCCTCGTCATACATCTCATTGAGAATATGGTAATGCCAGAAACAGGCCCACCCTTCGTTCATCACCTGGGTTTGTTTCTGCGGATAAAAATACTGTGAGACTTTGCGTACAATACGCACAATTTCCCGCTGCCACGGTTCAAGTAATGGGGCGTTTTTCTCAATAAAATAGAGCAGGTTTTCTTGTGGCTCTTGGGGAAAGCGAACTTTTTCTTTGTGTTTGCTGTGCGGGCTATCGGGTAAGGTGCGCCACAGCTCGTTCACCTGGGATTGAAGGTAGGCTTCGCGCTCTTCTTGTCTGTTCTTCTCTTCTTGTAGCGAAATTTTCTGCGGCCGTTTGTATCGGTCAACGCCATAATTCATAAGCGCGTGACACGAATCGAGCATATTTTCGACCTCGTCATAGCCGTACTTCTGTTCACATTTAGCAATGTAGTTTTTAGCAAAGACAAGATAATCGATTATAGAGCTAGCGTCAGTCCAGGTTTTAAATAAGTAATTACCTTTGAAAAACGAATTGTGCCCGTAGCACGCATGAGCCATCACCAGCGCCTGCATAGTAATGGTGTTCTCTTCCATTAAATATGCAATGCAAGGGTCAGAGTTAATAACAATTTCGTAAGCCAAGCCCATTTGTCCGCGACGGTATTGTTGCTCGGTTTGAATAAATTTTTTGCCAAAGCTCCAATGGGTATAGTTGAGCGGCATGCCTATGCTGGCGTAGGCATCCATCATTTGCTCGGCGGTAATGACCTCAATTTGATTAGGGTAGGTGTCTAGCTTAAAGTTTTTAGCGATGCGATCGATATGTTGCTCATACTCTTCGATAAGCGGAAATGTCCAGTCGGGCCCATCGCTTAGCAAATGTCGTTTCGATGATGCAGGCTTGCTGTTTTCTGTTGCGATAGCGTCGGTTGTCATATTAGGCTCCTTGCTGCGCATCTTGCTCAGAGCGTTTGAACAGCTCTCTGAACACAGGATAGATGTCGGCC
Source organism: Alteromonas macleodii (assembly GCF_903772925.1). Lineage (NCBI taxonomy): Bacteria > Pseudomonadati > Pseudomonadota > Gammaproteobacteria > Alteromonadales > Alteromonadaceae > Alteromonas > Alteromonas fortis. The sequence continues at coordinate 1,274,307 of NZ_LR812090.1, forward strand.
TGGGTTTGTATGTGCTTACATACAAAATTGTCGTGAGTGGCGGCAACTTTCTCGTATTCACGCCACAAGCTTTGGTGCTGTCTTTCGGTTATTTCGATATAGGCATAATAGCGGGTGGTCGGCAGCAGTTTAGTGGTAAGCAAATCGCGGCATTGCGGCGAATCGTCAGCCCAGTTATCGCCGTCAGACGCTTGTGCTGCATAGATATTCCAGTTTCCGTCGCTATAGCGCTCACGAACCACTTCGTCCATTAGTTTTAAAGCACTGGAAACAATGGTGCCGCCAGTTTCTTGAGAGTAGAAAAACTCCTGCTCGTCCACTTCTTTAGCCTGTGTGTGATGGCGAATGTATACCACGTCTACGTTTTCGTAAGTACGACTTAAAAATAGATAAAGCAAAATATAGAAGCGTTTTGCCATTTCTTTAGTGGCCTGGTCCATAGAGCCAGACACATCCATTAAACAAAACATCACGGCTTTACTTGAGGGGAGGGGACGCTTGTCATAGTTCTTAAAGCGCAAATCAAAGGTGTCGATAAAAGGCACTCGAGCAATTTTTGCTTTAAGTGCCTCTATTTCTTCTTTTAGTGCATTAATAGCCAGCGTATTGTCGTGCTTGTCTTCTACAAGCATTACCAGTTTTTCTTCAAGTTCTTTGAGTTTCTTTCTATCACTTCCGCTTAGAGCAATACGCCTTGCTACAGAACCTTTGAGTGAACGAACAATATCAAGGTTGCTCGGTACGCCATCGGTCTGATAACCCGCGCGGTAGGTTTCAAATTGGGTGACTTTATCGAACTGATTTTTCTTTAAATTCGGAAGCGCTAAATCCTCAAATAGTAAGTCTAAATATTCGTCTTTGGATATTGAAAATACGAACTCGTCTTGCCCTTCTCCTTCATTGCTAGCGTCCCCTTCACCTGCGCCTTTACCACCGCCACCTGGCGGTCTGTCAATTTTATCTCCTGCGGTGAATTGGTCGTTACCTGGGTGGACAATATCTCTACTGCCACCTCGCCCGGTATGAAAAATAGGTTCAGAAATATCTCTGGCTGGAATGCTAATTTGCTCGCCAGAATCTAAGTCGGTAACAGAACGTTTGCCCACTGCATCAGACACAGCACGCTTTATCTGCTGTTTGTAACGCTTAATAAAGCGCTGGCGGTTTACCGTACTCTTGCCTTTGCTGTTTAACCTTCGGTCTATGAAATGCGCCATACACACCTGCTTGAGTTGTTGTGAACCACAAGTACCGGTACTAAAGCGCGCTTAGCGCACGCTTTAGTACCCTACACGTTCTAGAAGCTTCTAGCCTTTCGGCTATGACGCTTTTCGTACGCGTAGGTACCATTCACAAAGCAAGCGAACTTGTTTTTGCGTATAGCCTTTTTCGGTCATACGATTTACAAAGTCGTCGTGCTTTTTCTGCTCTTCTGCTGAGCCTTTGGTGTTAAAGGAAATAACGGGCAGTAAATCTTCCGTGTTAGAGAACATCTTCTTCTCAATGACGGTGCGAAGTTTTTCATAACTTGTCCACGCTGGGTTTTTTCCGCCGTTATTCGCACGGGCACGCAAAACAAAGTTAACGATTTCGTTCCGGAAGTCTTTCGGGTTGCTGATGCCAGCGGGCTTTTCTGTTTTCTCTAGCTCAGCATTAAGCGATGCTCTGTCAAACAGTTGCCCGGTTTCTGGGTCGCGATACTCCTGATCTTGGATCCAAAAATCAGCATAGGTCACATAGCGGTCAAATAGGTTCTGCCCGTATTCAGAATATGACTCTAAATAAGCGGTTTGAATTTCTTTGCCTATGAACTCCACGTAGCGGGGGATCAGGTAGCCTTTCAAAAACTCCAAATACTTATCAGCGGTTTCTTGAGGAAACTGTTCCCGCTCAATCTGACGTTCCAACACGTAGAATAAATGAACTGGATTCGCTGCCACTTCTTGATGATCGAAATTAAACACGCGAGAAAGGATCTTAAACGCAAAGCGGGTGGATAAACCCTCCATGCCTTCGTCGACACCGGCGTAATCTCTGTATTCCTGATAAGACTTCGCTTTCGGGTCGGTGTCTTTTAAGCTTTCTCCGTCATAGACCCGCATTTTCGAAAACATACTGGAGTTTTCAGGCTCTTTTAAACGAGATAGCACGGTAAACTGCGCTAAGCACTCCAAAGTGTCAGGTGCACAGGGAGCGCCACTAAGCTCACTGCTATCGAGTAATTTTTTATAAATGCGAATTTCTTCGCTTACTCTTAAGCAGTACGGGACTTTCACAATATAAACACGGTCTAAAAATGCTTCGTTGTTTTTATTGTTTCTAAACGATTGCCACTCAGATTCGTTCGAGTGCGCCAGTATCAACCCGTCGAAGGGAAGGGCAGAGAAGCCTTCAGTTGGATTATAGTTGCCTTCTTGGGTGGCAGTTAATAGTGGATGTAGCACCTTAATTGGCGCTTTAAACATTTCAACAAATTCCATCAAGCCTTGGTTGGCTTTACACAGAGACCCTGAATAGCTGTAAGCGTCTGGGTCATTTTGTGCATATTGCTCTAGGCGACGAATATCCACCTTACCCACCAGAGCCGAAATATCTTGGTTGTTCTCATCTCCCGGTTCGGTTTTAGCTATGCCCACTTGGTCAAGCACTGATGGATAAACCCGAACCACTTTGAACTGGGTAATATCACCATTGAACTCATGAAGGCGTTTACGAGCCCATGGTGACATGATTGTTTTCAGATAGCGCTTAGGAATGCCATATTCTTTTTCTAATATGTCGCCATCTTCTTTGACGTCGAATAGGCAAAATGGATGATCATTCACTGGTGAGCCTTTAAGCATGTATATAGGGACATGCTGCATAAGCTCTTTAAGTCTTTCGGCCAGTGACGATTTACCGCCGCCAACTGGGCCGAGTAAATAAAGAATTTGTTTCTTCTCCTCGAGACCCTGTGCGGCATGCTTGAGGTAAGAGACGATTTGTTCAATGGCCTCTTCCATGCCATAGAATTCTGAAAAAGCTGGATAACGAGAAATGACGCGGTTAGAGAAAATGCGGCTAAGCGCCGGGTCGTTGGCAGTGTCGATTAGTTCTGGCTCACCGATGGCTTGTAACAAACGTTCTGCTGCATTTGCATAAGCGGTTTGATCCTCTTTACAAATTTCAAGGAACTCCCCAATGGTGAACTCTTCCTGTTTTCGCTCTTCATAGCGACTTTGATAGTGTTCAAAAATACCCATGAATACCCCTTAAATACGGAACCCCGTAATTTCAGCTTAGTAGGTATTTGGGAAAAGGATAGTAATTATTGTGTATAGTTTTTAATCTTTTCGTCTAATGAAAAATGCAACTTTAATAAGAATTTAGTGTCTCTAGATGAACATTTTCGCACAAACAAAAGCCCCGCTCGAAAGCGGGGCTTTTTAAATCACAAAGGCAAAAACTGTCGTGCACAATAGGCACACAGCTTTTAAAGGTTTCGCTTACGCAAAGTTCTTGCTTGCGAATTCCCAGTTAACTAGAGCCCAGAAGTTTTCTAGGTACTTAGGACGCGCGTTACGGTAATCGATATAGTAAGCGTGCTCCCAAAGGTCAACAGTAAGTACTGGTGTCAGATCATCGCCAGAAATAGGGGTTTCTGCATTGCTAGTGTTGACGATATCTAGGCTACCGTCTGCAGTTTTAACTAGCCATGTCCAGCTAGAACCGAAGTTGTTAACTGCTTTGTCGTTAAACGCTGCTTGGAAGTCTGCAAATGAACCCCATTTTGCGTTAATCGCATCAGCTAGTGCGCCAGTAGGCTCGCCGCCGCCATTCGGGCTAAGGCAGTGCCAGTAGAACGTGTGGTTCCAAACTTGCGCTGCGTTATTGAAAACACCGCCTTCAGAAGATTTGATGATTTCTTCTAGGCTTTTGTTTTCCATGTCAGTACCTTCAACTAGGCCGTTAAGCTTAGTTACATAAGTAGCGTGGTGCTTGCCATAGTGGTACTCAAGCGTTTCAGCAGAAATATGCGGTTCTAGTGCATTTTGTTCGTATGGTAATGCTGGTAGTTCAAAAGCCATGACGGTCTCCATGTTGGTTTAGTATTGTAGTCTAAAGCACACTTATCTTCGCCTGTTCGATAAGTGCCAGTCAACGCCTAGCTGACTATATCACTTTAGACGCTAGAGCATATCCCAAATGTGGGGATAAAGTCTTATAACTCAATGACAAAATTGTGAATTTTTTTTCAAAATCTATTTTGTGAAAATATAGAGTTGGTAGATGTACAAGTAGATAGCGATGGAGCCTACTAAAAGATCAATTCAGTGATGGGTAAATAAAAGGGATTTTATGATACCCTTTACCTTGATAAATCATTCATGCATTCCCATCTTAGAGGGAATACACTTTTGTGCTCAGAGGAATCAAATGGATAATACTGAAAATCAATCAACGCTAGATAGAATCAAGCAGCAAATCGAAGAAAACCCAATTTTGTTGTATATGAAAGGTTCTCCTAAGCTACCTAGCTGTGGCTTTTCTTCACAAGCATCACAAGCGTTGATGTCATGTGGCGAACCATTTGCTTATGTAGATATTCTACAAAACCCTGATATTCGTGCTGAACTGCCTAAATACGCAAACTGGCCTACATTCCCACAGCTATGGGTAGAAGGTGAGCTTGTTGGTGGTTGCGATATTATTATTGAAATGTTCCAGCAAAACGAACTTCAGCCGCTTATCAAAGAGACAGCTGAAAAATACAAAGAAGAAGAGTAAATCTTTCGATTTGTAGCAGATTTCTGATATTTTAAATATCGATTAAAAAGCTGGCTTTATGTCAGCTTTTTTCATTAAAAGCCGCCAAAAACTTCTCACTTTTATTCCCGTAAAAACTATATAGACAGGTCAGAAATAAAGATCCTCTATGGTCTAAAAAAATATTTTTATTTTGTCGAAAAAGGTTTGTTTTTTAATATCTTGCGTTCTATAAAAACATGCAGCTGGCCGCAAATGAGTCAGTGTTGAAGGTATAAAACAACAACCTCTCGAAACACTTTTTTATTGTGTGAATAACGCTGAAAGTGTTTTAGAGAAAATCCGGGAAACCACCATGAATACATCCTTGTCTTTATTGACTAAAAACGTGCGCGGCGTATTAGCTGCATCTGCGGCGTTTTCAGTAATGGCTACAGCGCCTGTTTATGCGCAAGAAGCAGAAGAGAGTGCTAAAGCTGAAGATTATGAACAAATCGCCGTCGTTGGTTCGCGCGCAGCGCCTCGCTCTGTAGCAGACTCAGCGGTTCCAATTGATATTATTTCTGACGAAGAGTTCAAGCAGCAGGGTGCCACAGATATGGTATCTATGATGCAAACTGTCGTTCCGTCTTTTAACGTAAACGACCAGCCAATCAACGATGCTTCAACGCTAGTTCGCCCTGCAAACCTGCGCGGTATGGCATCAGATCATACGCTAGTGCTTGTAAATGGTAAACGTCGTCACCGCTCTGCGGTTATCACTTTCTTAGGTGGCGGTCTTTCAGATGGTGCACAAGGTCCTGACATCTCTGTAATTCCTGCAGCGGCACTTAAGCAGGTGGAAGTACTGCGTGACGGTGCAGCGGCGCAATATGGTTCAGATGCTATTGCCGGTGTAATTAACTTCGTACTTAATGATGCGTCGGAAGGCGGTACATTTGAAGCCCGCTATGGCTCTTACTACGAAGGTGATGGCGACATGATTCAGCTGTCGGGTAACGTGGGTTTACCACTTTCTGACAAGGGCTTTCTTAACCTTTCAGCAGAATACCGTACTGCTGACGATACGTCTCGCAGCGTTCAGCGTGACGATGCAGCGGCGCTTATTGCGGCAGGCAACACTTTTGTAGCAGACCCTGCCCAGATTTGGGGTTCGCCTGAAATTAAGCATGACATCAAGCTTTTCGCTAACGCGGGACTAGAGCTTTCCGACACGTCAGAAGCTTATATATTTGGTAACTTTGCCGAGCGTGAGGTAGAAGGGGGCTTCTATTTCCGTAACCCGCATAACCGTGGTGGTGTGAACGACGGTGGCTTTGAGGAAGCAGATGTAAATGGTGACGGAGTTCTAACAACGAACGAAGATGGTGACATTAATGAAGGCTATCAGTTGCTACTCGTCGGTGACTTAACAGGCGATATGTCTGGCAACTGTCCAACCGGTATAAGAGCAGGCGAAATCATCAACGGTAGCACAAACTATCAAGGCTTCAATGTACTGGAAAATACTACATATATTAACCAAGTCTTGAACAACCCAGATTGCTTCGCGTTTAACGAAATGCTTCCAGGTGGCTTCACACCTCGCTTTGGCGGTACGGTAACCGATATGTCTCTTGTTTTTGGTACTAAAGGCGAGTTAGACAACGACATTACCTATGACGTAAGTTTAAACCTAGGTCAAAACGAAGTTGATTTTGCTATTAGTAACACTATCAACCCGTCGCTTGGCCCAGAAACGCCAACGTCATTCAGTCCAGGCCGTTACACACAGTCTGAGCAAACACTTGATATTGATTTTACAAAACCTTTCGATGTTGGTTTGTATGAGCCGCTATTCGTAGCGACTGGTTTCCAATACCGCAACGAAAGTTATGAGAGCGTTGCAGGTGATACTGCCTCTTATGAAATAGGTCCGCTGGCGACACAAGGCTTTGGCATTGGCTCAAATGGTTTCCCTGGCTTGGCGGCCAATAGCCAAGGTCGTGTGTCCCGCAACAACATCGCGCTTTACATTGATGCAGAAGCCTATATCACTGAAAACTTCATGCTAGCTGGTGCGCTACGTTACGAAGACTTCTCTGATTTTGGCGATACCACGAAAGGTAAAATTGCTTTCCGTTGGCAAGCGCTAGAGAACATTGCGTTCCGTGGTGCATTCTCAACAGGCTTTAAAGCGCCTACGCTTGGTCAAAGTAACGTTCGTAACGTAACCACAGCGTTCGGTACAGGTGGTGAGCTTATTGACCGTGCAACGTTACCGCCAACGGATCCGGTATCACAGCTTAAAGGTGGCGAGCAGCTAACACCTGAAGAGTCAGAAAGCATTACATTTGGTGTAGTAGCAGACTTTGAAAATGGTTTATTCATTACCGCTGACTACTACAACATTGAGCTGACTGACCGTATTAGTACGGCGTCTGGTATCGAGTTAACAGACGATGATATAGCTGCGCTTCTTGCGCAAGGCATTAATGATGCGTCTAGCTTCCAAGAGATCAGCTTCTTTACGAATGACTTCGATACAACGACAGAAGGTGTAGACGTTGTAGCGAACTACGCAATGGAAATGATGGGCGGTGAAACTAAGTTCTCACTTGCTTACAACTGGACGTCGACTGAAGTAGACCGCGCGTCAGAGAACATCTCTGACTTCCGTATTCGCATGCTAGAAGATAACCTTCCTGCAGTGCGCTACAGTGCAACAGCAAATCACACCAACGGTGACTGGCGCTTCCTTGCACGCTTGAACTATTACGGTAGCATCTTTGAAGATCACTTAGATTCTGCATTGCCTATTGATAAAGTAGGTTCAGAGTTTACTGTGGACTTAGAAGTGGCTTACAACTTCACTGAAGAGTTTACTGTAACGGTAGGCGCGAAAAACGCCTTTGATGAATACCCAGATGAGAATACACAATATGCCGGTATAGCAGGTTCGTTGTATCCAACTACCTCACCAATCGGTATTAACGGTGGCTTCTATTATCTAAGAGGTGTTTACACTTTTTAATCGCTAGTACTAGCGAAAACAACTTTCACAAATGTTTCGACGTGGAGGGGAGCATTAGCTCCCCTTTTATTTTCTATTTCGAACATCATTTGCGTGAAAAGTCATGAAGAAACAGGCATTATTGATGCCATTGTAAGCAATTCGAAACACACAACTTTTATTATTATGACAAGCAAGTCGACAGTAGCTGAAACCTTTTTAAAATACCGCTCGAAGTTAATGCGCGCGGTAGGTTCTATTGTTGGCGCCGACGACATCGAAGATATCGTGCAAGAAGCTTTTATAAAAAGCTACGAAGCAGAATTAAAACAAGAAATACAATATGAGCGGACATATATGCTCAAGACAGCGCGTAACTTAGCGCTGAACCATGTTGCAAAAGCAGAAAACAAAAACAAGCAGCTAGACGACATGGATATTTTGCCTTACGAACTAGTGGGGCACAGTTTAGAAAAAAATGTAGAAAGTAAAGAGCGCTTTATTCATTTTTGCCGAGCGACAGACACGCTGTCTGCTGATGTAAAACGCGTATTTTTACTTAAAAAAGTATATGGCATGCGACAAAAAGAGATTGCAGAGCTTGTGGGGCTAAGCGAAAGCACCGTCGAAAAGCATGTCGCCAAAGGTTTAATGATGTGCTCTAGGTATTTAGCAGAGCTTTCAAATGACAGTGCATCTCCCCGTGCAACTGCTACCGCGACTCAGGACATAAGCAGTAGTTAACATGAATAATATTCGCCAGTTTTCAAGCAAAGAAGATATCCAAGAGCAAGCGTGCCTTTGGGTGAGCCGTCTCGATCGCGGTTTAAAAAGTGACGAAAAGGTAGAGTTAGACACATGGCTGGCAGAGAGCAATGCCCATCGCCAAGCTCTATTAGATGCCGCAAGCTTGTGGGATGATATGTCGGTGCTTAATGAATTAAGCGGCTTATTCCCACAACCGACAGCAAGACACACTGCTAAAAAACGCGCCCTACCGAAAAACGCTGTATGGGGTATTGCTGCCACGTTCTTGGTCATGGCAATTGCAATTGGCGTCATTGTTCAGCGCACATGGTTAAATAGCACGCCAGAATTTGCAGCTGTTAGCCAAAAAGTTCAGACGGGGGTCGGCGAACAGAAAAATATAACCTTATCCGATGGTTCGCAGCTTCATCTAAACACCAACTCTTTAGTAACGGTAGATTTCACATCAAGTGCACGTAATATTGTGCTTTTAAAAGGCGAAGCTCATTTTGAAGTGGCTCATGATAAAACCCGTCCATTTTCAGTTACCGCTGGAAACAATACTGTAACAGCAGTAGGTACCGCGTTTAATATGCAGTATGTTGACGACAACGCTTTTGAACTTGTTGTTACCGATGGCAAAGTATTAGTTAAAGACCGCTTTAAAGCATCATCTTCAAATGAATCACTTTTTGGTAAGCGCCCTGTTACAGAGGAAGGTTTGCTAATGTTTGCTGGGGAGAAAGCGACTGTTTTGGGCAAAGTAGAAGCCCGTGAAAGTATGTCGCAAGATGAGATTGATGATGATTTAGCATGGCAGCAGGGTATGATAGTTTTTAAAGGCGAGCCCCTTGAATCCGTGCTTCTAGAAATTGGGCGTTATACGCCAGTTCGTTTTCACATTTCTGACAATAGTTTACGTAAGCGCAGAGTGGCGGGCTATTTCAAAGTGGGCGACATAGACGGCTTGTTGTCGGCACTAGAAAGCAGCTTCAATATAACTTATGAGAAAGTTACAGAAACCAGTATTGAGCTTAAGCTAGCGAAAAGTTAAATATTGTTTGATAGGTCGGTGCTATTAGTTATTCCCTATTGGCATCAATTTATTTAATGTGACAATATAACTAAAATAATAAGTACATCGATTATATATCTTGCATTACGGCAATTTAGCGATAAGCAGGCAAACGAAAAAGGCAATAGAGAAGCTGCATGCCCTTGCGTGTTCGGCTGGTTGCGTTTCGCACAAAACAACGGCGTGGTTTTCCAACTCTGCGTTTACAGCGCCCTTACATATTGCCTCGAGTGTATGTTTATTCTTATTCGTAACACCGTCACTTTATGCGCAAGACCAGGGCGGTTCAACGTTAAAAAATTCTCAACCTTCTAAAACTCTTCCGGCATCAGCGCCCGATGCTTTTAGTTTCTCTATTCCAGCACAAAACGCTAACGAAGCCTTAACTGAATTAGCTAAACAGGCCAACACTACGCTTTTGTTTCCTTTTGATTTGGCGAAGAAAGTAACGACCAATGCGCTTAAAGGAACCTTTACCTTAAGTGAGGCATTAGCTCAGCTACTTGAAGGCACTGAATTAGCGGTGGTAGCCGATGAAAATGGGGCATTGAGTATTCGTTCCCGTGCATCGCTCACAGCACAAAGTAAACAGACTGATGATGATGAACAGCAAGATGACGATAGCGCAAACGGGCTTGAAAAAATTGCTATCGTTGGTTCTCGTAACGCGCCTCGAAGTGCCGTCGACTCGGCGGTTCCTCTTGATGTTATTGGAGCAGATAAACTTAGTTCACAAGGCAATAGCGACGTCCTTTCCATGCTAAGCGTTATGGTGCCTTCACTTAACGTGAACGACCAGCCGATCAATGACGCTAGCAGCTTGGTGAGACCCGCTAACCTAAGAGGTATGTCGTCAGATCACACTTTGCTGTTGTTAAATGGCAAGCGACGCCACCGTTCAGCGGTTATTACGTTTTTAGGCGGCGGGTTATCTGATGGTGCTCAAGGTCCCGATATATCCGTTATACCTGCTTATGCGTTAAAACAAGTGGAAGTACTGCGAGACGGGGCGTCTGCCCAGTATGGCTCAGATGCTATCGCTGGCGTGATCAATTTTGTGCTAAAAGATGACCGCGAGGGCGGAAGCGTTGCGCTTAAAGTCGGAGGATACAGTGAGGGCGATGGCGAACTGTTTCAAATACAGCTTAATAAAGGCTTTGGGTTAGGAGAATCGGGGTTTTTGAACGCTACGGCGGAATACCGACAGCAAAACGGCACGTCGCGCTCTATACAGCGAGGCGATGCTCAAATGCTAATTGACCAAGGAAATAGCTTTATTGCTTCGCCATCTCAAATTTGGGGAGCACTTGATGTTAGCGAGGATATTAAGCTCGCACTCAATACTGGTGCTGATCTTTCGGCTACCTCCCATTTTTATAGCTTTGCAACCGCTGCGAGAAGAGAAATAAACGGAGGTTTTTATTTTCGAAACCCGCAAACTCGTGAAGGTGTTTTTAGCCGAACGGATGCAAATACCGGCGAAAGCCGTCTTATCGTTGCCGATTTAGATGGACTAAACAGCGGTATAGCATGCCCTTCAATCTCTTTATCGAATGACAATGTACTAGAAGACCCCGACTACCAACTTATCGCAGATAACACGACAGCACTTGGAGCAAACTGCTTTGCCTTCAATGAGTGGTTCCCTGGTGGTTTTACTCCTCGGTTCGGTGGAACGATTACCGATGCTTCTATTGCAATGGGCATAAAGCAAGAATTGTCTTACGGGTGGGCGATGGATATCAGTGCCACCTTGGGCTATAGCGATATTGAGTACACCATATCAAATACGGTCAATCCTTCGCTTGGCCCGCAAAGTCCAACGACCTTTTCGCCAGGTGGGGTATCGCAAGTTGAGCGCACGCTAAACCTAGACTTTACGAAACTAATTCAGACCATTTTTGACGACCCCGTGAGCATTGCTGCTGGGGTTGAATGGCGAAAAGAAACCTATTTTCAGAAAGCGGGAGATGAAGCCTCGTATATTGCTGGTCCTTTCGCTTTAGAGCCACCGGTAGGCTTAAGTGAAGGCTTTTCAATTGGCTCAAATGGCTTTCCTGGTTATCAGCCGCAATCTGCAGGGCACTGGAGTCGCAGCAACTGGGCGGCGTATGCTGATGTGGAGTTTTATGCAACCGAAGCATGGCAGTTTGGTCTAGCAACGAGGGTCGAGCATTTCAGTGATTTCGGCTCAACTTTCGATGGAAAGCTAAGTACGCGCTACACACTAAACGAAGAGTTTGCACTGCGAGGTTCTGTCAATACGGGCTTTAAAGCACCGACGGTGGGGCAAAGCAACGTTATAAACGTAACCACTGCCTATGGCGTTAACGGTTTAGAAGACCAAGCAACCTTGCCTCCAACCGACCTTATCTCGCAGCAGCTTGGCGCCACGCCGCTGACGCCAGAAGAATCTGTAAACTTTAGCTTGGGCGTAGTTATGCAAGCAAGTGAAAATTTCTTTGCTACGCTAGACTATTTTAATATTCGCCTTATCGATCGCATTAGTACCACATCGGCCATTCCTTTAACCGACAATGACGTTAATGCGCTTATTGCGCGAGGGCGCCCCGATGCGGCTCGATATAATTCAGCTAAGTATTTTACTAATGATTTTGATACTAAAACTCAGGGTGTCGATTTAGTTGTTAACTACAATTTCGCATTAGGTGACTGGTCAAACTCAGTGTTAGTTGCTTATAACTGGACAGACACGCAAGTGGAGCGTGTCTCTTTGTACCCGGTGTTAAGCGATGGGGAAATAACGCTTCTGCCCAACTTAACCGATGCTCGAATACGTATGCTAGAAGACAATCTTCCGGCTCATAGGGGGAGCATTACGTTAGAGCAATCAAAAGATAAATGGGCAATGACATGGCGTTTAAATTACTACGGTAAATTTTATGAAGACCATCTTGATGCTTCGGCAGGTTTAGATATTTACGGCAGTGCGCTAACCACTTTCGACGCTCAACTTGCTTGGAACGTTTTGCCTGATACCCAAGTTACTTTTGGTGCGCAAAATATATTTGATGCATTGCCAGATGAAAACCCGTTTAAAGAGGAAGTGGGAGCGCTTTACCCACCTACATCTCCGGGCGGCATTAATGGCGCGTTTTACTATGCAGGTGTTGAATATCGCTTTAAATAGCTAATAGTATTGACGGAGCTAATTTGGGAAAAGGTGAGGGAGTTAGTCCGAGCTTTCCTAGATGGATAAAGCTTTAGTTTAAATAGATAGGGCAAGCGTGTTTGACTATAAGGCTGTGCTATTTAGCCTTGGACTTAAATATTAGCCGACGTCTTTGAAAAGCGACTCATCAATGATGGTTTGATCGATAATTTGTTGCGCCATGTTGATGCACTTACCGCACTGCGAGCCTAGCTCTAAATGTTGGCGTAACTCACGCACATTGCCCACGCCGTTTTCTTCAACCGCCGCGCGAATGCTTTTATCTGTTACCCCATAGCACATGCAAACAAACATTAAACGTACTCCAAATGAATCTGGAAATGATAATAATTGTTATTCTTCGTTTTGGCAAGTAGATAATGACAAGTTTAATAAACCGAAATTTGGTAAATACTGGGTAATGACTGGGCAATATCTGGATAACTATTTATGCGGACTATCATTATTGGTACGAGCAGTAAAAAAACTCATTGTTTAATATTGTTATTTCCGTATTCGTACCTATTTTCTGGGAAGGAAATTTCCCATCAAAGTGGTTACGCAATGTAATCACTTCTATTATTACAATCCAAATATAAATGGAGAGACTCATGAGTGTATTAGTTGGCCGTCCTGCGCCTGATTTTACTGCTGCAGCGGTACTTGGTAGCGGTGAAATCGTAGATTCTTTCACACTAAGTGAAGCAATTAAGGGCAAAAAAGCGGTTGTATTCTTCTACCCGCTAGATTTTACTTTTGTATGCCCGTCAGAGCTTATCGCTTTCGACAAGCGTTTTGACGAGTTTAAAAAGCGCGGTGTTGAAGTAATTGGTGTTTCAATCGACTCTCAGTTTTCACACAATGCGTGGAGAAATACCCCAGTAAATCAAGGTGGTATTGGTCCAGTTAAGTACACTCTTGTTGCAGACGTAAAACACGACATCTGCCAAGCGTACGATGTCGAGCACCCAGAAGATGGTGTTGCTTTCCGCGGTTCATTCCTAATCGATGCCGAAGGTATGGTTCGTCACCAAGTAGTAAACGATCTTCCACTTGGTCGTAACGTTGACGAAATGCTTCGCATGGTCGACGCTCTAGCGTTCCACGAAGAGCATGGCGAAGTTTGCCCAGCAGGTTGGACTGAAGGTAAATCAGGTATGGACGCATCACCTGAAGGTGTAGCTAAATACCTATCTGAAGAAGCAGATAAGCTATAAGCTAGCCTGTTTAAAGATAATAAAGAAACAGCGCCTTTGGGCGCTGTTTTTATTTATGGCATTTATCGAACAAAAACTATTCTTGATTTTCTACTGGCCAGCCACCTAACGCCTTATAACGATTTACCATGTAGCAAAATAGTTCGGTGGTTTTCTGTGCATCGTAAAGGGCGCTATGCGCTTCATTTTGGTCAAACGATATACCCGCCGCTCGGCATGCTTTTACCAGCACAGTTTGACCAAGAGCAAGGCCTGCTAGGCTGGTGGTATCGAAGGAAACAAATGGATGAAAGGGCGTGCGCTTTATATTGCAGCGCTCAATAGCAGCATTAACGAAGCTTTGGTCAAACGTTGCGTTATGAGCAACGATAACAGAACGCTGACAGTCCGCATTTTTCTGTGCTTTGCGAATACCTTTACATAAATCCTTCATGGCTTCGCTTTCCTCTATAGCACCTCGTAATGCGCAATTAGGATCAATGCCATTAAATTCTAATGCCGCAGGCTCAAGGTTAGCGCCCTCGAACGGATCTATATGATAGTGAAAGGTTTGGTCAGGATGCAGTACTCCGTCTTCATCCATTTTCACCGTAACCGCTGCTAACTCTAATAAGGCGTCAGTGCCTGCATTAAATCCGGCCGTTTCAACGTCGATGACAACGGGAAAATAACCTCGAAAGCGCTGGGAAAGAAGGGGCGGGTTGGCAGACATAAACACTCTTGTAAAACTAGATTGCAGAAACTGGTTGGTTGCTTTTTATGCAAACCTACCTGCGAAACTTATTAGCAAAAAGAATTATCGCAAGGATATCTTCGAGTTGCCAGTTTCAATTTGAAAACCGCGAAGATGAGAAGCAACTAGTAGTACGAAACGCTAATGGTATTAAACGCTAAACTTTTCTACACTTTGGACGATAATCATATTAACCATGAATTTTCAAAACTCACTATTCGCGACTTAAAGCGAATGGTTACAATTTATGGCTCTTAAAGGTTGGTGGGCGGTTAAAAGGCCTACGCTCGTGTTAGTCAGACTTTCGTTATGGTGTCGAAATGGTGTTGAAATTAAAATATATCGCTTTATTGGGGATGGTGGGGTCGCTGTCGTCCCATGCTGCCATGCGGCAATATTCTGCAACCATTGAAAGTTCCAACTGGCGTATTGATACGGACACGCGCCTGCAGTGTACGCTTAACCACGAATTGCCTGGTTACGGCGAAGCCATGTTTACGAGTTCCGCGTCGAAGCAGCTAAACATGGAATTTGAATTAGACATGTATATGCTGCCAAACAAGTTTGATGTGGCTGCGGTCTACTCTGTTCCGCCAAAGTGGATGCCGGGTGTGGCGCCAAAGACCATCGCGGATATGTCTATTCGAAAGCAATACAATGGCGACCTGCCACAAGAGGCTGCATGGACTATGTTGTCTGAGTTAGAGAAAGGCTTTTGGCCCACGATTTACTATCAAGACTGGTATAACAAATATGACCAAGTGAGTGTGGCATTAAACGCAAGCAACTTCTCAGGCGTGTATCGCGACTTTGTTAAGTGCGTGTCGAACTTGCTTCCCTTTAGTTTTGATGACATCGCCTACACTGTGTTGTCTTATCAGAACAACAGCACAGAGCTTACTAAGTATTCGCAAAAGCGTTTAACTATGATTGGCGAATATTTAAAAGAAGACAGCGAATTGGAGCTTGTGCTTCTCGATGGTTACACGGACAGTTACGGTGGCCGTTACAACAACGAACAGTTGTCTATTCGACGGGCCAATGAAGTAAAAAGCTATCTAACTACGCTAGGTGTACCTGAAGATAGAATCCAGCTAACAGGCCATGGTGAAAAACGCCATATCGCGCCAAACGATACGCGGGAAAGCCGTGCGCAAAACAGACGCGTAGTGGTACGACTATCCAAGTCGTAGGCGCTTGCTCAAGCGCCTCAAACCCGTTTAACTTGCGTTAATTTGTTTTGTCTCGCCAGGTTAATACAGGCACTAAATGGTCGGTGAAAACGCCATCAGCTCGCACTACCTTGTGCAATGCATCTAAAATTTGTTTTCCAGACATGCCCGCCGGAAGCGCATCCTGACGATAAGTGTAGGGATGAATGGTAAGTTCGTTATCGTGAGCGTACTTAACCCAACTAGCTGCTTCTACTTTCCCTTTAGCCATTGCCTGAGTATCCATTAAATGGCCTAACCAAGGGCCTATGCCATTCGCATACTTCGCGACTTGCTTCATACCTTCTTGTGTACGCAGCCATTCGTAGTCGGTGTCGCTCTCTCCCCAATCGTTCTCGCCAATCAGCATAACTACTTTGCCCTTATAGCCAAGGGTTTCACGAATGCGTTTGATCTCATTGAAGTCAAAGCACTGCAGGTAGCTATTGCCGTTTTCTCCCGCAAACCCGTAGTTTTTTAATGTGTCGATAACCATCTTACTGGCATCAATACCTTCAGCAATGTGAAAGGCAGGGGACTTTACTTCTGGGTATACGCCTACAGATGTGCCGAATTGGCGGTTAAGTTCGCTGATTAGTTCAAAGTGTTCACTTAACGTGGCCACTTTAAAATTAGCCTGGGTGCCGCGGTACCTACTCTTAAAAACCTGCTCCCCGTCACTGTTAGCACGCTCATGTACCCGCAACGCTCGAAGCTCTTCGAGAGTGAAGTCACGGGCGTAATAGCGTCCGTCCTTTCGGTGACGTGCTGGAAAAATATCTTCTACATTAGTGACTGTCTCTAAGTGAATGTCGTGCAATACAACGGGGATGTCATCTTTGGTTATAACAACATCCTGCTCTATAAAGTCAGGACGCAGCGAGAACGCTAGCGTGGCTGCTTCAAGGGTATGTTCCGGCAAATAGCCAGAAGCACCTCGATGGGCGATAACGGTAAAATGCAGTCTTTCACTAGTGGTACGTTCTGCTTCAGCGTGCGAAGTTTTACTATTCGTAGCATCAGCTGCAAGCGTACTCTCAGAGGCAAGGACACCTGTAAATAGCACAACCAAAGCAGGTAGTAACGATGTCAATCTAGTTGTGTATCTATTGCGCAACCTAGCATTGCCCTTTAATCTCAGTTTGAGCTGGTTCGACGAACCCGCTATACCCTTGCTTACCCGGTTTAAAGAAAATAATAAGCGGTTACCTAGCATGTGACTGCCACTCCATGTGTTTACTTTTATCGCCATCTTATTTATGCCTTACATTTCACAGAAAGCTTATGTTACGAGCGCTTAGAAGATATTGGCGACGCCGTGCTGCTATAGTGAAATAGACTTATTTTGAATAAGTTCTATGGCATACCCATCTGGATCGCGTACAAAAGCGATGACGGTAGAGCCACCTTTTACGGGGCCGGGTTTACGGTACACCTCAGCGCCATTTGCCTCTAAGTTTTCACAAAATTGATAGATGTCGTCTACTTCAATGGCGATGTGGCCATACGCGTTACCCTTATCATAGGTGTTGTCACCCCAGTTATAGGTAAGCTCTAACACAGTGCTATCGGTCTCTTCTCCGTATCCTACAAAAGCGAGGGTGTACTCATACTCTTTGTTTTCTGATTGTCGAAGAAGGCGCATGCCCATCAATGAGGTGTAGAAGTGAAGTGAAGCCTCTAAGTTTTCAACTCGAAGCATGGTGTGAAGCATTCGCATAACTATTTCCTATTTGAACCATCAGAATTACCCGATGGTACACTGCATTGTAAGTGCGCGTTTGCAAATGCCACATGTATCCAGAACTCTAGCTACACAGAACTCCATCCAGACAAAGCCTCGCAGAGTACTCTCGTTGGTAAACGCAAACGACACGCTATGATAATGGGGAAATGTTAACGCTTTAAGACAGTTTTACAATTCCACTTAAACGTATTAAAAACCCCACATGCCGATATTATCAATTTTAAGCCGACGAGGCTGGCTTAACAGGTAGACGACCATTTCGCCTAAGTCTTCGTTTTGAATCAGACCCTTGTCTATCTTCTCAGATCCTATTTTCTGTGACTGAATTAGCGCAGGGTTGAGTGAATGAACGTGAATGCCATAAGGTCGCACTTCCTCTTGAAGAGCTTTCCCAAGCCCCACCAATGCGAATTTCGACGCGCAGTAAACGCCCGCATTGGCATATCCATTTAGTGCCGCCTGAGAGGCAATATTGATAATGTAACCCTCTCGATTTTCAATCATATGGGGCACTACTTGCTTACACATAAGGAAGGAACCTTTTACATTGGTATCCATCACTTCGTCCCAATCGTCTTCACTGGTTTCCCAGATGAGCGTTTCTTTACCAAAACCACTGTTATTGATAAGAACGTGAAGTTCGCCAAATGTATTTTTAACTTCTTTTACGAAACTTGCGACTTCATCACTTTTTGATACATCACATTTTGCCCCAATGACTTTACCGGGGAATAGCGCATCTAATTGTTTAACTGTCTTGGTTATCGTTTCCTCAGTGCGTCCGCAAATAGCTACTTTCATTCCTGCTTCTAATAGAAAGTGAGTTATAGTTTTACCCAGCCCCTTGCCGCCACCTGTCACAATGGCGGTTTTACCCGATAACAAATACATATCTGTCATAATTAAAACCTAGCAAAAAAAGAATAAGACTAACTTAGCTGGTATTGGCGTTATACAAACATACGTATTCATTGTGGGCCCAATTGATAAGGTCGCATTGCAATGCTTAAAAAATAATCCCGAAATAATTGGACATGGCGACCAATTACCTGTACTGTCTCGCTCGCTCTAGATATGTTTTATGCTTTACCTAATACTGCGCTGTACCTTTCTTTATACCTTCAAATTGAAGTGCTAGATAGATATACAACTGCTTTACTAGCTTAGTTATGTCTATTGCTATTCGGTGGCTTCCACCATTACATCAATTTTTTTAAAAGGTTATTATTATGTCTAATTCTGTAAACGGTACAGTTAAGTGGTTTAACGAAGAAAAAGGTTTCGGTTTCATTACTCCTGAAGCTGGTGGCAAAGACGTATTCGTACACTTCCGTTCAATCACTTCTGACGGCTTCAAGACTCTTGCTGAAGGTCAAGCGGTTAGCTTTGAAGTTGAACAAGGCCAAAAAGGCCCACAAGCTGCTAACGTAACAGTTCTTTAAGACCTGTAAGCCAGCTTAGGGTTATTTCTCTTATCTGAAGTAACCCGCAAAGATGGGCTCTTTTACACAAAAAATGTGAAAAGAGCCTAATTTTCGTTTTTAGATTTCTTAACCCAACCTGCGAGGAATTCAAAACAAACTATATCAATAAAGAAGTATCTAATATGCAATTTCAAAACTCTATCTCTACCATTAACAGCCTTATTCCAGGTGCGTTAATTTCAAATATCTCCATAAATAAAACAGCTGTTGCCTTCAAACATGCGAATACCTACCGACATGTTCAGTTATCATCAAGACAAGAAGCAAAGCGATTCATTGCTCAGCTTATTCAAAAGAGCTAATTAAGCTCGCTCTACCCTTATCGCTTTATAGTCAATAATAATGCTAAAAAGTTAAAAGGTTATAGCTCTTGCCTTTTTAGTAGTGCAACTGCGTGGTATGTATAAAGCGCTGTAAATAAAGGGGGGCTGTTGCAAGAGAAGCATTGGCTAGTACGGGTGTGTACTAACCAATGTCATTATAGAAATAACCTGCCGCTATTATTTGGCTTTTAAGTCGACGTCTGAATCTGCTAACAGATATATGCTTGCTGCATAAGCTGCAATGTTTTGAGCCAGTTCATCAGGGTTAATTTTGTCTAATGTGTCATCAGGCGTGTGATGAAGATCGAAATAATCTCGACCGTTCTGGTTCAACCGGATAGTCGGTACGCCTTTCGCTGCTAGCGGTATAATATCGGGGCCACCTCCGGCAACGTCTGAGCCACCGCGAATTATACCCAGAGGTGACAAGATCTTTGCGATTTCATCTACCAGTACTGTTGCTTCAGGGTTCACATTTGACACAAGTTGCCAAATTGTTTGTGCGCCAAAATCAGACTCAGTAGCAAGAACGTGGTTAGCAAGGTTCTTTTCATGCTGTTTTGCATAAGCAAACGCGCCTAATAAGCCCACTTCTTCAGCGCCAAACATAACTACACGAATGGTGCGCTTAGGGCGTTCAGGCAGTGATGCAATTAAAGCGGCTGCCGCTGTGGTAATAGCAACGCCCGCACCGTCATCAACAGCGCCGGTGCCTAAGTCCCAGCTATCTAAGTGACCACCAATGAGCACAATCTCTTCGGGCTTTTCACTACCGACTAAATCTAGAATTACGTTGCCGCTGCTTACTTCGCCTTTCCACTTTGACTCAGAATGAAGCGATAACGACAGTGGCTTGCCTAAATTGTGTAGGCGTCGTAAATGATCAGCATCGGGGTTAGAAATAGCAACAACCGGAATATCGGCCCACTCATCGCCGTCTGAGCTCATCATGCCAGAGTGAGGGAAGCGATGAGAGTCTGAGCCTACCGAACGTACAACTAGCGCTTCAGCGCCACCGCGCTGCGCATGTTGCCAACCAATACGGCGACGTTGATTCGCTTGGCCATAGCCCGCACCCGTTTGACTTTTTACCATGGCATCGCCATCGACAAACGCAATTTTGCCTTTAAGCGCGCCGTCTTTAACTGCGGTTAGTGCGTGAATATCTCTGAAATACACGATGTCAGCGTTTATCTCGCTATCTGAAGGAGCCGCTCCACCTAGCGCTGTGCCATAAAGCGGTTGGGCATAAGGCGCAGTAAGTGAAATATGTAAATGACCCCTGTCCCAGAAGGGCATGGTAAACTCTTCAATACTCACTTTATCAAATCCGAGGCGCTCTCCTACCTTAACGCCCCAGTCTCTGGCTCGCTTTTCAGCTTCCGAACCGCCAAGGCGTGGGCCTATCTCTGTAGTTAGTGATTCTACGATGCTATAGCCTAAGTCACTTTTCAGCGCTTTTTGAATTAGCGTTTCCGCATTTTTCTTTTGCTCGTCTGTAATGGGTGAAGTTTCAGCAAAAACACCGAAACTGCATGCACTTACTAGTGCACCAAACGCTAGATTCCTAGCGATATTATTCAATCGGGACATGTGTTCTCCGTGGATTATTTTTATATTTTTGTTTATTTGCGTGAGCAAAAATATGACGTGCTTATCATAGCCAAATTGAGATGTGCTTTCGAGGTAAACCACAAGCCGAAGTCGTAAGTTAATCGCAAAGCAGGTCTACTTGGTTGTGAAAAATAATGTTACCTTTTGAAAAGGAAAAAATAACAAGGAAAGTAAATATGAAAATACCTCTTTATACTTATTTCAAAAATAGAACATCAGCCTTCTCAAGTATTATCAACAATAAGACTTATTTCGGTTCACTGCTCTGTGCGTTTTTGCTTGTTGGTTGTGGCGGTAGCACAAATGGTAATGACAGTGTAGTAAGGCCAGATTCATTACTAGGCGTATGGTTTGGGCAAACTTCAACAGTTGAAGATGGGCAAGAAGAGGTTGTTATTGCGATCTCCTCTGAGGGTAAGACTATTGTATTTTCGCAGGCCTCGCGAGACACGCTTATTGCTCACGGCGACATAAGCGAAGATACCTTTACTTCTGACGATACCATGCTGTATCCAGGAGAAGGCATGACTAAGCATGGCACAATGCAGCTCACAGCGAATGGTGACAGTTTAGAAGGCTCAGCGACAGTATCGGGTCTCACACTTGATTTTTCTGCCAACAAGGTCAGCGCTACCGAGGATGTTTCACTTATCGATATTGCTGGCAATTATGCAAGTTCTTGGTCTGATGGCGCCTACACTCGTTCGTTTGCTATCGATAATGAAGGGGGGATCAGCGGTTCAGATACTAATGGTTGCGTATACTCAGGCTCTGTCGAGCAAATTAGCGGAATCAATTCACTTTTCGATATTACGATTAAAGCGGAAACCTGCTTTGAAGATTTCGAATATAAAGGGCTTCTCGCTTATGGTGTATTTCCCTTTGAATATCAAAACTCAATTATTGAGAGAAATGGTATTGTCATAGCTACAGAGGCTTCATCAAGAGCTTATGCTTTTCGCCAATTTAGCCCTCAAGATTAGCGTTATCCGATATATAAACAAGGAGTCTATAGACTCCTTGTTTGAATCGCAAAGGCTTGCCTTAAGTTCTATTTACGCTTCTTCTTAAGCGCCAATTTTTGCTTTTTCTCTTGTTCTTTCAGCACTTCGTTTATAAAGCTCTTTCTACCAAATTCACGGGTAATAGTGCACTTATTTAAATCAAAACCGCGAGCAGGGCAGTATTCTCTGCCGTACAAGATAATCTGTAGATGCAGGTCGTTCCATCTTTCTTTAGGAAACAGGCGTTTTGCATCGCGCTCTGTTTGCTCTACGCTTTTTCCGTTCGATAAACCCCAGCGGTACATTAAACGATGAATATGTGTATCTACCGGGAAAGCGGGAATGCCAAAGCCTTGAGACATAACCACCGCGGCTGTCTTGTGGCCAACAGCAGGCATGGCCTCCAGCGCTTCAAAGTTTGCTGGGACTTCACCATTGTGTTGTTTAATGATCATATCGGACAAATGCCAAATGCCTTTCGACTTCATAGGCGATAATCCACAAGGGCGGATAATGTCTTGTATTTCTTCAATACTCATCAACACCATGTCGTAGGGGTTATCTGCGCGAGCGAACAGCTTTGGCGTAATTTGATTAACGCGCTCGTCGGTACATTGTGCCGATAATAGAACTGCAATCAGTAAAGTATATGGGTCTTTGTGATCTAGAAAGATAGGAATTTCTGGATAAAGGTCATCCAAAATTCGCATTATTTCTTTTACTTTTTCCTGCTTAGATAGCGGCTTTGCCGGCTTAACTACATCATTCATTTCTATATACTTTTTTAATATGGACGCTAAACAAGGTGTAAATTTTTTAAGTTAAAACGTTTGCACCATCTGCTGAAGTTTTCACTTACTCCGTCAAGCTACGCTAACAATTACGGTATGATTTAACTCTCTGCAGTGACGCGCACGCGCTCAGCTTTCACCGCAGGCGATGTTTGCTTAGCGGCTAACTTGGCATCTATGCTGTTTTTAATAGCAATAAGAAGTCCCATGCCTAAAAACGCGCCCGGCGGTAATATCGCAAGTAGAAATGGGTTTTCTGTGTTAAACAGTGTAATAGTCCAGTTCGCAGCAATGGGGCCAAATAGTCTATCTGCACCCGCTAATAACGTCCCCGCACCCAATATTTCTCGCATGCCACCTAGTACAACCAACACAGCGGTAAATCCTAAGCCCATCATGAACCCATCGTATGCGGACGCAAGGGGCCCGTTTTTCGATGCAAAGGCCTCGGCGCGTCCTATAATGGCGCAGTTAGTTACAATCAGTGGAATAAAAATACCTAACGCTAAGTAAAGGTCGTAGGTATAGGCATTCATTAGAAGCTGAACAATGGTTACAAATGCTGCAATAATCATAACGAAAACAGGAATGCGGATCTCGTTTCTTACCACATTTCGAACGAGTGAAACGGTAATGTTACTGCCAATTAAAACCAACATGGTAGCAAGGCCAAGTCCTAAACCGTTAATGAAGGTAGCAGTAACGGCTAGTAGGGGGCACAATCCTAACAGCTGTACTAGCGCAGGGTTGTTCTTCCAAAGCCCTTGCAAGGACAGGTCGCGAAAGTCAGTCACGTTATAACTCCTCTACACTATGAGGTTGGGTTTCATCCACGTTAACGTCATCTATTGTTTCAACCGAATCTGTTGTTGCACAGGTGTTGGGGGCGGAGAATAACGCGCTTTGGTTAGCCTGAGCGTAAAGTAAAGCTTCACGTACGGCTGTGACTACCGCTCTTGGCGTTATAGTAGCGCCTGTGAATTGGTCAAATTCGCCGCCATCTTTTTTGACTTGCCATGGAGCTAAGTTATCTGGTGAGAACGACTTACCGCTGAAGCTTGTGATCCAATTGCTTACTGCAAGCTCTATCTTATCACCAAGCCCAGGGGTTTCTTTATGTTCGATAACGCGTACGCCAAGTACTCTCATATTGGTTGTTTTTATTTCAGCCGTATCCATTTCGGGAGAACTCTCGTCTAGTTTTGCCATATCGGTTAGCGGTAGTGAAGAAGTATTGAGGTTTTCACTCTCACTGCTACGGGAGTCATTTGGCATACCCTGTTGTTTACCGTTGGCAATATGTGGTTCTACTTTTACACCGACAACAATATCTATATCACCGCTATAGCCATCGGGGGCAGTGGCTTCCAACACAAGCGCGCTAGGTTGGCCGTTTAGCGTGGCACGGTATATCTTATGGGCTTTTTTTATGCCCAGTGCGGGGGCATCGACTTCTGTGCAGTTGGCGTACAGAGCATTGTCGTGGAATTCACTCGGCACAACTTCATTAAGTACGCTTAGAAGCTTTTGCTGCTTTTGTTGCTCAATTTTGTCTTGAGTGCCGAAAAAGGTTAACGCTATTAACGCAGTGGTGACAACGGCAAACGCACCTAACATAAGGCCGTTCTTGGCCAAGCTTTCTTTCATCATTACTGCTTACCTCGGCCTTTGCCCACATTTTTACCGTAAACACGAGGGCGGGTATAATAGTCAATAAGCGGTACCGCCATATTCATAATGATCACCGCAAACGCCACAGCATCGGGGTAACCACCAAATGTGCGTATTATAACTACCCAAAATCCAATCGCAGCCCCAAATATAATTCGGCCTTTTGGGGTTGTTGACGCGGAAACCGGATCGGTTGCGATAAAGAAAGCGCCAACCATTACTGCCCCATTAAACAGGTGGAATAGCGGTGAAGCATAGTAATCGGCGTTAACCAAATGAAGCAGTGATGCACAAACAAATACGCTTAGCAGCATGCCACCTGGGATGTGCCAGTTAATAACACGGGTTTTCCATAGGTAAAGACCGCCAAGTAAATAGGCAAGGCTCACCATACCCCATCCTGCACCAGCGGCATCAAATACGCCGCCATCAAAAATTGGTTTAGCTAAAGACTCTGTGTAAGTCACACCTTGCGTTAAGTCAGTTTTTAACGTGTCTAGAGGTGTAGCCATGGTTACGCCGTCGGCAATAGTTTTAAGCTGAGTAACATCGTAGCCGCTGGTAGTGAAGCCTGTAAATATCAATGACAGCGAGTCAAAGAAGCTTGGCGTAACCCCAGCATGGGTTGCAGGCGGTAGCCATAAACTCATGGCTGCCGGGAATGAAATAAGCAAAACCACATAGGCAATCATTGCGGGGTTAAAAATGTTGAAACCAAGCCCGCCATAGACTTGTTTAGCAACCGCGATCGCAAAAAATACTCCAATGACCGTCATCCACCACGGCAGAGTAGGCGGAATACTAATAGCGATTAACAAGCCTGTTAAAACGGCGCTGTAATCAGTAAGTGTGCGTTCGATAGGACGCTTTCTTAAAAATAAAATAACCCCTTCAATTACCAGTGCACTTACTACTGCAATAACCGCTTGAATAAGCATGCCCCAACCAAAGAAAAAAGATTGGGCTATCATGCCTGGGATCATGGCGTAAATAACCATGCGCATGACCTGTCCGGTATCTCGTTTAACCCGTTGGTGTGGTGAACTCGATAAACTTAACTTCATTCTGATTCTTTCTCTTGTTCAGCCGCCGCTTTTTTCGCTTTTGCTTTTGCAATGGCTGCCGCTATACGTGCTTTCTTTTCATCTTGAGCAGTGGGTTGAGAAGTTGATTGCACGCTTGGTTCTTGTTCTGCTTCACTAGACGACTCGCTCTGCTCATATTCCTTGTGACTTTCTTGTTCAGCAGTATCTTGTGAGGCTGCAAAATCGTCATTAGTGCTTTGAGCAAGTTTCTTTGCTTTGGCCTTTGCCACAGCGGCAGCTATACGCGCTTTTTTCTCGTCAGCGTCACTTGTAAATGGAGCGTCTTTAGTATTCTCATTAGGCGTGCTAGATACACCCTGCGCTTTTCGCGTTGAAGCAGCCTCCATGCTGAGGTCGCTATCGCCAGCACCTTCTTGCTCGCCTTTAATATTATCTTCTAGATTATCTTCCTGTTTAGCCGCTTTTTTGGCTTTTGCTTTCGCCACAGCGGCAGCAATGCGGGCCTTTTTTTGTTCCGCTTCGCTCAAGTTGCTAGATGAATCTAGAGCCTTGTTATTCTGAGCACTATTATCTTGGCCGTTGACGCTTTGAGGATCTGCTTCTTTTTGTAAGCTAGCGTCCTGGCTGTCTGTGTCAGCTTCGCCAACAGGGGTAGATGCTTGTGCTTTTTGCGACGCGGCCTTTTTGGGTTTAGCTTTGGCAACGGCAGCAGCTATCCTAGCCTTCTTTGCATCCTTAGCATCTGTTTCACCTAGCGGCTCTCTAGACTGGTTGTCTTGCTGCTCGTTTAATTGAGTGGGTGTAGACTGCTCAGATTGTCCGCTTGCGTTATTTTTAGCGGCTTTTTGCGCTTTTGCTTTAGCAACGGCCGCTGCAATTCGCGCTTTTTTCTGTTCCTCAACTGATAGGTCTGAGTTAGTTTCAGTCTTTGAAGGCTCACTATTTGCAGGTTCAGTATTTAAAAGCTCAGCAGTTTTTTCGTCTCGAGAACCCGCTTGGTTTTCTGTTGACGCATCTGAATACTGGCCAGCTTGGGCTGCTTTCTTGGCTTTCGCTCTGGCGATAGCAGCGGCAACTTTGGCCTTTTTATCATCTTCTGGCGAAGGTGCCTGAGCCGCTGGCTCAGTGGCGTTTTCAGCTTGCTCTGAACCTTGAGCTCGGGCTGCTTTCTTCGCTTTTGCTCTGGCAATTGCCGCGGCTACCTGAGCTTTTTTATCGTCCGCCGCTGGGTTAGGCTCGTCAGCGTTTACTGGTGTATTTTCGTCCTCAGCCTTAGCCTTGGCCTGCATTGCCGCTTTTTTCGCTTTCGCACGCGCAAGCGCCGCCGCTACTTTGTCCTTTGCTTCAGTTGCGGTAGCGTCAGCCGAGTTATTTGCATTATCTACAGCTGCAGCATTTTGTTCTTTGGCTTTGTTGGCGGCTAATCGTGCTTCTTTTGCTTTTCTATGTTTTTCTTCGCGCTCAAGTTTTTCGCGCTCTAAACGTTCTTTACGTGCTTCAAAACGCTGTTTAGCTTTTTCAGCTTTATTCTTTTCATCACGCTGAATGCGTATTTCAGACTTAGCCTGGCGATAGTAATGCACCAGCGGTATCTCGCTGGGGCAAACGTAAGCGCATGCGCCACACTCTATACAGTCGAAAAGGTCGTATTCTTCGGCTTTGTCGTATTCTTTTGCTTTAGCGTGCCAAAAAATTTGTTGTGGGAGCAGTGATGCCGGGCAAGCATCGGCGCACGCACTACAGCGTATACACGGGCGTTCTGCATTATCATCTACAAGCTCTTTCTTGGCCGGGACTAATAAGCAGTTTGTGGTCTTTACCACAGGAATAGTTGCGTCTGATAAGGTAAAGCCCATCATAGGCCCACCCATAATGACTTTGGGCGCTTTCTGTTTTTTCGGGTTGTAACTTGCTTCTTCTAACAAATGAGAAACAGGTGTACCTAATAGCGCTCTGAAGTTGCTAGGGGACTTAACTGCTTCACCGGTTACAGTAACAATACGCTCTATAAGCGGCTTACCATGCAAAATAGCGTCTGCAATGGCATAGCAGGTTCCTACGTTAAACATCATCACGCCTACATCGGCAGGCAATCCATTTCTTGGAACTTCTCGGCCAGTCAGTACCTGAATCAGCTGTTTTTCGCCGCCGGCAGGGTATTTAGTCTCAACGCTAACAACGCGATAGTCTTTCTTATCCTGACAGGCAATATTAAGTGCTTCGAAAGCCTCTGGCTTGTTGTCTTCAACCGCAACTACAATGGCCTTCGGCCCAATAAGGTGAGTAAGAATGTCTAGACCCTGGCGTATTTGCCAGGCGTGCTCACGCATCAATCGATCATCAGAAGTAATGTAAGGCTCGCACTCAATTCCATTTAAAATAAGAAACTCAACAGGTTTAGATGTTGAGGTTTTTATATGGGTAGGGAAGCCGGCACCACCCATTCCTGAAATTCCTGCTTGGCAAATAGCTTCAATAAGTTTGTTTTTATCAAGCTCGCTATAGTTAGCGATGGGGGACAGGTCGCCCCATGTGTCTTTACCATCCGGGCGTATTGATATACACATTTCGGTTAAGCCACTAGGATGAGCAACAACATGCGGCGCTATTGCAACAACTTCGCCCGAGGTGGGGGCGTGTACAGGTACCGAAAAAGGCGAGGAGCTTTGCGAAAGAATTTGGCCTTTTAACACGGTATCGCCAACTTCTACGCAACATATGCCGTCTGAACCAATGTGCTGGCGCAGTGGTACTATCAATAACTCTGGCAACGATGGCTTTTTAATTACCGACGTATTAGAAAGTGATTTTTTATCGTCAGGATGCACACCACCTGGAAATGAGTACAGCTTCCCCGCTTCAAGAGCTTCTATAATTGAATCAAAACTTGGATACATCACAATTACGATACCATTTTGATAGGGATATCACCTTTAGGTGATGATTCGAAATCCCACTTCCACGTAGAAGTAGTTTGAACGATTGGCACCATGTCAATGCAGTCGACAGGGCAGGGGTCTACACATAAGTCACATCCTGTACACTCATCAGTAATAACGGTATGCATATGTTTTGCGGCACCTAATATGGCATCCACAGGGCAGGCTTGGATACATTTGGTACAGCCGATGCACTCATCTTCTCGAATGAAAGCAACTTTTTTGACGTCTTCTTCGCCATGCGCTGCGTCAAGGGGTTTGGGTTCAACCCCCATTAAGTCTGCAAGTTTTTTGATCGTTGCTTCGCCGCCTGGAGGACATTTATTAATGTCATCGCCGTCTGCAATAGCTTCAGCATAAGGTTTACAACCTGGATAACCACACTGGCCGCATTGGGTTTGTGGTAACACGGCGTCGATTTGTTCGACAAGGGGGTCGCCCTCTACTTTAAAGCGAATGCTTGCATAGCCCAAGACTAGGCCAAAAATAAGAGCGAGGACGCCAATTGCAATGACTGCAAGTATGATCGTAGTAGACATCGACATTACACCTTCACCAATCCACTAAATCCCATAAATGCGAGGGACATAAGGCCTGCGGTAATCATGGCAATTGACGCACCCTTGAAAGAGACTGGTACGTCAGCAGCAGCTAAGCGCTCACGCATGGCTGCAAACAACACTAATACCAAGGAGAAACCTACCGCAGCCCCGAACCCATAGATAAGGCTCTGCATGAAATTATGCTGCTCGGTAAGATTTAACAAAGCTACACCAAGAACTGCACAGTTGGTTGTGATAAGAGGAAGAAATATACCTAACAGCCTATATAAGGTAGGACTTGTTTTGTTCACGACCATTTCGGTGAACTGAACAACCACCGCAATAACAAGGATAAAGGCTAACGTTCTGAGGTAGCCAATACCTAATGGCGCAAGTAAATAGGTTTCAACCAGGTAACTTGAAGCCGAGGCAAGGGTAAGTACAAATGTGGTGGCCATAGACATGCCCATGGCGGTTTCTAGTTTTCCAGATACACCCATAAACGGACATAAACCGAGAAACTTAACCAACACAAAGTTGTTAACCAGTACTGTACCAATCAATAGCAGTAAAAATTCAGTCATGAATAACGCAATTCCTTCGAGGAATCTTGACGGACAATGCCCGCGAATTAAAAAGAAAAACAGATTAGGTCTATTATCCCTTTTTAGAACGGGTTTAACAACTTGATTGAATTAGGGTTATTTAATGTCTAAACGCGTTGTTTTAGGAATTAAAATAGAATGAAGTGGGTAAGACGATTAAGAGCCAACTAAGTGGCTCCCCCTCCCCGACTCGAACGGGGGACCTGCGGATTAACAGTCCGTCGCTCTAACCAACTGAGCTAAGGGGGAATCGACACCTAAGTTGTTTGCTGAAGTTGGCTCCCCCTCCCCGACTCGAACGGGGGACCTGCGGATTAACAGTCCGTCGCTCTAACCAACTGAGCTAAGGGGGACCTGTGCTTCAACGGAGGCGAATATTAAAGACGTACTTAGGAACTGTCAACAACATAAATGAAATATTTGTGCTGACTGCGCAAAAAATAGCTTTTTACGGCTTTTATGTTCATTTTGTCGTCAATGCTGAGAAAATGATGGTTAATAACTGCACATTATTGCTTGTTTACATATAAACACGTGTGCTTTTAGCTTTTAAAGAAATGATTTTTTCTTTTTTCTGATATATCTCGGTAAAGTTAAAGGCTATAACTAAAAAGAATAAAAAATCGCTTCCATACTGTTATTATGTACAGGCTTTAATAAATCTGTAACCTGTACCTGAGGATTAAAAGGTTAGTCACCACTTACGTGATGAGAAATTAATCGAGCACGAAATCCCGCCGAATATGGTCTGGCGGTAGTTATCCACTAAATCTGTGGATAACTATGTTGATAGCTTATATTCGTCTACTGCTTTTGTAAGATCAGGTATTAATTGATCCGATTGAATAGGCCTGAATGTGGGGTTATATTCTATATACTACAAAGGGTTAGCACTGTTTTTGTGATCGCAACCTTCGATCTAAATTGATCGGTTGAACAAAAAGTAGCTTGTGTGTTAATTCAACGAATGACTAAATGCTATTCAACAAAATCCATGTTATTTCTCAGACTCTTACAAGTTATTAACATTTTTGTTGGTCTTTCAACCGCTGAGTTGTAAAAATTTAATATGGATGAACTTTGATAGTCACTATATTAAAAGTGAAATGGAATAGAAACTAAACTGTCACGAATTCACTGACATATTAATCGTGTAAAAATACTGACAAAGTAGTGCTTTTAGCGAATAGCGAACAAATTCGCAAAGTGCATGTATTTTCATTAAAAACATTATATTTCTTCTCTCCCTCTTACGCTTTGCTTTGTTTATCGAAACAGCATGGCTAAATAGCGTTCACCGTTTTACACTAGCGCGCAGTTAATGAGGGGAATTTAATTAGCCGGAGCTCTAGTGATAAAAACTAACGCTAAACAACGTACTTCCGACTTATTGGGAGGAGATATAGGTACTACGTTAAAGCGTATGACTATTCCTATGATATTGGGGATGGTAATGATGATGAGCTTTGGGCTTATCGATACCTTTTTCGTCAGTTTGTTGGGCACAGACCCATTAGCTGCTATCAGTTTTACCTTTCCAGTGACCTTTACCGTAATTAGTCTGAACATTGGTTTAGGTATAGGAACCTCGGCAATTATAGGGAAGTTGCAGGGTAGTAAGGAAATAACCAAGTCCCAACACTATGCTACAGGCTCG
The DNA here is from genome assembly GCF_903772925.1 of Alteromonas macleodii. Lineage (NCBI taxonomy): Bacteria > Pseudomonadati > Pseudomonadota > Gammaproteobacteria > Alteromonadales > Alteromonadaceae > Alteromonas > Alteromonas fortis. Next base: position 1,305,623 of record NZ_LR812090.1, read on the forward strand.
CTAATGCTGTCTGTTTTGCTGGTAGGGACATTAGCAATAATTGGCTTTTTTACCATAGAGCCTGTATTTAAACTGCTTAATGCCACAGATAACTTAATGCCATATATATCTGACTATATGGGCCTATGGTATTTATCGAGCATTTTTTTAGCTATGCCTATGGTGGGCAATAGTGTACTTCGCGCATGTGGTGATACCCGAACACCTAGCATAGTGATGGCAGCAGGGGGCGGTCTAAATGCGTTGCTTGACCCTATTTTTATATTCGGACTTGGGCCTATTCCGGCAATGGGAATAAAAGGTGCGGCGTTGGCTACCTTTATCGCGTGGATAGTTGGCGCCATATGGATACTTTATATTTTATCTGTACGTCGAAAGTTAATGTTACCTCGACTTCTAACACTCGCCGAGCTACGTGACAGCAGCCGGGAAATTCTCAAAATAGGGCTGCCTGCGGCAGGAGCAAATATGTTAACCCCAATTGCAGGTGGTGTGATGACAGCTGTGGTTGCTGGTTACGGCGCCGAAGCAGTGGCAGCTTGGGGGGTAGGTAATAGAATGGAGTCTATTGCTAGCATTGTTGTGCTAGCGCTATCTATGACGCTGCCTCCATTTATCAGCCAAAACGTAGGAGCAGGGCAGGTAGAACGGGTAAAAAAAGCATATTCACTTACTTTGAAGTTTGTTCTTGTTTGGCAGTTCGGCATTTTTCTTGTCATGTGGGCAATGTCTAGCTGGATAGCCGTTGCCTTTGCCCATGAAGCAGAGGTAAGCGTATTGATACAGCTTTTCTTGATGATTGTGCCGCTAGGTTATGGCATGCAAGGCATTATCATTCTGACTAACTCATCGTTAAACGCAATGCACCGCCCCATGACTGCATTAGTTCTAAGTGTCATCCGCTTGTTTATTTTCTTCGTACCAATAAGCGTTGCGGGCAGTTTTTTCTTCGACTTGAAAGGGCTATTTGCCGGTACTGTCATTGCCAATATTGCAATGGCATGTGTCTCGCTTGTTGTTTTCAAGAGTGCGCTAGCTAAGTTCGAAACAGACACTATAAATGCTCAACGAGGCTAACGGTAAGTGTGCTTCGCTGTATTTTTCAGAAAATATGCCCGCAAATAATATGTTAAGCATTAGGCTAAAGGAAAGGTTAAATAAATGAGTAGAGGGTTTGAGCTTCATTCTAAATACAAACCAGCGGGCGATCAGCCTAAGGCCATCGAAGCCTTAGTCGATGGCTTGGAAAGTGGTTTGGCCGGCCAGACACTGCTAGGTGTTACGGGGTCAGGTAAAACCTTTACTATGGCCAACGTCATTAAAGAAGTGCAGCGACCCACGCTTATACTGGCACACAATAAAACACTTGCGGCTCAACTTTACGGTGAAATGAAAGAGTTTTTCCCTAATAACGCCGTAGAGTACTTTGTTTCATATTATGATTATTACCAGCCAGAAGCCTACGTTCCTAGTACCGATACCTTTATCGAAAAAGACGCGTCTATAAATGATCACATTGAACAAATGCGATTGTCAGCTACTAAGGCACTGATGGAGCGCCGTGACGTAGTGATAGTGGCCAGTGTGTCGGCTATTTATGGCTTGGGTGACCCCGAATCCTATATGAAAATGCTGCTGCATCTTCGACAGGGCGACACCATGGATCAGCGTGATATTTTACGTCGCCTTGCTGAACTGCAGTATAAGCGTAACGATTTGGCCTTTGAACGGGGTACATTCCGTGTGCGTGGGGATGTTATTGATATTTTCCCCGCTGACTCTGAAAAGCAAGCTGTAAGGGTTGAGCTGTTCGACGATGAAATAGATAAAATCAGTTTATTCGACCCGTTAACCGGCGCAGTGGATAAGTCTGTTATTCGCGCGACGGTTTTCCCAAAAACGCACTATGTTACACCGCGAGAGAAAATTCTGAATGCTATTGAGCATATAAAGGATGAATTAGGCGAGCGCAAAAAGCAGCTTCAGGAAACGAATAAGCTTATTGAAGAACAACGGATTTCACAACGTACCCAGTTTGATATCGAAATGATGATGGAGCTTGGATATTGTTCGGGCATTGAAAACTATTCCCGCTACTTGTCGGGTCGAGCGCCGGGCGAGCCGCCTCCAACTTTATTAGATTACTTCCCGGCAGATGGCTTGATGTTTATCGACGAGTCTCACGTTACGGTTTCCCAAGTAGGGGCTATGTATCGTGGGGATCGCTCTAGAAAAGAAACGCTAGTGGAGTTTGGTTTCAGATTGCCATCTGCGTTGGACAATCGCCCTCTGAAGTTTGAAGAATTTGAGCAAATCTGCCCTCAGACCATTTATGTTTCTGCTACGCCGGGTGACTATGAGTTGAAGAAAACTGACGGCGAGATAGTTGAACAAGTTGTGCGGCCCACTGGGCTATTAGATCCGGTTATTGAAGTGCGCCCCGTAGCCACCCAAGTCGATGATGTGCTCTCTGAAATTCAAAAGCGAGTAGAGCTCGACGAACGTGTGCTCATTACTACGTTAACAAAGCGTATGGCTGAAGACTTAAGCGAGTACTTAAACGAGCACGGCGTTAAGGTGCGCTATCTACATTCCGATATTGATACTGTTGAGCGTATTGAAATTATTCGCGACTTGCGGTTGGGTAAATTTGACGTGTTGGTTGGTATCAACCTTTTACGTGAAGGTTTGGACATGCCTGAAGTCTCGCTCGTTGCTATTTTAGATGCGGATAAAGAAGGGTTCTTACGTGCTGAGCGTTCGCTTATTCAAACTATTGGTCGTGCTGCACGCCACGTAAATGGTAAAGCGATTTTATACGGTGACAGCATAACCAAATCTATGAAAAAAGCGATAGACGAAACGGATCGTCGTCGTGAAAAGCAGATGGCGCATAATGAGGCCAACGGCATTACACCGATGCGACTCAATAAGCCTATTACCGATATTATGGACCTAGGTGATAGTGCACATCCTGCCTCTGGCAAGGTAAGACTGCGCAAAGTTGAAGAAAAGAAAAAGCAACAGAAGACAGCAAGTGCAACTGAGTTGATGGATCAAATCACTGAACTTGAAAAGCAAATGTTCGAATATGCCCGAGAGCTTGAGTTCGAAAAAGCGGCTTCACTTCGTGACGATATTGAATCACTTAGAAAACAGGTGGTTGCGCTTTCTTAAGCATTTTACATAGTCAAAGCCCTCAATGTGTTTTGGGGGCACTTCACTCGTAAGACCTTCCCGAAGGGCGAGGTTAAAATGTTACAAAGCCTTCTACGCACATTTTCCGTATAAATCTGAATAACACATCACTATTTTCTCCCCACCTTTGCTTATGTTCTTTTTACTTATGTAAAAATATTCCTGTAGATAACTATTTACCAAACAGAAAAGTTGCTTTTTTATTATTAAATGAGACGAAAAGCGGCAAAATGTCGTTGTAATAGCACGATTAGTTACATATAGTTCTCGTAAGAGTATCTATAACTATACCTAAAAACAGGTGCTAATATGCTTAATCGTCTTCAGGAGTCAGATATCAAGCTACTGCGTGTGTTTTATGCTGTAGCAAGCTGCAACGGATTTACTGCGGCTGAACCCGTGTTGCGAATGCAACGTCCAAATATCAGTGCCGCTATTAAAAAGCTGGAAGAACGTTTGGATTTGGTGCTATGCCATCGTGGGCGTGGTGGTTTTCAAATGACAAAAGAAGGTGAGGTGGTTTTTCAAGAAACCAAGCGCATCTTCAACGCATTCGATAACTTTGTATTTAACCTAAAATCGCTACACGATGACTACTCTGGCCATATCACGCTCGTGTTGATGGCAGGTCTTCCGCTATCAATGCACATGGCTGTAAGTAAAGCGGTCAAAAGTACAATGAAAAAGTTTGATGATATCCATGTGAATATCCAAACTCGCTTATATAACGAAGTAGAACACGTAGCGCTTTCGGGTGAGTGTCACCTTGTAGTTTCAACCTATGACATGGTAAAACCCGAATCAGTGACTTTTCACCCCGTGGGAATTGAAACTGAAGGGCGATTATATTGTGCGCCAACCCATCCGTTGGCAAAGTATCGCGATACTGAGTTGCCAGAGAATGTGAAAATTGGTGATTATCCTGCGATTGGTATCGCTGGCCTGTCATCGGCTAATTACATTGAAGATGAGACCAGGCTATCTATTCAAACCTTTTCTGATTCTTTTGACGCCGCAATGTCCGCAATTATGACGGGCGAATATATTGGCTTGTTACCTGATTACATGGCAAAAGAGCAGGGTGCGGCGTTAGGACTTGTGCCTATTGCACAAGGTAGCCTTTTTAACTTTAGCCACGAGTTGTTTGTGATGAATGGTAAAAACACGCGGCTAAACCCAGTATTGCGCCACTGTATTAAAGAGTTGAGCTATTTTATTTCTGAAAGTCAGAAGTAGTTTTATCAATACAGCGAATATAAAAACACCTCTTGTTTCAAAGCGCTTATAAATGCGCGTGGAACAAGAGGTGTTTTTTTGAGTCTATCTATTTTTATACCCAGTGCTTATTCGTACTCTAAAGGGTCGGTAGCGTTGTTTTCTTTAAACGCTTCTAAACGTTCTTCACATGCACCGCACTTCCCGCAGGCTTTTTCTCTGCCGTTGTAGCATGTCCATGTTTGCCCATAGTCCAAACCCATTGACAAACCGTCGGTCAAAATAGCTGTTTTGCTGTCGTCGATATAAGGCGTCATAATGGTAACAGGGGTATAGTTTGCAATACCGCATACGTCATTCATCTTATGCACGAATTCTGGTCGGCAGTCGGGGTAAATGGCGTGATCGCCTGAGTGTGCACCATAGTAAACTTCATTGGCGTCCAAACTCACAGCATAGCCAACCGCTAATGAAAGCAATATCATGTTACGGTTAGGCACTACCGTTTGTTTCATGCTTGGTTCTTCATAATGGCCTTCAGGCACATCTATATCTGACGTTAGGGCAGAGCCTCCAATAAGTGTGTTAATAGCGCTAATATCAACAATTTTATGTGGCACGTTAAGTGATTTACATACGTTCGCCGCATAGTCGAGTTCTTTTTTGTGACGTTGACCGTAGTTAAAACTTAATGCGTGGACTTTTTTGCCTGCATTTAGTGCTTTGTGCAGTACCGTGAAAGAGTCCATGCCTCCTGAATAAATAACAACAACATTTTCTGATGACATAGTTTTTTGAAGATTTAAGAAATTATCCCCGAATTTTATGTGATCCTTGGTAAAATCCCAACATACAATCGTTAAAGGGTGTCATTTTGTCTGTAATGTCCACATTAAACATCAATGAGATGTTTGAAACTATCCAGGGTGAAGGAGCTCACACAGGTATTCCTTCTATCTTTGTTCGTCTGCAGGGCTGTCCTGTAGGCTGCCCGTGGTGTGATACCAAACATACATGGGAAATCAAGCCTGATTTAAGTGTTTCGCCACAGGCGGTAATAACCAAAGGTGAAGAGTCAGAAAGCTATTTCATCTCAAGCGAAGACGCCTTACTAGCCGAATTTAGTAAACAAGGATACGTGGCAAAGCACGTGGTTATTACCGGTGGTGAGCCTTGTATGTATGATTTACGTCCGTTGACAACCTTGCTACACGATAACGGGTATACCACACAAATTGAGACCAGCGGCACCTTTGAAGTTCTGTGTGACGAACGCACTTACGTAACCGTTTCACCTAAAATAAATATGAAAGGTGGATACGATGTTTTAGTCAGCGCATTAGAAAGGGCAAACGAAATTAAGCATCCTATTGCTATGCAAAAGCATATTGATGAACTTGATGCGCTGTTGAGCAATGTATCATCGCTAGAAGGAAAACAGGTTTGTTTACAACCAATTAGCCAGCAGAAGAGAGCGACTGAACTGGCTGTGCGTACTTGTATTGAGCGCAACTGGCGGCTATCTTTACAAACACACAAATACATTGGCATTGAATAAATGTTTAATACATATCGGCCGCTTAAAAGAATAATTAGCGATGATGAGCACTCAGCTTACTCTTTAACTCACTCTTTAATTCATCATGGGCATAAAGAAAATGCACAGCTTCAACACGCTTAAACAAGCCGTTACTACGGCTATTGCTTTGTGTCTTTTGGCTATTGTACCAACGGCTGATGGCGCTACGTGGACGATTACCTACCCCCGTCCTATCGACGACTCCGACGCGCGAGCTCAATATCCTATCGCTTTACTTAAACTTGCTCTCGATAAAACAGGTGTCAATTATGAGCTTCGTCCTTCGGATCGCATATTACTGACGAGTAAGGCTATGCGCCAGCTTCGTGAGAATAGAGAAGTGAACGTTGTGTGGAGCATGACAGATAACCAGCGTGAAAAAGAACTGACTCCCATTCGAATACCTATCGCCAAAGGTCTGATTGGCTTTCGCGTCTTTGTTATAAACGAAGATAAAAAGTCAAAATTTAGTGATGTATTATCGCTGAACGATATGCGCAAACTTGTTCCTATTCAAGGTGAGGAGTGGCCAGATACCAAAATTCTCCAAGCCAACGGGTTCAATGTTTTCACCGTGCCTGAATTTCGCGAAGCGTATGACATGATTAAACAGGGGAAAGGTGACTTTTTTCCCCGCTCAGTGATGGAAGTGAGCGCAGAACTTGAGGAAGAAGGCCGTCGCTCTAACCTCTACCTTGAACCTTCAATGGCCCTCTATTACCCAACAGCAATGTATTACTTCGTAAATGTAAATAATAAAACATTAGAAAACCTCATTCACACTGGGTTAAATAGAGCCATAAAAGACGGGTCGTTTGACGCCTTGTTTGAGTCTACCTATGCGCCTATCTTAGAGTCTCTAGATGTTAGTGAGCGCAAAATATTTACTCTGGAAAACCCATTGCTTCCTATTGAAACCCCTCTCACTAACTCTGCACTCTGGTATAAACCAACGATGACTAATACCAATCCGCATAGATAAGTGCCCACTCAGAAGGTGCTGGCAAGTTTCCTAGCAAAGCGTGGGAATGCAGGAATGGCTGTTCCCTTTCAAATTCCCAGCATGAAGCTAGGAAGCTTGCCAGACCTTCCCGAAGGGCGAGTTTAAAATGTCCGTACTCTTTGTTGTGTCACCTTGATGTAGAACCACTATACCTGCGGTAACACGCCGTGATTACGAACATTTTAACTCTCGCTGAGTGGGTAATTATTTATGCGGACTGGTATAAATTAAAACTGCAATAAAAAACGCAGCCTAAGCTGCGTTTTCTACATTTTACATATTGCTGTTTCGTTGCGTCTATTAAGACTCGCCAGCGTGAACGTCTTTCATTGAGCGACCAGAAGGGTCGGCATTGTTCTTAAAGCTCTCGTCCCATTCAAGAGCTTCTGCAGTACTACAGGCGATTGACTTGCCGCCAGGTACACAGCGCGCAGCACTTTCTTGAGGGAAATAGCTCTCGAAAATAGTACGGTAGTAATAGCCTTCTTTTGTGTCAGGCGTATTCACTGGGAAGCGGAACTCCGCAGTAGCCAGTTGTTGGTCGGTTACTTCGTTTTCAACGAAATCGCGAATTGAGTCGATCCACGAATAACCTACACCGTCACCGAATTGCTCTTTTTGACGCCACAATACTTCTGCAGGCAGTGTATCGCCGTTATCAAACGCTTTACGAAGGATCCATTTTTCCATTTTCCCATCAAGGCACATCTTGTCTTGTGGGTTTAGGCGCATGGCTACATCAATGAAGTTCTTATCTAAGAAAGGAACGCGTGCTTCAACACCCCATGCTGACGTTGCTTTGTTGGCACGAGCACAGTCAAACATGTGAAGACGATCTAGCTTACGTACTGTTTCTTCGTGGAATTCTTTAGCATTTGGCGCTTTATGGAAATACAGGTAACCACCAAAAATTTCATCAGAACCTTCACCCGAAAGCACCATCTTTATGCCCATTGCTTTAATTTTGCGGGTCATAAGGTACATAGGAGTAGCAGCGCGGATAGTGGTTGTATCGTACGTCTCTAGATGGAAGATAACATCTCGGATGGCATCTAAACCTTCTTGAATGGTGAAATGGATTTCGTGGTGAACTGTACCAATCATATCCGCCACTTTCTTCGCAGCTTTAAGATCAGGAGCGCCTTCAAGTCCTACAGCAAAACTGTGTAGGCGTGGCCACCAGGCGTCGGTCTTATCTTCGTCTTCAACACGTTTGGCTACGTACTGTGCAGCCACAGCAGAAACCAGTGATGAGTCTAGGCCACCAGACAGCAGCACTGCGTAAGGCACGTCAGACATCATGTGTGACTTCACTGCTTTTTCAAACGCTACGCGAAGCTCGTCTAAATCGCTTGTGTTGTCTTTTACGTTGTCGTATTCCATCCAATCGCGTTTGTAGTACTTAGTGATTTTTCCTTCTTTGCTCCAAAGGTAGTGACCAGGAGGGAACTCACTAATTGTCTTACATACGCCCGCTAGTGCTTTCATTTCTGACGAAACATAAAAGTTACCGTGTTCGTCATAGCCCGTATAAAGCGGAATAATTCCAATATGGTCACGGGCAATCAGGTAAGCGTCTTGTTCTTCATCGTAAAGAATAAACGCGAACATGCCTTCTAAGTCATCAATAAAGTCGATACCTTTTTGCTGAAAAAGCGGAAGGATAACTTCACAATCTGAACGGGTTTTAAATGGATACGGTTCATCTAAGTCAGCGGCTAGCTGCTTGTGATTATAAATCTCGCCGTTAACAGCAAGAATTTGCTTATCGTTTTGGCTGATAAGAGGCTGTGCCCCTGTATCTACGTCGACAATCGCCAGTCTTTCGTGACAAAGAATGGTATTGTCATTATTCCAGATACCCGACCAGTCAGGGCCACGGTGGCGCAATAGTTTTGATAAATCGAGGGCTTGGGTTCTGAGTTCAGACACATCGGTTTTGATATCAAGGATACCGAAAATACCACACATATAACGGATTCTCTCTGTTCACTTGTTGAAAAAAATAGAAGTTTTTTCTGTCGGTACTCGCGTACGAGTGAGCGAAGGATTGTTTTTATTCTTTTTTCGCGTGCCTTGAATGTGCCAGTCTGACAGGAAATTGCAAGTACATTATGATGAGAAAATGGAAATACTTATTCCTTTTATCTCAAAATAGCCGTTTATTAACATTTTTATCCTATTTGGGGTGCATAATTATTATATCAATTAAATAGTGAGTGAGTTTACTGAATAGTAAAAAGTAGCAATTCGAAGCCGCTTGGAGTAGTGCTTTAGGAATGAGAAATAAGAAAGGGCCTATAAAAAGGCCCTTTTAGTTTTACTGCATAAGTAAGCATTTTTAACGCTTAGAAGTCAGTGCGGATATTAATTTTTGCGCTGAAACTCACTTGCTTCATTCCATTTAGGCCAAGCGTCTGCATTCGCAACGCCGACACCTACGTCAAACAGCATCTGAGTGTCTTGTACAATGCCGCTTAGGTCCCAGTCATCGCGATATTGGTCGCACACTTGATGGTAGCAGCCTGTCACGATAATGTTCATACGTTTTCTATACTTAGCCGTTTCTTCATCTGCTGGCTCATTGCCGCCCTCTGCATAAAGTGCCGGTACACCTTGTTTAGCAAAGCTGAAGTGGTCAGAACGGTAGTAGTAACCTGCTTCAGGTCGGTCTTCTTGGGTAAGTGTTCGACCTTGTTTAGCTGCGGCGGCTTCAAGGTAATCTTCCATTTCTGATTTACCCATGCCTACAACAGCAACGTTTTTAGTTTTCCCCAGCACGTTCATTGCATCCATATTGATGTTCGCAACGGTACTCTCAATAGGAATGACAGGGTTGCTGGCATAAAACTTACTGCCTAATAGGCCTTGCTCTTCAGCCGTAACTACTAAAAACGAAACTGAACGCTTAGGTGCAGGCGTAAGTTCTGAATAGGCTTTAGCCATAGCAAGCATTGCTGCAGTACCTGTGGCGTTGTCGTGCGCGCCGTTATAGATTTGGTCACCTTCTTTGCTTTCGTCTTTACCTAAATGATCCCAATGGGCTGTGTAGATAATATGCTCATCAGGATACTCGGTACCCGGTAACGTGGCGATTACGTTGTAGCTTTCTGACTTTTCGAAAGTGTTTTTCACGGTAACCGACGCTTTAATATCCATCGCTTTGCTATATGGACCCTGCATGGCGTTAGCTTTCTCTGTGTCGAAATCAAGACCGGCATCGGCAAACACTTTTTTCGCTGCATCTAACGTAAGCCAGCCTTCAACGGCAACACGGCTCGCACCTTTATCGGCACTCACTAAACCGTACTGCGGACCACTCCAGCTGTTTGCAACAACCGACCAGCCGTAAGACGCTGGCGCGGTTTCGTGAACAATAATGGCACCCGCCGCCCCTTGTCGGCTCGCTTCTTCGTATTTGTAACTCCAACGGCCATAATAGGTCATGGTAGTACCTTGAAACTTACCGCTTTCTGGGTTTTCAAAACCAGGGTCGTTAATTAGCATAACTACGGTTTTGCCCTTAACATCTAACCCTTCGTAATCGTTCCAGTCGTATTCTGGCGCATTTACGCCATAACCAACAAACACCAGCTCAGAGTCTTCAAGAGATACCGAGCTTTGCTCGCGCTTAGAAGAGGCTACCATTTGCTCTTTGTAGGCAAAGGTATTGTCGCCGATCGTCATGGTCATATCAGGATCAGCAGTGATCTCCATAAGTGCTACTTTTTGAAGGAAGCTATCGCCATTACCGGGCTTAAGACCTGCTTTTGTAAATTCACTGACTAAGTAATCAATGGTTTTCTTTTCACCTTCAGTCGTTGGTAAACGACCTTCAAACTCATCAGAAGACAAAACTTTTAGCGGCTCGCGAATATCAGCATCAGAAATGTTGTTATAAACACTGTCGAAGTTAGAAGCCACAGGCATAGTTTTCTGCGCTGTCTCGTTGGTTGTGGTGCTCTCGTTGTTAGGTGTGCAAGCACTTACGCCTAAAAGGGTAGGTACAAGCAATGGCAAAAACATTTTTTTCATTGTTAGTCTCTGTTTGCTCTACAATACGCGACCAGTATAGAGAAAACCCCAAAGCGAACCAATAGTTGATATGCAATCAAACTCAATCCCCTTCTGTAAAGACTACTTACTAAAATACGCCAGTAAACCGGTTACGGCGCTTCTTGAAGAGGTTGGCTTGCTAAGTAACGGCGAATTTCCTACGCCTGAACAGCTAAATGAATTAACGGCCCGGTATTATGAACAATGGCAAGGGCCACTGTTCAAAGGACAAAGCCAGTTTTCACATGATGACCAGCGTTATTACGAGACCATCATTAGTGAAGACGGTGTAGTTCCTACCAGAGAGCATAGCTGGCACGACTTGTTTAATGCACTTATTTGGCTGCAGTTCCCCAAAACAAAATCTCTGTTAAATGCGCTACATATTAGTGATATTAGTGCATACGGTGTAAACCCCAGAACACCGCGACGCAATCGCATTACGCACTTCGATGAGTGCGGTGTAGTGCTTGCCATTGAAGCGCCTGATAGCACTGCTTCAAATAAGCCTAAGCGTACAGCAACACTTATTGACTCAAATAGCGAAACTACAGATAAGGCCACGCTAGGTGCGCTATATGACAGAGGCACTCTTGAAACGTTTTTAGCGGAATTAGCGTCCCATGAGTGGGAGCGTGTCTTTGTTGAAAAACGAGCACTGTGGCACAAACAGGTCAGCCCTTTTATCTTTGGACACGCGAATTTAGAAATGATGCTAAATCCATTTGTAGGCCTCACGGGCAAGTGGTTAGCAGTGGCTGTACCAAAAGGCTTTAGCCATCTTGATAAATGGCAGCAGCGCTTGGTGCTAGACGATGCGATGACAGCACGCATCAAAACGTTAAATTATTTTGAGAGTACACCGCTTTTAAAACCATTGCCTTTGCTTGGCGTACCTTTGTGGCAAGGTCAACAAGATGAAGTGTTTTATCAGAATAAAGACTATTTTAGACCGCTCCGGGAGGGAAGTAAGCCGACAATTCAGCTACCTTTGTGGTCTTAAAGAGCTTGACGCTGCCCCAGTTTTTTTTCGGAGCAGCGCCAACAAATAGCCAAATGGAAGGCGGCTATTAAGTGTATTTTTTTAGAATAGCGCTAAAGCAATCAGCCAAATACCGTAGATAACCACATACGGAGCGCTTGCAATGAGTGCCGCTTTCTTAAGAGGAAAAGACGTCCACTGCGAGATGCCTACGGTGGCCAAATAAATTCCCCAAAAAAGCTCTAACCTTAAAGCTTGGCCGAACGCGTACCAAGGCGAGTCCATAGGAATACTTGCGATAAAGCCTAAGGATGCTGGTGATAAGATTGATGGTGCCACCTGATGGTCGCCAGTGAACAATAGCAGTGCAACGCCAACTAAACCGGTAAGTACGTAAGGCATTGAAAGCCACCATGCAAAACCGTACCAATCTGTGAAACCGAAAACATGGCTATCGTCTGAACGAGTCATGAGGTTTACGTAAACTGCATAAACAGCGTTAACGATAATAGGAATGAAAAAAGCGCCGATAATAGAAGACCAAAGCAGCGCATCTCTGGTGAAGAAAGCCTTCATCTGCTCTTCTTCAGCCGGGCTCATATCGCCCTGTGCGGCAATGTTCATTTCTGCAAACCACTCAATATCAACAAAGTTCACGTAGAGATATTGTGATACCAGCGTAATAGCCATAACCAAGATAAACGGCATCCAGCTCCAGTTGTTGTGCTCGCCAACTGCTTTGAATACACCATTCGGTTTAAAAAAGATATCATTACACGCTTGGAAAGGATTCGTCACAGTGTGCATCCCTTGCTCCTCTTTCTTAGTTTTTATTTGCTGCTTAGGTTGTGTGTAAAACAATGACTGCAAATTATTGTTCATTAGTTTGGGTATAAGATTACTGGCGGGCACACATTATGTACAGCACAAGATTCTGATAAAGCGACATTTTTTGTAAGGGAAAATGTATAAGGTTAATTGAGTGCAAGCTTGGTTAAAGACCAGTAAAAAGGGAAGCATGGCTTCCCTTTTGTTTTTTATGCTGGCAAAACCGTATACAGCCTATAGATAAGTTATATTCAGCAGCGTTAGCACTATAGTGCTGTACATCACAGATATTGGTAGACCTATCTTTATAAAATGTGCAAATTTGTAGTTGGCAGCGTTGTAAACCAAGAGGTTGGTTTGGTAGCCAAATGGCGATATAAAGCTCGCGCTCGCTGCAAATGCTACAGCTAAAGCGAATGGCATTAGCGGAGCTCCGATAATTTGCACTAGCCCATAAGCAAAAGGAAACATTAAAGCCGCAGCTGCGTTGTTGGTAACGAACTCAGTTAAAAGTAAAGTTAGCAAGTAGATAACCACGAGCGCCACAAACCAATCAGTGCCCGCCAAAAGAGGCATGAGCGCTTCGGTTGTAGTGGTAATGACCCCAGAGTTTTCGAGCGCAGTGGCTAAACTTAGCGCACCGACTATTACAACAATCAAGTTTAGCGGCAGGTTTCGCTTCATTTCTCCGTTTGACGTAACCCTAACCCCGATAAGAACAGCAGCTAAGAACAGTAAACCAATAGCCAATGAAATGACATTAGTCGCGGCTAATAACACTGTCGTAAGGAAACCACCAAGGGTGATCCACTCTTGCTTATTGGTTAATGGGCGGGCAATTTTTTGCTCAGACAAAATGAAAAAGTTCTTATTCAAGTTTTGACGAGTTGCAAAATCAGGCCCTGTTGCTAGCAGCAAAAAGTCACCGGCTTGAAGCTTTATTTCACCTAGTTTTCCTGATAGTTGCTCTCCATCGCGGCGAATAGCTACAACGGCAGCATCGAACAGGGCTCTGAATCCCAGATTTTTAATGGTTTGCCCAATTATTTGAGCGCGGTTGGCCACTACAACCTCAGTTAAGCTTTCACGCAATACCCCATCGGTTTCTGCGAACATGCTTAATCCTTTTATATGGCTTAAGTTATCTAGTTTTTGGACATTGCCAGAGAAGATCAGCTTGTCGTTTTCCAGAATAACTAAGTCAGGACCAACAGGCGAGATTAGGTTGCCATTGCGCACTACTTCTACCAAAAAAAGCTCAGGCAGGTTACGTAAGTGGTTTTGCTCCACAGTTTTGCCAATTAGCTCTGAACCTGCTTCGACTTCTGCTTCAACCATATACTCATGATAGTTATTGTTCTTGTTGCCAATGTTGGGCAACAAAGGTAATAACATGAACATGAGAAGGCCACAGCTTAGCCCAGCAATGGAGCCATAAAGTGTGAAGTCGAAAAAGTTGAAACCAGGGTGCCCGTGCTCTTGTAGAAAGCTATCTACAATAAGGTTAGTTGAGGTACCAATTAAAGTAACAGTGCCACCGAGTATTGCGGCGTAGGAAAGCGGGATCAGTAATCGGGAAGCGGGGTGGTATTGATTTTGTTTTATAGGGCCAATAAGACTGGCCACAATTGCTGTGTTATTGAGCAGTGCTGACGACACAAAAGTAAGTGAAAACAGTCGCCAGTAGGACTGGGTAAAGTTAGCACTAACGAGCTTTCTACCAATACGTTTTATTAACGCGGTTTTATCAATAGCACTGCTTACTAAAAGCAACAAAACAAGGGTGATTAGGCCCTTGTTTGTTAAGTTTAGCAAGATGTCATCAAGAGATAACTGCTGGGTAACCAGTAAAGCTAACACTGCACCAGAAAACACAGTGGAAGGGCGCTGACTGGTAAAAATCAGCGCGCATATCGTACTGACAAAAATTGTCAGTACGATGAACTGGGTCACATCCATATTGCTCCAGTCCTGCTTATAGTTTACTGATATCCACAGAGTTCCAATGCGGGAAGTGCTTGCGGACTAATGCATTGAATTCAAGTTCAAACTCAGAGAAATTAGGCGAAGTATGCTGTGCATCACCGGCAATTTCGTCGATGATCATACCTGCACCTACGGTACCATTGGTTAAACGGTCGATAACAATGAATGAACCTGTAGGACGGTTGCGCTTGTACGGGTCACAGGCTACTGGCTGGGTGAACTTGACGTCAACTACACCAATCTCGTTAAGATTTAGGTGCATGGCATCTGCTTCTTCCAGCGTGTTCACATCAATTTGATTATCGATATGAGCAACAACCCCTGGCGTTGACTTAGTCGCGAACTTAAACAAGTATTGCTTGTTTGGCATTAGCGGCTCTTCAGACATCCAGACTAAATGTGTTTTGAACTGGGTGTTAAGTAGTGGCAAGTTGTCTGATTTAACAATCATATCGCCACGAGAGATATCAATTTCGTCTTCGAGTGTTAGCGTAACCGCTTGAGGTACATAAGCGCGTTCTTGATCGCCTTCAAATGTAACCACTTGCTTAACTTTTGATTTCTTACCTGATGGAAGTGCAGTCACTTCATCACCTGGCGCAACCTGACCTGATACTACCGTACCGGCAAAGCCACGGAAATCTAGGTTAGGGCGATTAACATATTGTACTGGGAAGCGGAAATCTTCCTGATTGTCATCTTCACCAATTTCAATATTTTCTAGCATTTCCATTAGTGGTGTGCCGTTGAACCAAGGTGTTTTCTCACTAACACCTACAACGTTATCGCCTTCCAATGCTGAGATAGGAACAAACTGAATATCAGGAATATCAAGCTGCTCAGCAAACTTCAGGTAATCTTCCTGAATCTGCTTATAGACCTCTTCTGAATAGTCCATTAAGTCCATTTTGTTGATAGCAACAATAACGTGTTTGATACCTAGAAGAGATACAAGGAATGAGTGACGCTTGGTTTGCACCTTAACGCCGCCACGAGCATCAACAAGAATAATAGCAAGGTCACAAGTAGATGCGCCTGTTACCATGTTGCGGGTGTACTGCTCGTGCCCTGGGGTATCAGCGATAATAAATTTACGCTTGTCGGTAGAGAAGTAGCGGTAAGCTACATCAATAGTAATACCTTGTTCACGCTCAGACTGAAGCCCGTCTACAAGAAGGGCAAGGTCAACTTTCTCTCCCGTAGTACCTACTTTTTTGCTGTCTTTTGTAATGGCAGCAAGTTGGTCTTCATAAATCATTTTTGAATCGTGAAGTAAGCGACCAATAAGGGTACTCTTACCATCATCTACGCTACCGCAGGTAAGGAAACGTAGCATGTCTTTCTTTTCGTGTTGCTCAAGGTAAGACAGAACGTCCTGTCTTAATAATTCGTTTTCGTTGTTCATGTTATGCGCTCACAAGGAAAAAGGGGTTTAACACAGACTCTTTTTGGTTATAGGTAAGAGCGTCGGCGTTGTCATCTAGTGGATTTTCTGGGTCTAAAACAGTTACATTTGCCCCAGCAGCCAGTGCAACTGCATGTGCAGCGCCTGTATCCCATTCAGATGTTGGGCCCAAACGAGGGTAAAGATGTGCTTCGCCCTCTGCCACTAAGCAAAGTTTTAGTGAGCTGCCCATCGCCACAAGCTCAGTTTCACCTTCAAGCTGTGCCAATAAATTTTGAATTTCAGGACTTTGGTGAGAACGACTGCCCACCACTTTCCACACTTCTGCACCATCGTGCTTACGCGCAGAAATGGCAGTGAATTCACCATCTACTTCGGTCCATGCACCTTCACCCACAATACCAACATAGCTCTTGTTTAGCGCGGGCGCGTAAACCACACCCATAGTCGGTTTGCCATTTTCGATAAGTGCAATGTTTACCGTAAATTCACCGTTTTTCTTAATAAACTCTTTGGTGCCGTCTAGCGGATCAACCAGCCAGTATGACGACCACGTTTTACGTTCATCCCACGAAATATCAGCTGACTCTTCAGAAAGAATAGGCAGGTCAGATTCCGCTTCAAGGGCCTTTACAATAACGTTATGGGCGGCAAGATCAGCTTCGGTTAGTGGGCTGGTATCTTGCTTCTCATAAATAGCGAAATCTTTTTCGTAAATCGCCATAATTTTATCGCCAGCTTCTTTGGCAATAGTTAGTACTTTTTGTGCGAGATTATTTAAAGGCTGTGTCATTACACCAATCCCTTTTCTTGTAGCAAAGCATATAAACGCTCAGCGGTCTGCTCTGCCGGTTCATCCTGATAGGTTAAGTGTACTTCCGGTGATTCAGGTGCTTCATAGGCTGAATCGATACCTGTAAAGTCCTTGATCTCGCCACTGCGGGCCTTTTTGTACAAGCCTTTGGGGTCGCGCTTTTCACACACCTCAAGTGGTGTATCAACAAACACTTCCACAAATTCACCGTCTGCCATTAAGCTACGGCAGTAATCGCGGTCAGCTTTAAACGGAGAGATGAAAGCGGTAAGTACAAGAGTACCAGCGTCAACGAATAGCTTCGCAACTTCACTAATGCGGCGAATATTTTCAACGCGATCTTTGTCGCTAAAACCCAAGTCGCCGCATAAGCCGTGACGCACGTTGTCGCCATCTAGTAGATAGGTGTGCTTGTTTTGCTCGTGAAGCTTCTTCTCAAGCAAGTTGGCTAATGTTGATTTACCAGAACCACTTAAACCAGTAAGCCAAAAAACGCGAGGCGTTTGCCCTAGCTTTTCAGAACGGGTGGTTTTATTGACTTCGTGTTTATGCCAAACAACGTTGTCTGTGGCCATTAGAAGTACCCTTCCATTTTCTTCTTCTCCATTGAACCTGCGCTGTCATGGTCAATCACGCGACCTTGACGCTCAGAGGTCTTGGTCAGCAGCATTTCCTGAATAACTTCAGGTAAGGTTGCGGCTTCTGACTCTACCGCACCGGTCAATGGATAACAGCCTAGGGTACGGAAGCGCACAGAGCGCATCTCTGGTACTTCACCTTCTTCAAGCGGCATACGGTCGTCATCAACCATAATGAGCACGCCATCACGCTCTACCACAGGGCGAGGCTTAGAAAGGTACAGTTGTGGAATATCAATGTTTTCTAAGTAGATGTATTGCCAGATATCTAGCTCAGTCCAGTTAGACATTGGGAAAACACGAATGCTTTCGCCTTTGTTAACTTGTGAGTTATAGATATTCCAAAGCTCTGGGCGCTGGTTTTTAGGGTCCCAGCGGTGGTTGCTGTCGCGGAATGAGTAAACGCGCTCTTTAGCACGAGATTTTTCTTCGTCGCGTCGTGCTCCACCAAACGCTGCGTCAAACTTATATTTGTTTAACGCCTGCTTGAGCGCTTGGGTCTTCATGATATCAGTGTGTTTCGATGAGCCATGGCTAAATGGACCAACGCCAGCTTCAACACCTTCTTCATTGATGTGAACAAGCAAATCAAAACCGTGTTTCTCTGCTTGCTCGTCGCGGAATTTGATCATTTCGCCAAACTTCCACGTGGTGTCTACGTGTAGAAGTGGAAAAGGAATTTTGCCTGGCGCGAACGCTTTACGGGCAAGGTGAAGCAGCACTGAAGAGTCTTTTCCTACAGAGTAAAGCATTACTGGGTTTTCAAACTCAGCAGCGACCTCACGGAAAATTTGAATACTCTCGGCTTCGAGTTGTTTCAAATGCGTTACAGACGGGATACTAGCAGTCATTTTGAAGTCCGAATTTATGTTATATATAAAAAAGTTATATGCGGGTTATTTTTCTGCATAGAACGATAACATATTTAAATTCAAAAGTAGTATGCGATTTTGCTATTTAAAATAGCAATCTTATTCCAATAAATAAAACTGTCATACAATTGAAGCATAAGGCCCTATTTTGAGGGGCTAGAAAAAGATTAGGTCCTGCTTAGAAAACTAAACAGGGCCTTACTTTTGCTCTTATTTACGCGTTATTTTTAAATTACTTTTCATTCAGCTTGGTCTGGAATGCATCGAATGTGTCTAGCACGCCTTCTCTTGGTGTACCTGATTTACTCAAAATCATTATGGTTAAGCTCGATAAAATGAACCCGGGTACAATCTCGTACATCCACGCACCAAGCTTCTGGCCTCCGATTTCTATCGGAAGATAAATCCATAGTAGTACAGTCACAGCACCAACAATCATGCCTCCCAATGCTGCGCGGCGGGTCATTTCTCGTTTAAATAAGCTAAACAGTACTAGCGGTCCAAATGCTGCGCCAAAGCCAGCCCATGCATTACTTACTAAGGTCAATATAGTGCTGTCTCTGTCATACGCTAGATAGATAGCCACTAGCGCTACAGCAACAACGCTTACGCGACCCGCTATTACTAATTCACCATCAGAGGCATCTCTGCGAAGGAAGGCTTGGTAAAAGTCACTGGTAAGTGAACTAGACGTTACTAGTAGCTGAGACGAAATGGTACTCATAATAGCCGCTAAGATCGCAGCTAATAAGAAGCCACCAATAAGCGGATGGAATAAAATTTGAGAGAGGTAGATAAATACCGTTTCTGGGTCAATGTCATTGCCGTTACCGGTGATATAAGCCAACCCAAACAAACCCGTCATTAGCGCGCCGATGATAGAAACAATCATCCAGCTCAAGCCGATGTTTCTAGCAGTAGGAATATCTTTTACTGAACGTATAGCCATGAAACGAACGATAATATGCGGCTGGCCAAAGTAGCCTAAACCCCATGACATTAATGAAACAATACCGATTACACTTAGTGCTTCATTAGTAGAGGCATCCATAAATGCATCAAATAGAGCAGGGTTAATGGTATCTAGTGCGTCAATTGAAGCCCCAATGCCGCCTAGTTCACTGATGACCACAGCAGGTACCATGATGAGTGATACGAACATTATGCAGCCTTGCACAAAGTCGGTCATGCTCACTGACATAAATCCACCCACGAGGGTATAGGCAACGACAACACCAGCAGTAACATATAAACCTGTCTCATATGTTAAACCAAAGGATGTTTCAAAGAGCTTTCCACCGGCAACAACACCTGATGACGTATAAAGCGTGAAGAAAACTACGATGACCACAGAAGCGATCACTCTTAGTAGACGAGAGTTATCGGCAAAACGATTCTCGAAATAGTCGGGTAGGGTAATGGAGTTGTTAGCCACTTCGGTATAAACGCGAAGGCGCGGAGCGACCAACATATAATTTGCGAGCGCACCTAGAACTAATCCAACGGCAATCCAGCCTGCAGATAAGCCCGATACGTACATTGCACCAGGTAAACCCATGAGCATCCAGCCACTCATATCTGATGCGCCTGCTGAAAGTGCGGTTACAGCGGGGCCTAATTGGCGGCCTCCAAGCATATAGCCTTCTACGTTGGTGTCTGTTTGCCGATAGGCGAAAAGGCCTATTCCCAACATTACAACAAAATACAAACCCAACGAGATTATCGTGCCAGTAGCCATATAAATTCCCTATGTTTTTTATTTCATGCTAACACCTATGACCTAGAGTCTCTACGTCAGTCAGCGACCTTGCTTGTTTTCTATACGGCTAGAGGTAAATAAAGTTTGGCAAAATTTTTAATACGCGAAAGATTCTACTCGCGCGCGCCCAGACCTTTTTGCTTTGTAGAGAAGCTCATCACAGGCTTTAATAATAGTATCCAAATTGGTTTCTCCGCGGACATTCAGCAGCCCCGAAGAAAAGCTAACTGAAAACTTCTTATTGGTATGCGTCCAGTTTTTTTGGTGAGAAAGCGCAACATTTAACTCATCGAGTATGCGCTTGGCCGATTGTTCATCGGAGTCAGAAAAGTAGATCAAAAATTCTTCACCACCATATCGGCAAAGCTTATCTGATTTTCTAATTCTATTTTGGATGATTCGGGTGAGCGTAGTTAACACTTCGTCGCCTACCGTGTGACCATATCTATCGTTGATTTTTTTAAAGTTATCAACATCAAGCAGCGCTATGCATGATGTATTGTCGCCTTTAAGTGACTTCTTAAGGCTATTCAACATCGCGCGACGAGTGAGGGCTCCGGTGAGTGAGTCTCGCTCTGCGAGTAATTCACTTTGCCGTTTAGAAATCCAAAGCCACATAGCGAGTATAAGAAGAATAGTGACAATAAGCGCAAAAATGGTGGTTTTCATTGCCTCCTTATCGGTGGATAGCCCTTCTTTTTCGTCTCGTAGGGCGTTGATCTCTTTTTGTCTATAATAGACAAGCTCAATATCCTTCGCGATGCTATTTGAGAAGTCAGGCGAAGAAAACTGAAATTGCTCCGTGTTCTTTTCGAAGAGAAGTTGGTTGTATACTTTTGAATGCTCATAGGCTTTTTCGTAAATGCCTGCAGTATCGTAAATTCTTATAAGTTCAAGCTCTTTTCTTAGCAGGTGCTTAGCTCTAAATTCCTTAGATGGCAGGGTATCTAGCATGGCTTTTGTATACCCGTTAGTTGCTTCATAAAGCTCTTTTTTATTACGTTTAGCAATAGCTTTATAAGACTGATAAAGATAAAAAAGCTCCTCTGCTTGAGTTTTTATCTGAACATTATCTATCGCCTCCATCTTGTTTATAACTGAGCGGATTTCACTATCATGAGTTTGCTGAAACCCCGTTACAAGCACTCGCAATTTTTGATATAAACTTAAAAACATCTCAAATTCTGAATTTCTATTTTTTACAAATTTAATGGCCGTATTTGAGGTCAGCAGGGCGTCGTCATATTTATTTTGGAGAAGAAGAGAATCAATCGAAGTAAAGTATGCCCACGTAACAGAACCATCTTTGAGGTTACTTTGCTCGATTATCTTCATTGAGTGAGAATAAGCTCTACTCGGTACCGATAGCTCTGTAAAAGCGATACGAAGCCACTCGTGTGCAGTAGCGCTACTTAACGCATTCTCAAGAGTTCGTGAAGAAGCTCGCGCAGGCAAATGGGGGAGCGCATATTCTAATTCATTAATTGCTTGAATAGGATTGGCTAGCGTGAGCTCCATTGACAGCCATATGCTAGCTATAGCAGTTGCTGTTTTGCTGCCCGTTTCCAGAACTTCGCGCTTTAAGCGCTTGAGCGCTGGCACTGTAACATTGATTCGCAGTGAAGACCGGTCAAAGTCGTTAACTGCTCTGGCATAGATATAATACGCCCTTGCGGCAGCATACAAATCTGTATTGAGCGACTTTAGCTCGTTCCAATGGTTCTCAAGCAAAGGTGACTTAACGTATATTGGAACTCGAGGAGCTTCCGTTTCGTTAGCTGTTCCCGTAGCCAATAAATGTCTAAAGATTATGCCTTCACTACTATCATCAGATTGAATTTGTAAGTCTTCGATTTTGGCTTTTATCTGGTCATTATCAATATCAGATTGATTATTCCAGTTATAGATAGTTACTGCTGCTAACCGACTATAAGCATCTAGCTTTTTAAGCCTCAACTTCTCAGAACTGTTGTCTAACTGTGCATGAAGTGAGTGACTGAAGAAAATGATGAAAAGTAGACAAAACTTCCCCCTTGTAAAACGACACCAAGCGGCCATTGAATTTGCTACCTCTATACTGCGGATAAGCTGAAATGTTTGCTGAAAATTAAAACGGTTGTTTTAATCCTAAAGTATAAGTTTTATTGCGCATGTTTTCACCTTAAATTTAGGCAAAAAAAATCGGCCACAGTGGGCCGACGAAGGGAAGTGCGTAAAGTCAGCACTTTTTTGGAACGGGGAGTAGGCTTTTTTCTAGGCCGAAAATTGAATCCTTTCGGATACGGCTTTTTTCATTTCACTCAGGTCAGCATCTTTGTCGCCCACTATCATGACATTGGCGTGTCTCATTTTGATACTTTCGCCGTGGTACTGGTCGTCAGAAAATTCGCTAGGTACAGTGACATCACCGCGTTCAGGTACAACAAATACCGACATTTTCCCTTGTGGCGTATCAACGATAAGGTGCAGGCTTCTCACTGTACTTAAGTGACAATAGTTCACCACTTCAACACCATCAAGCATCTCACTAAAACTACCGCCAAAGCTTGCCAATTTTGCATTTACCATATTCAAATCAGCTGGAAGTAGCGAATGTGCAGTTTCCATTTCGGCGTACTGCATATGCGCTAGCGCTTGACCACCAATACTAAGCGGTTGGTGATACCACATGGTAAGTCCTATGCCTATAGTAAAAGCAACGGATGCGGCCATCGCCAAATACCAACGACTTCGGCGTTTGTAGCGATTGAACTCGTCAGTCGACTGTTGCCAAATGAGCTTACTAGCTAGGTCCTCTGGCACATCGACTTTTAAGGCTTGCTTTAATTGCTTATCTAACTGCTTTTGTTCATTCCAGAAACTGCGTTTGCTTTCATCCGCTTTCGCTGCTTCTACAACATCACTGTCAGTCGTTTCTGGATCGGCGTAGATTCGACGCCTAAATTCTAACTCATCCATTTATACGACCTCTCTGTTCATTTTGTTTCTCTAATGCCTCTTTCAGCTGGTTTCTCGCTCTAAATAAACGCGTCATTACTGTGTTTTTATTGAGCCCTAATTGGTTGGCAATCTCTTCACCACTGAACCCGAAAATCAATTGAAGGATTAAGGGTTCGCGGTATTCAACACTTAGCCCACCTAACAGTCGCTGAAGCTCTCTGTCTTTCAGATCGCCGTCTGCATGTTGGGTGTCATCTTGTATATGACAATCGTCAATATCGACCGTGTCGAATTGCTTGCGCTCGAACCTGCGGGCATTCTCACGACGAAGAATGGTTATTAACCACGACTTTGCCGCCTTTTCATCATTTAGGGCGTCTAACGATCGCCACGCACGTAGAAACGTTTCCTGTACAACATCTTCAGCAATGCTCTGGTCTTTAATAAGCCAGAATGCATAGCGGTAAATGTCGGCGTGGAATGCCTTTACCAGTGCTTCATATCTTTGGTGTTTTGCTTTCATATCCGATAAGACCTGACCACTGTCGGATTTATTTCGCCCAAACATAAAAAAATCCAAAAACTTAAAGAATTTTCACTATGGCACAAAAAACGCGCCATTTCGTTATCCGAAAGGCGCGTTTTTATTTTTAGTTCCAGTGATCAGAGCACTTATTAAGGAATACTAAGCACCTTTTTGAGTGGCAATCCAGGCGTTGATATTTTCTTCTAAAATAGAAAGTGGTACTGGACCGTATTTTATCACCTCATCATGGAAGCCTTTCCAATCAAACTTATCACCAAGTTCAGTTTGAGCATGCGCTCTAAGCTCCATGATTTTTAGTTTGCCAATCATATAGGCAGTGGCTTGTCCTGGCATGGCAATATAGCGTTCAATTGCTTTTTGCGCGTCATATTCAGGGTTTGGCGTATTTTCGATGAGGTAATCTACAGCCTCTTCACGGGTCCACTTCTTCGCGTGAATACCCGTATCAACTACAAGCCTGCAAGCTCGCCATAGTTCCATGGCTAGGCGACCGAAATCAGAATACGGGTCTTCATAAAAGCCCATGTCTTTTGCGAGTTCCTCGGTATACAGCCCCCAGCCTTCTGTGTACGCGGTAAAGCTCAAGAATTTTTGGAATTGTGGTACACCTTCAAGCTCTTGCGCAATGGCACGCTGCATGTGGTGACCAGGAATGCCTTCGTGATAGGCCAGCGCCTCTAGCTGATACGTCGGCATCGCTTTCATATCATATAGGTTTGCATAGTAAATGCCTGGGCGGCTGCCGTCTTGCGCTGGACTTTGGTAAAATGCTTTGCCCGCAGACTGTTCGCGGAATGCTTCGACGCGTTTAACAATCATTGGCGCTTCTGGGAGAATACCAAAGTACTCAGGAATAGCTTCTCGCATTTCGTCTATGGCGGTTTTGGCCATATCAAGATATTGCTGTCTGCCTTCATCTGTTGAAGGTAAATAGAATTGTTCGTCTTCACGCATGAAAACAAAAAACTCTTGCAGTGTACCCTCAAATTTCACCTGTTTCATAATATCACGCATTGCGTTGTGTATACGCTCTACATTGTCTAGGCCAATTTGATGGACTTCTTCAGCAGTAAGGTCCGTAGTAGTAAACCAGTTAAGGCGATTTTGATACCACTTATCGCCGTTAGGTAAGCGCCATACACCATCGCCTTCAGGGGTTACTTCACGCTGGTGGGCTAGTTCTTCAATAAACTTTTCGTACGATGGCATGACCGACGTTACCAAAGCGGCTTTTGCTTCACCTAGCAGCGTGGTTTTTTCAGCTTCTGTAATATCAAGGTTGTTTACTTTGTTTTGAAAATCTTCCCAAATCGTTGAAGGTGTCTCGCTAGAGTCGAACGGTGCGCCGGTAATCACGTTTTTAGACGCATCAATCATTTGATCATAAGCCCAGGCCGGTGGGAATACACCAGCTTTTTCACGCACCTTCATCTGTTCTATGACTTGGTCAAAGTAGGTGCGTACATTGTCTAAACGACCAATATATGCCTGGGCATCTTCTTTGCTTTTCACGCTGTGAATATTAATAAGAAAGCTAGGTACTTGTGTATGCGCAGCGCGGAACTGATGCACAATGTAGCGGTGATGTCTAAATTCGTCGTTGGCTAAATCACGTTCAATGCCAAGCTTATAAAGGCGCAAGCTTAACTTTTCTTGTTCGCTTAACTTGCCGGTGTCGAAACTATTAAGCTTTTCTAAACGGTTTTTGGCGATAGCTACACGAGCATCGGCTTCTTCATCACTAATGTCATCCCACTTGTCGTAATCCCACTTTTTTCCGAGATAACTTTGGAATAGGGGCGAGCGTTTAAGGTCTTCTTCAAAAGTACGTTCAAAAAAAGCACTTAAACGCTCGGACTCTGATTGGCCTGCTGGCTGTTCTGTTTTAATAGGCTCTGGCGCTGTTTGCGCGGTTTCACTTGCTGGCGAACAAGCTGTTAATGTGGTAACTGCCAACGCAATTGGCGTTAGCTTTAATAGTGTTTTCTTCATTCTATTCCCCGTCGCGTTTAATTGATTATTTTTATAGGCTACAAGTATTTTGGACTTTTGAGCCTTTAAAAGGTATTAAATACCAAGACTCATGCTGAATATTAACCAGAGGTAATGCTATCAAAACCCTTGCGGCTGTCATACAGCTCTATACAAGGGCTTTAATTACGCAGGTTTCCGTGTATTAGCAAATGAAATGCGTTTTATGAAGCAGGATACAAGTTAGATAGCGTGTGGCTATTTTTTGCTCCTGTTTGTTGCCATTTGCTGCGAGCCTGCTTTATTTCATTGGTAAGTTTTTCTAATGCCTTAGATATTTGTTCCGATTGAGCACGTTTATCAGTTTGACTAGCTGAGAAGCGCAGTGCGTAAAGCTCATCAACAGCGGTGTTGACTCCATCAAACTGTGAAAGATGTGCTTTACCGGCAGTTAGTGCGTTTATCCATTGTTTAAGAGTAAGTGGTACTGAGCTAGTATCTTTTGCTTTTATCACTGCCATCAGCCTTTGATATTGGGCTTTCTCATCTAGTGCCGCTGTAACATTGAAGCGCGGTTTAGTACTGTCAGTAAGCCCAGCCAACTGAGTCTGTTTGAGCTTTCTATAGGTGAGCAACCACCCGATAAGCGCGACCAGCAAAAGTGCAAGTAGTACAACGCTCACAACCCAATCAAGCTGTGTTTTTTCACTAATACTAGTGTCATCAGCAGTGCTATCAGACGGTTTGCCTTCTTTACTCGAATCTACATCGGGCTCAATCGCTTTTGACGGTAAACCACTTTGAGTATCGTCTACGGTCTCATTGCTTGTAGGTGCAGTGTTGCTTGGGTTACTGCTGCTCGTTGCCGGTACTACCGTAATAGAGCGAGCTGGAATTGTTGCATACTCAGTTTTTTGAGTAAGCGTATTAAACCAAGGAATAGTAATTTCAGGCAAAACAAAGTCGCCAGGCTGTGTTGGAATAATTGCCAAAGACGTTTGGCGCTGTGAAATTAAACTCTGGTCTTTTTCAACAGTGGTTGTATTTGATTGATCTGGATATAACTTAAAGTTCGGCGGATAAAACTCAGGAATATCAGGAAGCTGTTCTTCTACTACGCCCAACGCGGTTAGCGTAACTATGCGTGTTACCGGTTCTCCTGCGACAAAGTTATCTCCTTGCGGCCACTCTTCGTCAACTCGAACCATTTCTGAAGGCAACCAAGGATAGTCAATTCCCTGAGGGATAGGCTTAATGTTTACCGTAATGTCAGGACCAACACGATTAATTTGCTGGGTACGATTAAAGAAGCCAAAACGCTGGTTTGTATTAGCCGCCATAACTTCACCGGTAAAGATGGGGCCCCTTAGCGTGAACTCTCCTGAAGCTTGAGGGACAACAGCAAATTGACGCTCAATAATCTGATACCGTCTGCCGTTTACAATATCGGTATACTGTTTATCTTCACCTAGCTGAGTAATTTCCGCATTCTGCATTTCTGGCGCTTGCAGACTGCCCCGCTCAATATTACTAGAGAGAAAAAGCTTAACAGTGTACAGCAGTTGTTGGTTTAAATAGGCCTCGTTTAAATCGATATCTGTAGTAACAAAATAGTCTCGGGCCACGTTGCTCTGTTCTTGAACAGGAATAACTTCAACTTGAATAGGCTTTGTTGATTTCCCTTCAATAGTTAACGAAGGAATAGTGAACGTACCTTCTTTTCGAGGGAATAACGTGGTCGTCCAAACCGTAGTGCGCTTAGTGTCGAAATTGACGATAGACGTTTGGCTACTTACCGATGTCCTGCCCACTACAAAGTCTTTTAATAGGGGAGAGCTGTCAAATGCGTCTCTATCGGCGCTTCCATCGGCGGTAATGGTTAAACGAATAGCTTCATCAAGCATAACCGGATTTCGGTCGATGGTTGCTTCAACTGAATTTACATCGGCATAGGCAGCCGCGCTAACGAGTAGGGTTAGTAAAAAAATTATTCCTGTAGATTGTAATAAGGCTCTCATCTACCAATCACTCCGGTTTGAAGGCATACGTTGACGCTGACGTTTTTGTGCTTCTAATTGCATTTTTCGTTTTAATAAAAATGCCGGATCGTCGGGCACGCGACGCATTAAACCTTCCATTCGCTGTAGTTCTTCTTTTTCTGCATCGGTAAGCTCGGCTTCTTGACCTTGCATTGCTTGAGCTTCCCGCTGTGCTTTTTGTTCGTCTTCTTGCGCTTGCGCATTATTTTGCTGCGTATTATCACGCTTTTCTAACTCTTCGTTTTGTTGCTGTGTGTCTGATGGCTCGTTCTGGTCGCTCGTCTCTGGCTGATTTTGCTGTTGAGAATTATCCCCATCATTTTGTTGTTCATCATTAGAAGGCTGCTGGTTTTGATCAGACTGTTGGCGCTCACTTTCATTTTGCTGGCCATTTTGATCGCTTGAACCATCCTGATTATTCTGATCTTCTGACTGCTGCTGATCGTTATTAGCG
The DNA here is from genome assembly GCF_903772925.1 of Alteromonas macleodii. Taxonomy (NCBI): domain Bacteria; kingdom Pseudomonadati; phylum Pseudomonadota; class Gammaproteobacteria; order Alteromonadales; family Alteromonadaceae; genus Alteromonas; species Alteromonas fortis. The sequence continues at coordinate 1,333,909 of NZ_LR812090.1, forward strand.
CTATCTTGGCTATTATCTTGAGCGTTGTCTTGTTGGTCATCGTTACTATTTTCGCTCTGATTCTGCTGCTGATCTTGTTGTTGCTGCTGTTTCAGTAAATCCTCAACAACTTTTTTATTGATTTTCGCGTCCTCGAACTCAGATGCTTCGTCCAAAGCCTGCTCGTACTTCTCTATCGCTTCTTCAAGCTTTCCGAGTTTGGCCAACGCATTGCCCTGATTGTAAAGGCTTTCAGCACCTGGAATATTTTTGTAAGCATTTAAAGCACCTTCATAGTCACCTGACTTAAAAAGGGATGATGCCTTCCACGCTTCGCTATTGAACTGGCTAACGGCGTCTTTGTATTTACCTCTCTGGTATTTATTCAAAGCTTCCTGATTATCATTCATAAATGGCTTTTGCCACCATGCAAGCGGTTCAGGTTTATTTACTGTTGCTGGCGTAGACTCTTCCACCATTTTCGAGCTTGGAATAGACTGAGCGGCCTGAGATGTACCTATACTTTGTGCAGCGTGGGCGTTTTTAACTATTGAAGGGCTTAGCAGGCCAACCAATACGATAAATACTAATCCGCGTTTAAACGCAAAGGCCGCAAATGGTAGAAGTAGCAGCAATAAGTAAGGGCCAACTTCTTTCCACTGATCTCCCTGCAAATTACTCTCTTCCTCGTCCTCTTCACTGCTGCCTTTATCTAGCAGTGATACCGCGGCTAGAGCATCAATATCATTGTCGTTAGAAGTAAAGGACTCAAAGCGACCGCCGCTAGTTTTTACTACGCCTTTCACCGCGCTTTCATTTAGCTTGGGTATAACAATGCTGCCAGTGAAGTCTTTTAATAGTTCACCGCTTTGCTGCCTAATAGGCGCGCCTTCACTTGTGCCAACGGTAAGTGCATTTACCGTAAAAGGAACAGATGCTACATATTCTTGAAGTTCTTGTTGTTGCTCTAACTCTATACCGTCAGTAATCCAGTAGATTATGCCTGAGTTATAACCCGCATTTGTTAGCAGTTCAGCAGCACTTTCAATCCCTAACAATGGGTCGCTTCCGGGTACGGGCATGATCTCGGGGGAAAGGCTGGGTATTAGCGTGGTAATATTCCCAGCATCTTCGGTCAAAGGGCTTATAACAAACGCATCGCCGGCATAAGCAACCAAGCCCATTTCACCCTCGCCGATAGCGTTGACTAAGTCTATGGCTTTGTATTTAGCCCTTGTCAGTCTGTCTGGCGTCATATCGGTTGCACGCATCGAAAGCGACATATCTATTACTATAACGTGCCCCATTTTTAGCTGATATACCGGTTGAGGGAGACGCTCCCACGTTGGGCCGGCGAGAGCTGTAACACTTACAACCCACACAAAAGCCAGCATCCACATTGGCGGCTTTACGCCCATTTCGGTCTTTCCTATCACCATATGTTGATACAGGTGCGAAGGGATCACCGATTGCCAGCCAGACTGTTTAGCTGTGGTTTTTCTAATTAAAACCACAAGCAGCATCAGGGGCACAAGTGCCATAAACCATTCGGGGCGTAGAAAGTGAAATTGATTTAAGAAGTCGAAATCCATTATTTCGTCTCCCTATTTGTTTGAGTTGCTTGTGCTGCGTTAGCCGAATTTAGCTGTTGCGTTGACGTGTTATTTCGCTTTTGTATGAACCAACGATATAAAGACATAGAAATAATGATAAAAGCCCACAGCGCTGACAATAAAATCGCAGCCGCTAGGGGGTAGTAAAACAGTGCGCTTAATGGGCGCATTTTACGAGTTTCACCTTCGATAGGTTCAAGCGCATCAAGCTGTTGATAAATAGCTTGAAGCTCTTGGGCATTTCTAGCCCTAAAGTATTGGCCGCCCGTGGCGGTAGCAATATCAGTTAACATGCCTTCATCAAGTTCTTGCGACGGGTTTATCTGTCGGCTGCCGAAAAAGCTTTGGATCAGCATTTTGTCGGCGCCCACGCCAATAGTGTAAACCTTCACACCTTTACTTATAGCCAATTCTTTAGCTTGCTCAGGCGTAATATTTCCTGCGGTGTTTTGTCCATCGGTGAGTAGAATCAACACATTATTTGATTCTTCCCGTTCGTCAAAGCGCTTCACTGCTAAACCGATGGCGTCACCTATGGCAGTTTGTTCTCCAACTAAGCCAATTACAGCTTCACTGAGAAGTGTTGAAACGGTGTCTCTGTCATAGGTAAGCGGCGCTTGGACATATGCGGTATCGGCAAATAAAATCAATCCAATCCTGTCGCCCACGCGGCGCTGAATAAAGTCATACACGACTGATTTGGTCATGGTTAAACGGTTAACTTGCCTTCCATTTAGCTGCATGTCGTCTATCTTCATACTGCCAGATAAATCCACCGCTAACATCATTTCCCGGCCTTCATTAGGTATGCTCACAGGTTCACCTAACCATTGAGGCCGTGCGGCAGCTGTTACCAGCAAAAGCCATATCAAGCTACTTGCTACTAGCGGTATTTTGGTTTGTTTTAATTGGGTTTGTTCCGATACATCGCCAGGTCGCAAACTAGGAACCCGCAGCGCGGCCATAGGCATGTCTTGGGCTTTTTTAGACAGTAGGCGTACCAAAATTGGTAAAGGGAGCGCAAAGAAGACCCACCACCAAGCAAAATTAAGCATGATGCGGCTCCTTTACACTTTCAGAGGAAAGGCCATTCACCGTCCGCATATTTTTCGGGAGCTTTGCTTTCGAAAGCCAACTTTTTACCGCCCCTTTGCAGGTTTCAAAGTCATTTGGGTTAGGGCTAGCTTGGTAAACATTGCTTATCAATAATGCTAAGTCAGCTTCAAGTTTGTTATCACGACTTTTTAGAGCAGATGTTAAGAACGCTTGCCATTGTTTGCCGTATAGCCCAGCAACCTGTTGAGTAGAGTAATAGCTTATAGCGGTGCGCTTCAAAATAGAGTTTAGGGCTACCGGCCAATTACTTTGTTGTGCTGAAATTGATTCAAGCAATGCTAATGCTTGCTTACGAGGCTTGTTATGCCGTACGTGAGCAGAAATAGCTTTATAGAGACCAAATAACACTAATAAAACCACAGCGATAAGTACCCACCATCCCCAATCTAATGGCCAAATACTGACCTCATTAGGCACGTGTATATCGCGCAGCTGGGCGAGGGGGTCTTGCTGCTGAGGTGCTGCCGGCATTTGATTTGCAGGCGGCATTGACTGTACTGACTTAGGTAAAAGGTTTGATAAAAAATGAGTAGAAAGGTTATTGCTTTGCATTAATTAAGCTCCAACCGTTGTTCTTGTTGCATACTTTGAAGCTGTTCATCTAACGGAAGGCCGGCACTCACACTGAATCTGGCGATGTTAGTTTTGCGCAACGTATCGTAAATTGCGCTGTTGTGTTCATTTCGCCATTTTAAATATTGCTGCTGTTCGGTATTGTCACCTAATACCCAGCGCTGTTGATTGTTACCATCTGAAACACTAACGGTTTGCAGTGAACTGGTTTGTGGCAAGGCATGCTCTATCGGGTCATGGATCACAATAGCCCTAACTTCACAGTGGCGCGTTAAGTGACTTAAATGCTGAATAGCCTGGGCGCTTAAATGCTGAAAATCTGATACCAGATAAACTAAGCTTCCTGGTCTAGCTAAACGCCTTGCACGCGCACAAGCATCAGCAAAAGCTTGTTCGTCTTTTGCTTTGTCAGCTTTAAACGGTGTGCTTTGTTCATGTAATGCCATGAGCTCATGACAAACGTGAAGTACGGCTTTTTTCCGAGTAAGGGGTTTAATTTCTTTGTGCTGTTGTTGGTTAAATACTAATGCGCCAACCTTATCGCCGCGGGCCGCAGCAGACCAGCTAATCAATGAGGATACATGGGCGGCCTGAACGGCTTTGGTAAGCAGTTGCGTACCAAAGGCCATTGAGGGCAGATAATCACAAAAAAGAAAAACCGGGCGCTCCCGCTCTTCCCGATATACTTTGGTGTGGGTTTTACCCGTGCGCGCGGTAACGCGCCAATCAATAGCGCGAATATCGTCCCCGGGTTGGTAGTGACGGGCCTCGTCAAACTCCATACCTCGGCCTTTGTGCTTGGTTAAATAACTCCCAGCAAGTTTAGCCTGTGGCATGCGTTTTGGCGCCAAGCTAAAAAGCTTGGCCAACTGCTGGTAGCGAAGTAACTCTGCACTAGACAAAGAGACACCGTTACATTGCAGCTTACTCAGCTGCGCTTGTACATTCACCATAGCTTAAGGAACTGCGACAGTAGCAACAATCTTATCGAGTACGTCGTTAATCGTTATACCTTCTGCCTCAGCTTGATAAGACAAGATAATACGATGGCGAAGTACGTTATGAACCACGGCTTGAATGTCGTCAGGGCCTACGAAATCTCTACCGCTAAGCCAAGCGTGGGCCCGTGCACAGCGGTCTAGGCTAATGGTGGCGCGAGGACTTGTTCCCATCGCTATCCACTGGCCTAATTCTGCATCAAAACTCGCTGGCTGACGAGTCGCCATTATTAATTGTACCAAGTATTGCTCTAACTCTGGCGCCATGTATAAGGACAAGGCTTCTTTACGAGATGTGAAAATATCATCTTGAGTTAGCGTAGGCGGTGTAATAGGCGGCTCTGAAAGCGCTTCGCCTCGAGTTAAACGCAGTATTTCTAATTCAGTCTCTGCACCTGGATAATCTATGTCCACGTGCATTAAGAAACGGTCAAGCTGCGCTTCAGGTAACGGGTACGTTCCTTCTTGCTCTAATGGGTTTTGCGTTGCCATAACTAAAAATAGCGGGGGCAGGGGGTAAGTTTTACTGCCCACGGTAATTTGGCGTTCAGCCATAGCTTCGAGCAGCGCAGATTGCACTTTGGCTGGAGCACGGTTAATTTCATCTGCTAACACTAGGTTATGAAAAAGCGGCCCTTTCTGGAAAACAAACTCGCCGGTTTCGGGGCGATAAATGTCTGTCCCGGTTAAGTCGGCCGGTAAAAGGTCTGGCGTGAACTGCACACGATGGAAATCACCGTCAATACCGTTAGCTAACGCATTAATTGCACGTGTTTTTGCAAGTCCTGGTGGGCCTTCCACTAGAAGGTGGCCATCGGCCAAAAGAGCGATTAGAAGGCTTTTGGTTAACGCACTCTGACCAATGATCTGCTGGTCTAAATAAGCGTGTAACTGTTGAAATTGCGCTGCTGCCATAATGCAAAATTTCCGTTTGAGTTCTCGTTATCAGGAAGTGTCAGTTGGACAATAGGGTTAACTAATCTATTAAAAAGTGATCGCCTTAGTAAAAAGTGAATTAATTAACTTTACACTAGTCACACTTTACCTTCGGCACTCTTTACATTAGCCACAATGACACAAAACAGACTTTAATTTCCATATATGGTTCATTCTATCTTTCTTCAAGTCGTTAAATAGTAATAAAAATGCGATATTTGTGAGGGCATTAACAAGTTACTCGGGCCACCAGGGCGTATTTATAGAAGGCAAGTGGAAGTTTTAACGATGATTTGAACTGCTCAGGTAAACTTTAGTTTCATTTATATTGCCCTTAGCCCTGCATTATTTGCTATTTTGTTCATTGTTTGTAAAAATCAGGTTTATTACAGGTCAGACCACTTTACAGCTATTAGCTAATAATAAAGTTGGTCATCAATTTAGGTGCATTATGGCAACAAAACAATCAGTTACTACCCGAGAGGGTGATCGCATCGCCATTGTCGCGGGGTTGCGTACTCCGTTTGCGAAGATGGCTACATATTTCCACGGTGTTCCGGCTGTTGATCTAGGTAAAATGGTCGTAAACGAACTTCTCGTTCGCCATGGTGTTCAAAAAGAGTGGGTTGACCAGGTAGTTTACGGTCAGGTAGTACAAATGCCTGAGGCGCCAAACATTGCCCGCGAAATCGTGCTTGGTACAGGCATGAATGTTCACACTGATGCTTATAGCGTATCTCGCGCTTGTGCCACAAGTTTTCAGTCTACGGTCAACATCGCTGAAAGCATGATGGCTGGTACGGTTCAGGTGGGTATCGCAGGTGGTGCAGATTCAACATCAGTATCACCTATCGGTGTGTCTAAGAACCTTGCACGTGCTTTGGTAGATTTACAGAAAACCAAGACTCTTGGTCAAAAGCTAAACATCTTTAAGCGTTTGAGCTTAAAAGACTTAGCGCCAGTACCTCCTGCTGTTGCTGAGTATTCTACCGGTTTGTCGATGGGACAGACAGCAGAGCAAATGGCGAAAACGCATCAAATTTCTCGCGAAGAGCAAGACAAGCTTGCGCATCGCTCGCACAGCCTAGCGGCTGAAAGCTGGGAAGCAGGTAAGCTGTCTAGTGAAGTGATGACCGCTTACGCAGAACCGTACAAAGGCGCGCTTGAGCGCGATAACAACGTACGTTTCGATTCAAAGCTTGAAGGCTACGCGAAACTTCGCCCAGTTTTCGATAAAAAGTACGGCTCGGTAACCGCTGCAAACGCTACACCGCTTACCGATGGCGCTTCTGCAGTGCTTATGATGACAGAAAGTCGAGCGAAAGAGCTAGGTTATACGCCGCTTGGTTACATTAAGAGCTACGCGTTCTCGGCCATTGACGTATGGGAAGACATGTTAATGGGTCCGTCATACGCGACACCTATTGCGTTAGACCGTGCAGGCATGACGCTAAATGACTTAACACTAATTGAAATGCACGAAGCGTTCGCAGCGCAAACCTTGGCAAACGTTAAGATGTTCGCAAGTGACAAGTTCGCTAAAGAGAAACTTGGCCGCGACAAAGCGACGGGCGAAATTGATATGGACAAGTTTAACGTGATGGGTAGTTCAATCGCCTATGGTCACCCGTTTGCTGCAACCGGTACACGTATGATCACGCAAATGCTTAACGAACTAAATCGTCGTGGCGGTGGTACAGGTCTATTGACTGCATGTGCTGCGGGCGGTCTTGGTGCCGCAATGATTGTGGAGACAGAATAATATGAGTCAGGAACAAGATATGACAAATGAAGTTCAGCCTACATCAGGTGCATTTACGTTAACCAAGCAAGATAATGGCGTTGCTATTCTCAGCATGGATGTACCTGGCGAGAGCATGAATACACTTAAAGCTGAATTTGGCGACGAAATTTCTGCCATGCTTGACGACATTGAGCGCGACAGCAGCATTAAAGGTGTTGTGCTAACGAGCGGTAAGCCAAGCTCATTTGTAGCGGGTGCCGATATCACCATGCTAGCAGCGTGTAAAACCGCTGAAGACGCCACAACTATCGCCGCTGGCGGCCAAGCTATTTTCGATAGAATCGAGAACATGAAGGCTACTTTCGTTGCGGCTATCCATGGCCCAGCGTTAGGTGGTGGTTTAGAGCTTGCGCTTGCATGTCACTATCGCGTATGTACCGATTCACCTAGTACTCAGGTAGGTCTACCGGAAGTGCAGCTCGGCTTGTTGCCAGGCAGTGGTGGTACACAGCGCCTTCCACGCCTAATTGGCATTCAGCAAGCAATGAAGATGATGCTTACTGGCTCACCTGCACGCGCTAAACAAGCTAAAAAATACGGCATTGTTGATGAAGTTGTTCCCCATAGCGTACTTTTGAAAGTGGCAGAGCAATTTGCCCTTAAACGCAAGCCAGAACGTGACGCACCGCAAAAAAGCGCTATGGACAAAATGTTAGAAAAAACGGGCCCAGGCCGTAACATGATGTTCAAAAAAGCCCGTGAAGCGACGTTTGCTAAAACCAAAGGTAACTATCCTGCGCCGGGTTACATTATCGACGTTATTGAAACAGGCATGAACGAAGGCATGAAAGCGGGGCTTAGAGCCGAAGCAGAAGCCTTTGGTAAGCTAGTGATGACGCCAGAATCTTTCCAACTTCGTCAGATTTTCTTTGCTACAACTGAAATGAAGAAAGAAAACGGCGTTGAAGGTGTTAAGCCTGAAAAGATGAAGAAAGTAGGTGTGCTTGGTGGCGGCTTGATGGGCGGTGGTATCGCTTATGTAACCTCGACTAAAGCCGGTGTACCTGTGCGTATTAAAGACGTACGTGCCGATGGCATCGCGAACGCAATGAAATACAGCTACGACATCTTAAACAAAAAGGTGAAGAAGCGTTTCATGCGCAACAGCGAAATGCAGAAGCAGTTAGCGCTTCTTACCGGTACACTGGATTACAGCGGCTACCAAGATGCGGATATCGTGGTTGAAGCAGTATTTGAAGACCTAGATCTTAAACAGAAGATGGTGGCGGATATTGAAGAAAACTGCAAAGAAAGCACGATTTTCGCGTCTAACACCTCGTCTATTCCTATTACACAAATTGCAGCTAAAGCAGCACGCCCTGAAAACGTGATTGGTCTTCATTACTTTTCCCCTGTAGACAAAATGCCGTTGGCTGAAGTTATCGCTCACGATAAAACGTCGGACCAAGTCATTTCATCTACGGTAGAGTTCGCTAAGAAGCAAGGCAAAACGCCAGTTGTTGTTAAAGACGGTGCGGGTTTCTACGTGAATCGTATTTTGGCGCCTTATATGAACGAAGCGGCAAACTTGATTCTTGATGGTGAGCCAATTGAACACATCGACAAGTCTTTGGTTAAGTTTGGCTTCCCTGTGGGCCCTGTGAAACTACTTGATGAAGTGGGCATTGATGTTGGTACTAAGATTATTCCATTCCTTGTAGAGGCATTCGGCGAGCGCTTCACTGCGCCAAGTGCTTTCGATAAAGTGCTGGCGGATGGCAGAAAAGGTAAGAAGAACCAAAAAGGGTTTTATTCATACGAGGGTAAGAAACCAGGTAAAGAAGTGGATGAGTCAATCTACGAATTACTTGGGCTATCACCGTCTGCTAAGCTAAGCGAAAAAGAAGTTGCTGAACGTTGCGTGCTTATGATGTTAAATGAAGCGGCACGCTGTCTTGATGAAGGTGTTATCCGTAATGCCCGCGACGGCGACATTGGTGCTATCTTTGGTATTGGCTTCCCTCCATTCTTAGGCGGCCCGTTCCGCTACATGGACACTCTGGGAATCAAACACCTTGTCGCTCGTTTAAACCATTATGCTACCGCCGTAGGTGATAAATTTGCACCTGCTGATGTGTTAGTAAAAATGGCAGAAAACGATCAAACCTTTTACAGTTAAGTTTGTAAAATGTTAAAAGCCGGGCTTTGCCCGGTTTTTTTATGTCTAATATATATTTTTGCTGGTTTATTGTTCTATTTTGGGTAGAATTCGCGTGATTAAAAAATAGACGTGTCAAATTGTTGGCGTCAATTATCAATGGGTTAACTTGGATAATTGTTGGAAACAAGAAACTTCACATAACTAGATTAAACAGCTGGAGGCAGTGTGATTTCACTCGTAGTACTAAGCGTTATCTTTTCTCTGTACTTTTATGTAGAAGCGTTTAAATGGGGAATGAATGCGAAGAAGTGGGCAATAGCGGGTTTTGTGTTAGGTCCAATCTTGTTACCTATGTTCTCTATCTCTCGCCACATGCATTGGCGCAATGCAGTAGGGTTTAATAATATTTATATTGCAGCATAGACATACCGATTACGTTACCCACTAACGACGGGCTCTAATTTTCAGGTATAAAAAAGAGAGTAAGCACTCTCTTTTTTTTGAAAATCGTTTCAACTTCAAATTAGAAGCCTACGCCGCTTCCGCCGCCAGTTTTAGGTCTTACGTACTCTGGCTGAGTAGTGGTTTCTTTTTGCGACTCAGGAGCCTGCTTAGCGCCTTCTAGTTTGTCGGCAGCAACTGGGGTAGCGGTAGAAAGTACTAGTGCAACTGCGTACTCTTTTAACATGTTGATTTCCTCTGATTATTATTTTGAACGAACAAACAAAGCCGATTTTTTATATTTGTTACCGGCACTCTAATACTTGCTAGTTACGTGCCAATATGTTTGTCTTTATATTTAATCCTTTGTAATCAGTTGCTTACGCAAATTTTTTATTGTTGTGAAAGAAGAAAAAGCGCTAGCGCCATTATAATGACACTAAAGTCTAATATACGAAGGTTTATGGGGAGGGATTTTGCCCTAGTTTGCCGTTTAAGAGGAATTTAAAAGGCACTTAATGCCTTCACAAAGAGATAAGACGTTTTAAAACTGGCTATTGCCTAAAAGCGTGTGCAGCTTTTGATTTTCTGTAAGCAACTTTTCAAAACGTTCTGCATTTAAAGGGCGGCTGTATAGAAAGCCCTGCAACATTTCGCAGTCGTAACGACGTAGTATGTCTAGTTGAGATTCCTCTTCTACACCTTCGGCTACAACTTTAAGGCCTAAATTGTGGGCAATGTTGATGATGGCTGCAGCCATATGTCGGTCTACATTGCTTTTTGCAATATCATCAATAAAGGCTTTGTCGATTTTTAAGGTATTTAAAGGGAAACGTTTCAAGTACGCAAGTGATGAGTAGCCAGTACCAAAATCATCTAGCGCCAAGTGAATACCTCGCTCGCGCAGTCGTGTCATCATTTGAAGGCCGTTTTCAGGGCTTTCCATCAGCGTACCTTCAGTAATTTCGCACTCAAGGTGCAGCGGTGACAGACCTACATCGCTTAAAATTCTATTTATTCTGTCGTCTAAATCTGGCAGTTCGAACTGTTTTGCCGAAATATTGACGGCAACACGCCCGCTAAACAAACCTTGCTTAACCCAGCGTTTAGTATCCGCACAGGCCTTGCGTAGTACCTGCTCGCCAATTTCAATGATTTGGCCAGTCTGCTCTGCTAATGGAATAAATTGCCCCGGACTTACTATGCCTTTTTGTGGGTGTTCAAAACGCACCAGGGCTTCCATGCTGACTAATTTACCAGAGGCTATATCCACTTTAGGTTGGTAATACACAGTAAACAGGTCGTCTTTGATACCTTGACGGATCAGATTTTCAATTTGCAGCTGCCTAACCGCGTTCTGATTCATTTCACCACTGAAGAACTGATAGCTGTTGCCGCCGTTATTTTTGGCAAAATACATGGCCGTATCTGCATTTTTCAGCATTTCCTGGGGGGATTCACCATCGTCAGGGTAGAAGGCGATACCAATACTTGCGCCCAGCACAAACTCTTGTTTATTGATAATAAAGGGGCGCGACAAGGTATCTAACAAGCTTTGTGCATAATGGGTTACCGTATGAATATCGGCATTATCTTCCATTAAAATACTAAACTCATCACCACCTAGGCGATAACAAGTGGCATTTTTGCCGGTAATACGCTGTAGCCGTTTGGCAATTTGTTTAATTAAAATGTCGCCGGTCTGATGGCCTAGCGAGTCGTTTATCTTTTTAAAGTTATCCATATCCAAGCAAAGCAAGGAATGAGCGCTGGATTTACGTACTAAATTTTGATGGCTCGCTTGGAAGAACGAACGGTTAGGGAGTTCGGTCAACGGGTCGACATTGGCAAGTTTCAAAAGTTCTTTTTCAGTACTCTTACGAGACGTAATGTCGCTGAAAACTCCAACAAAATGACTTATTTTGCCGTCTTCATCGTGCACGGCATCAATATTGAGCTCCATTTCGTAGCGCTCGCCGTTTACTCGTACGCTCTCTACCTCACCAGACCAGTTACCTTTAGACTTGAGCGTTTTCTTAATTTCCTCAGTAAAGGCATCTGGGTATAAATGAAAATGCATGAAGCTGGCAAGTGCTTGGTCGCGAGTTTCGCCGGTATAGCTGCAATATGCATTATTAACACTAATAAACTTGAATTGGGTATTGGTAATAAATACCCCTTCTGAAATGTTCTCAATTGAGCGTTTAAACAGGTTGAGCTGCTCTTCAGCTTCTTTTAAGTGATGAATATTTTTGAGCGTACCTGTCATTCGCACCGGCTGCTCGTTATGGTCGCGCTCTACCACTTTTCCGCGATCTAGTATCCAAATCCACTGGTTTTTAAATGTCTTAGCGCGATAGGCTAGTTCGTAAAAGTCACTATCGCCTTCTAAATGTGCTCTTAGCGCGGATTTGACTCGATTAATATCGTTGGGGTGAATATTGGCATCGTAGGCTCCAGAAGTACGAATATCGTCTTGAGGAAAGTCTAACGTCCCCCAGGTGTTGGCACGGTATACCTGACCTCGATACACATCCCAGTCCCACAGCTCATCGCCTGAACTCCATAGGGTTAGCTTTAAACGCTCTTCCGACTCTTTTATGGCCAGCTGGTTTGCTTTTCGTATTTGGTATTGTCGTAAAATAAAGGCAAAAATAGCCAATGCAATTAATCCGTAGAAAACAAGGGCTACGGTGTGGAGCCAAGGGGGGCGCTCTATGGTTATTTTTAAATTTCTGCTCTCAGACCACGCTTTACCCGGTTCTTTAGCTTGTACTGAAAATATATAGTTACCAAAAGAAATATTGTTAAACTGAGCGGTACGCTCTTTATTTACGTAAACCCAGTCGCTTTCAAAACCGCTAAGCTTATACCTATAAGTCACTTGATCTGGATAAACCGGATTAACAAGCCCAAACGAAATACTAAAGCGGGTTTCGTCGTGCTTTAGCGCCAACTGTTCTTCGTAGGTGATACTCACTTTTGACGATAGGTAGTTCGAAGCTTCGTCATTTTCAATTAGTTTTCTTTTGGTCTTAGCCAACGAGCCAAACACACTGACTTGATAAAGTTGGGGGGGGAGGGTTTGCTTAATCTCGTTACTGGCACTAATGGCTTGCTTTGAAATCTTGACAAAGCCTTTATTGCCGCCAAAATAAATCGTCTTATCTGAAGTGGCGATTACGGCGCCTTCGCCAAGAGAGTTATATTCAAGCTGAGCATTGGGAATACTATCAGCCTCTCTTAAAGTGGGTAAATGAACTTTATGGACACCTTTAGCATCCGAATACCAGATGCTATTTTCTATCGCAGTCGTTGAAGTGATAAACCCGCTTTGGTTGTCTCTCTTTTGCTTTTTAAGCAGAGTAAAACTTCTTTTATCTAATTGAATAACACCATCTGAACGTGTGGTTAACCATAGGCCGGAAGGGGTTTCATGTACGCCATATACCAAAGAATTAATGCCGTTGGATGAGTCTAAAACTCGAATGATTTCACCTTTGCTAACCGAGTAAATAACAAGTTTTTCACTAGCCCTAAACCATATGTTATTTTCATCATCTTCGAATATTGCCACCATGTGTCCCAATTTTTCAGGAACCTCAGTCTTCGTTACTTCGTTACTTTGTGTTGTAAAAGCAACCGAGTTCACATCTATAGAGTATACATTTCCCACAGCAACCTGTAACCAAATGGCTGAATCGCTTTTGAAGATGTAATCAATAAAAGATCCTTTAAAATACTCACGCACTAATTCTAAGCTGTTTCCAGAATCTTTGACCACGAGTAAGCCAATAGAGGATGCTATCCAAATGTTATCTTGGTCATCAATCTCAATATCCCAATAGTGAATGGCTGGGTCCATTTCTTCGAAAAAGTCGAAAAACGTAACATTGCCCGTATCTCGGGATATTTTACCTAGCCCTTTTTGTTGAGAAACTAGGTAGAGTGTCCTATCGCTGCTTTCCGCAAAGCCCCATAATGTTGAAAAGTTATCGTCGCTATGGCGAGCTGAATTATACACCGGTTGAAAATGTACGCTGGCGTATTCAGGGTGGTACTTAAAAGCGCCGCGATGAAAAGTTGCGGCCCATACCACACCCGTACGATCCTCAATTACCCGCATTACAATTGCAGAAGGAATTCCTGTTGCGCTGTAAGTGTCAGAGTTTAAATGCAAATAATCAGGGCGATAATCAGGTGATATAGTTGCTTCAGCTGCATCCGATAACAAAAATAATCCAATGTAAGTGCCCACCCAAATATCTTTACCCACAACAGTTATGGAGAAAGAGTTAACTTCTCCAGTTACGCCAAGGTCATTGCTTTGTATTCGCTTTAAAACACGGCCGTTAGAACCTAAGACGATAAGGCCCTCGTTTGTTGCTAACCAATAATTACCGTTAATTACAGTGATATCGTGAAGCGCTCGTATATCTAAAGAAACCCCCCACGGGTTAACTTTGCTCGCGTTGTGAACTTCCAACGTTTCAGAGTCTATTATGGCAGCGCCGAATTGGTTAGAGCCCACCCATATACGGTTTGCTTCTTCAAAAATTACTTTAATGTAGCTTTCTTCTTTAAAAACCTGGGTGAGAACGCTTATTTGTGCAGTTTGCTTTGAATAGCGGTAGAGGAATTTCTTATCAGAGAAAAGTACATCACCGTTTTTCGCTTCTGAAATTGCCGTGATTAAGTTGGTTTTTATCACAGAGCTGTCTTTATTAAAGACTTTGAAGTCATCCGATTCTGGCTGATAAAGCGCCAGCCCTGAATGAGTGCCTACCCATAGTTGTCCTTCGGAATCGACAAATAGTGTTTGAATGTAACCTGAAGGTAAGGAGTTTGGGTCAACGTCTGAGGGATGGTATTGCTTTACATCATATCCCGAATAGCGGTTAAGGCCATTTGACGTTGCCAGCCAAATAAAGCCCATATGGTCTTCCACAATATCTAAAACTGCGGTGTCTGATAGGCCGTGTTGCTTATTTAACTCTGTGAAATGAAGATCAGAAACTTCTATCGCCTTCACAGGATTTGAACACATTCCTGACAAAGCCAACAAAAGAAGCAGCATTGAATAAATTAGGGTTGAGCGCACCTATACACCTTTGGCATACGCCATTTATTATTTTTTTATTTTTGACTGGCAGCATCCCTAACGACCAGAATAATAAATATGCCGAATTAACTGAGTCTCCACAAGCACTTTTTAGGGTTAGCAGGGATGATGGGTTACTTATTGAGCAACCTTAGATAAATTCAGCGTCTATTTATCGACACCTTGGTCAAAAACTTGACGTTTATATCTTTTTTAAATCGCTGGTTATTATGTTTTTTCTGTAAAGCACTGATGAAAAAGAGGATATTGTTAAGAGGTTTAACCGCGTTATTGAAGAAAAAGCAATGAAATTACCGCTTAACTATTGCATAAGATGGTCCTTACACAAAAAGCAGAGTAGTTGTAAGCGTATAACAGTGTAATAATTGAAAACTGTGCTCAGTAGTAGGGTATTTCTTGTTTGAAGTGGGAAATACTGTTTATTGTACGCTTCTCTTGGGTTGGAATAGCTTCGAATTTTCCTTTGGAAAACAGGACAAGTTCTCCACAGCGTTCACGCTTAGCGAGTTGCTGCGCAAAATCTTGAATTTCTTCAAAGCTTAGTTCTTTAACTCGCTCTGCCAGTTTAACGTTTCTATTAAACCCTAAGTCTTGCGTACCCAAACTCACCCATAGTCGCTGAGATTTCATAGAAAGCGTTAAGTCTCGTTCCTCTAACTGTTTTATCAAATTTTGCTGAATTGTTGGCCAGTAAAAGCGATAGAACTCAATTTCATTTAACTGCTGGAATAAGAACTCTGTCATAGCATCTAACAAATGTTTCGGGCTACATTGTGGGCTTTGAATATAGAACGCCATGCCTGGGTGCTGATTGTGCGGAACATAGCCGGTTCCTACGATATAGCCTAATTGTTGTTCTGTTCTCAAAGCATTGAAAAAAGGGGCGGCCAGCATTTGTTCTAAAATCATGCAAAGCGCCGTGTCGGTAAAGCCAGGGGAGGGCGCTTGAAGATACAGCACTACCGCCGAGTCATCGTGGTTACAAAGCACTTCATGGTAAAGCGTTCCCCCCACAGGAAGTTTAGATACCGCCCGTGAAAGCGGGCCGCCACCAGCATTAATACACTGTTCTTGAAGCGCCTTTGAAAATACTCTTGCCTCTTCGCTAGACCAGTTTCCGTGCATAAATGCTTCAATGAAATAATGCTCAAAAGCACGCTTTCTGCAGTTATGCATTTGCTCATAGGTGATGCTATCTATTACATCTAACAGCTCCACTGGAGCTTGGGTGTTGCGCTGGATAAGCACGCTCAATCGCGAAAATAAGCGGTTAGTGGGCTTATTTAATAGCGAATTGTGAAGGCTCTGAATTTGCAGCGCTTTGTGATGTTCAAAGGCTTTCTCATCAGGTATGAAATCCAGTACCGCAGCAAGAAGCTGGTTGGCTAATAAGGTTTGTTGATTAGTGAAGCCTCGAGTGTGCAGCGTAAACCCAGCCTGATGCCCGTATATACGATAATGCAGGCCCGCTATCTCGGCTCTGTAATATTTGGCCTGCAGGTAATCATTTAATGCGCCCAGCCAGATGCGTTTAGCAGCAACCGCGAGTAAAGAGTCAGAAAATTTAGCGGCGTCAAAAGAGATATAAATATCGCCTTTAGGGCTATGGAACTGCTGGTCTTGGGCAAACCAAAAACGATAACCACCATTGTCCACCAATTTATTAGGAATATTAAAGCCAGTCTCAGGCAATATAAGGCTGTACTCGCTTGCTAAATAAGGGTTGGGTGGAGGTAGCTGTAATTCACTAATTGTCTCTGGTGACCTAAGCTCCCGCAATAACTTAGGAGCAATGTTCTCTACACTGTATTCGGCTTCGTAGAACGCACAAACTTGTGTGGTTTTCACGTCTTTAGAAATAACTTTCAGGCGAATGTTATCTGGGGTGAAAAAGGATAAAGCATGTTCAATAACGCCTTTATCATAGCTGCCTATAGTAGAGCGCAGTTTACCTAATTCGTCTGGCCCAAAAATAAACTGGTGTTGTGCGTATTCGGTTACCAGGCTAAGTGGCTTAATATTTTCTTCGTACTCTAGGGCTAAGGTATTTAACTTCGATTTTTCGTGAAATCGCCAATCTTCATGGGATGCTTCTCGAATTATTGAGATGTAGCTAAATAGTGCTTCCAGTACTCGGTTTTTGTTTTCCAGTCCGTTTTGAGTAAGCTGGAAACTCACGTTGAAGTCTTTAAATCTGTCTCCCTCGATACCCGAACCAGCAATGAGGTTAAGCGCCCAGTCCTTTTCTTTAAGGTAGGCAAGCAAACTACCTTCGCCCTCATCGCCAATTAAATGGCTAATGTAATTCAGCGGTTTTGTTTCATAGTCATTTTGTAAAGCGGGTAGGGCGAATGTCACTATCATCCGCTTTGCTGACTGAAGCGGATGTATGTTTATTTGTATACCCAATTCATTTTCGGTGTAAAGGGCTGGCCAGTCATCTGACGCTAACTGTCCTGACGGCATACTGGCAAAACATTGATGCACTAATGCTTCAAGTTGAGGTAAGGGCATGGTGCTGGCAATACACAGGCACATGTTTTTTGCGCAGTAATAAGTATGGTGAAGTGCTTTAAGTTGTTGTTTCAGCGCAGCGCACCCATGTTGGGAAAAGGTATCGCTGTTACCCACTGAAAACTTAGCGAAAGGGTGCTTTGGATTACAGGTTTCTTTGTGAATTTGGTAAAGACGACGAAGGTCATCTTTTTTCTTAAACTCAAATTCGGCATGAATATTTTTTATTTCGTTGGTAAGCGCTTCTTCTTCGAATAAAGGCTGCCTAAGCATATCTGCAAAAGCAGGTAAAGTTTGCGCAATCGCGTCTCCACTACAATTAAAATGATAGTTTGCGTATTCGGTTCCAGTCCAAGCGTTTATGGTGCCCCCATGCTGTTCAATAAAGCCATTTATCGCATTAGGTTTGGGTAAGTGCCGGCTCCCCATGAAAAGCATGTGTTCTAGAAGGTGAGCTAACCCCTGACAATCGTGAGGGTCGTAAAAGTGTCCTGCTCGTACTGCCATAGAAACAAAGGACTCACTTGCCTCGGGCGTATGACACAGCATAACACGCAAGCCATTAGGCAAAGTTATGTGGTGCGCGTTTTCTAAGTTGATCGTGTTATTCACATTTTCTCATATATGGTCAAAGGCACCTTACTGCTGGAGCATCTATTAAGATAATCTTCACAAAACATTAAATAATAGTCGAAAATTCACATTATTCACGGTTTTGCGCTAGGCGTAGATTCAGCTCTCTGATATCGTTAGCATACTTTCATTAATACTATGCGCAATGTTATGTCAGGTCAAAGTAGCAACGACGACATTTATCTTTTCATTATGCGTCACGGTGAAGCAGAAGCACCTCGACTCGATGACAAAAGTAGACAGCTCACGTCAGTTGGCCGAGAACAAGCCAAGTCGGCTACGCTATGGTTAAAAGACCATTACTGTACCGAAGGTGTTGTTGATTTAGCGCTTGTAAGCCCCTATCGCAGAGCAAAACAAACTTTTGATATGGTGTCGTTAGATGTAGAAGCGGGCAAGGTTGAAAGTAATGAAGACATCGTTCCAGAAGGCTCGCCGCGATTGGTAAGTGATTATATCGACGGACTTCTCCACGCTGCCATCAATTCTAAAAAGCCTATCAAGAAGCTTCTTGTAGTTAGTCATATGCCCTTAGTTAGCTATTTGGTTGATGAGCTTTGCCAGTCCTACACCACTAGCTTGTTTTCTACAGCGTCAATTGCGGTAATTAAGTACTCTTTGAATGAGCACAAGGGCACCTTGGTTACGCACTATCAGGGTCTTTAACACAGTTCACTCATTCTCACGTGAATTAATAAAAATTGAACAAATAATTGTTAAGTATATCTCTATCCGGTCGATAGTCTCTTTGAGAGTGTCAAAGTTTATTCTATTGAAGGGTTGGGAAATGGACAGCAAATCTATTCCTGAGCTCCTTAAACGTTCATTGCAATCGCATATGGCGGAGGCTGATTTACGTGAAGATGAGGAGACGCGGGATATTATTGCCAGATTATCTGAATTATCAGATAAGGTCGCTGCTGCGAAAGCGAGAGCGTTGGCAAATCGTGCACAGCGTCTCGCTGACGAAACAAAAGGCTAGCAGATAAAGTCAAAGGCATAACCACTACATTGCTTAGTGGTCATTATTTGATTCGTTAGGTGCGACATAATATTCCGGCATAATCCTGACGGTTTTTATCATGCTTTCTGAAATATCTACTATTTCAAGTGGATAACCCGCCAAACGTACACTAACCTTGTTTTCCGGAATATCTTCAAGGTATTCAAGCAATAGGCCGTTAAGGGTTTTAGGTCCTTCAGTTGGTAATTTCCAGTCCATTTCTCGGTTCAATTCACGCACGTTAGCACTACCGTCAACCAGTACCGAACCATCTTGCTGCACATGGGCTTCTTTACTGTGATCGGGAACCATACTGGTGGTAAAGTCACCAATAATTTCTTCTAAAATATCTTCTAGGGTCACTAGGCCCATGATATCGCCATATTCGTCTACCACTAGGGCGATGCGCTCTTTTTCTGCTTGAAACTTATACATTAGCGTATGCAGTGGCGTAGATTCGGGAGTGTAGTAAATTTCCCGTACCGCGCGAAGCAGGCTTGATTTTGTGAACTGATCTTTTGATAAAAGCCGCAGAGCATCTCGTACGTGTACAAAACCTACCGCATCATCGACACTATCACGGTATAACAACACTCGGGTGTGCTGAGCATGGGTTAAGGCTTTCTGAATTTTCTTCCAGTCGTCATTGATGTCTATGGCAAAAATTTCAGCGCGGGGCACCATGATATCTTCGGCTGTGACGCTTTCTAAATCCAGAATGCTAACCAACATGTCTTGGTGACGTTTAGGGATCATAGCGCCAGCTTCAAACACTACGGTTCTTAACTCTTCTCTACTTAATGAATCGTCATTGCCATTTGCTGGGCTAATTTTGAGCAGCGCGAGAATACCATTGGTAATACCGTTGATAGCTGCGACAAAAGGGTAAAGCAAAGTGAGTAATGGAAGCAGAATAATAGAACTAGGGAAGGCTATCTTTTCAGGATAAAGTGCCGCCAAGGTTTTAGGTGTAACCTCCGCAAAAATCAGAAGAACTAGCGTTAGGCCAAAGGTTGCTGCGAACAGCCCCCAATAATCACCAAATAGGCGAATACAGAGTATGGTGGCAAGCGAAGAAGCCGCTATGTTAACAAGGTTGTTACCGATAAGGATGAGGCCGATTAGGCGGTCTGGTCGTTCAAGAAGCTTTGCAACACGCATAGCCGAGCGGTTGCCTTCTCCTTGCAAGTGCTTGAGTCGATAGCGGTTTATCGACATCATGCCTGTTTCTGAACTAGAGAAATACGCAGATAGTAATATGAGTACGCCGAGCGCGATAAACAGCGTACTCGTTGATATGTCGTCCAATTAAGGGTTTCCTGTACAAACTAAGGCTTCAAATGTATTGATTTGAGGGATGAGTTTCAAGGGGAAATTGTTGATATCACCCTAAATACTTAGAAAGTTTAGCGTAAAGTAGGAGCCGCCTAGCAATGTGCTTGATAGACTCGGCGGCTATAAATACGTTTATTTAAAGAAGGAACTCGCGCACTAATTTGCTACCAAAATAGGCAAGAGATAACAGTGTAACACCCAACACTGTCATCACAATAACCTGTCGTCCTCGCCAACCTCGAAGTTTCTGGCCTATTAAAAGAATTAGAAAAACCACAAGCGCTGCAGCGGAAAGCACTGTTTTATGTGCATAGGTTTTGTTAAACATGTCTTCTAAGAAAACAAACCCACTGATAAGCGATACCGTTAATAGGCAGGTGCCTGCAAGTAACAGTTTGAACAAGATGTTTTCCACCAACATTAGAGGAGGTAGAGATGAATGAAGTAGCGCTGCACCTTTCTGTTTAAGTCTATAGGTGATGTAAGACATTTGGAGTGCATACAAAAATGCAATGACCAAGGTACAGTATGCAAACAAGGATAGGCTAATATGAATAACCAAGCCAGGCTGCAGCTCAATGTGCATGATATACGATACGGGAATAAACTGTGATGCAAGCACTGTGAGGCTAGCAAAGCCGAATACAACAGGAAGTAAAATTAGATTCGGAATAGCCCGGGCAAAAATGAGCATGGAGATGGTGATTATCCACGACACTAGAGAAAGTACGTTGGTTACACTCATATCCTGGCCTGGCGCAACCATAATGGCGCTGGTAAGAAACGCGATATGTGCGATTGCCCCTACACTAGCGATAGATAGGCCTAAACGTTTGTTTGGGCCGTCTTGATGTACGAATTTGCCAATAAGCACTGCCGCAGCCAACGCGTAGAGTAAAGCAGCAGAAATGGCGAAAAGGGTGTTCATGATGCATCCTGTAATAGGTAGGTGATGTCTTCACCGACTGAGTCGGTATTGATACTGCAACTTGCAAGTAAATTCAACCATCTCCTTGATTTTGTTTGTTTCACACCCACTTTTAGTGTGGGTATAGGGAGCTCGCATATCTGTGGTCTATTTACCTTTGCAGCGTATCCGAGTGCGAGAACGACAACAAAAAAACAATAGATACCTGCGCAAAAGTTTAAAAATTTAACCGCAATTGTGGGTACGTTACGCTTCGCTTTTACGTTACAATGCGGGCATTACGTCTGAAATAAAAAGAAGTTTCATACTATGTTTGAGAATTTATCAGAACGCTTAGGCCAGACATTACGAAATGTCAGCGGTAAAGGGCGTCTTACTGAAGACAATATTAAAGAAACGCTACGCGAAGTGCGAATGGCACTTCTTGAAGCCGACGTAGCGCTTCCAGTGGTAAAGTCGTTTGTTGCACAGGTAAAAGAGCGTGCTGTTGGCACAGAAGTGACTAAGAGTCTTAAACCTGGCCAAGTATTCATTAAAATCGTTCAGTCTGAGCTAGAGTCTGTAATGGGGGAGGCGAATGAAAAGCTGAACCTAGCAACTCAGCCTCCAGCTGTTGTGCTAATGGCTGGTCTACAAGGTGCGGGTAAAACCACCTCTGTAGGTAAACTTGCCAAATACTTAACAGAGCGCGAGAAAAAGAAAGTAATGGTAGTGAGTGCCGACGTATACCGTCCAGCCGCTATCAAGCAGCTTGAAACCCTTGCTGGTGAAGTAAATGTTGCTTTCCATCCGTCTACGATTTTACAAAAGCCCATTGATATCGTTAATGATGCCATTGTCGAAGCTAAGAAGAACTTCTTTGATGTTCTATTAGTGGATACCGCAGGTCGTTTGCACGTCGACAACGACATGATGGATGAAATTAAAGAGCTTCACGCTGCTGTTAAACCTATCGAAACCCTGTTTGTGGTTGATGCCATGACGGGGCAAGATGCAGCGAATACGGCAAAAGCCTTTAACGATGCGCTTCCGCTAACTGGTGTAATCCTTACTAAAGCGGATGGTGACGCTCGAGGCGGTGCTGCGCTGTCGGTTCGTCACATTACCGGTAAGCCAATCAAGTTTATCGGTATGGGCGAAAAGGTTGATGCACTAGAGCCTTTCCACCCTGAGCGTGTTGCGTCTCGTATCTTGGGCATGGGTGACGTACTTAGCCTTATCGAAGAGGTTGAGCGCAAAGTTGATAAGTCAAAAGCCGAAAAGCTGGCCAAAAAGGTACAGAAAGGTAAAGGCTTCGATCTGCAAGACTTTAAAGATCAGCTTGAGCAAATGAAAAACATGGGCGGCATGATGGGTATGCTTGATAAG
This sequence comes from Alteromonas macleodii, assembly GCF_903772925.1. Lineage (NCBI taxonomy): Bacteria > Pseudomonadati > Pseudomonadota > Gammaproteobacteria > Alteromonadales > Alteromonadaceae > Alteromonas > Alteromonas fortis. The sequence goes on from NZ_LR812090.1 coordinate 1,356,373, forward strand.
CTGCCTGGCATGGGCGGTATGTCTGATAAAATTAAAGATCAGGCGAACGACAAGCAGTTCAATCAAATGGAAGCCATCATCAATTCAATGACGCCGGCAGAACGTGCACGTCCTGATATGATCAAAGGTTCACGCAAACGTCGTATTGCAGCAGGCTCTGGAACCCAAATTCAAGACGTAAACCGTTTGCTTAAACAGTTTACGCAGATGCAGAAAATGATGAAGAAGATGTCTGGTGGTGGAATGAAGAAAATGATGCGCCAGATGAAAGGTATGATGCCACCGGGTGGTGGCGGCTTTGGAGGCCCTGGCGGTCCGGGCGGCCCAGGTGGATTCGGCGGCCCTGGCGGATTTGGTGGAGGCGGTGGCTTCCCACCACGTTAAAAGACTGTCGCATTACTTAACAATGCTTAAAAACCTCAATTGCAGCAATGCATTGAGGTTTTTTTGTTTTTATTGCATCCAATATCAAATGTGGCTCGTTTGGCTTGTTGAACAGGACGTGAGCAGTACTTATCGCATTATGCGTTTAAGAAACGTCTCTTCGCGAATCAACAAGTACGGAGATGAAGATGGAATTCAATAAAACATCACAGCAAAAATTAAAATTGTCACTGTTGGCGACGGCAATGGTTCTCGCGCTAAGTGCCTGCGATGGTGACGATGGGACAGACGGCCTAAATGGTGTTGATGGAACAGATGGCGCACCGGGTCAAGATGGAACCCCAGGCTTTGCGTCTGCGACATTCTTGGTCGCAAATAATGGCGATGACAACCGCAATACGGTTACTTCGATTGACCAAAACGCAAATGTTTTATCTACGGTAACTACAGGAGCCAATGAGGGAATTGTATTCACGCAACGCGGAAGTCTGGTACAAGCGGGCGACAGTGACTTACCGCTTTTAAGAACGCAGTGTAATTTTGATGCACAAACAGATTACATGACGAATAGAGGCCACGAGATAACGGGCGCAACTACGGGCCTTGTTAACCCGAAAGGTATAGCATTTGCTGAAAATGCTGGCTTAGTTATGGTGGCTGACTTTAATGGTCAAAAAGTTAGTGTATTCGGTGGTCAAGCAGCAGGCAATGTTGCACCCATTGCAGAAATAATGACGTCAGCAAAACCGTGGGACGTGGCCTACGACGAGCAAAGCGATAGGTTATTCGTAGCACTTACCGATGGCACACTAGCGGTGTACGACAATGTGGCAAGCTCAAATTTTGCCCCTACTGTGATGCGTTTAGTTGTGCCTTCTGATACCGACGGAAACCAAGTTTCGATTAATTTACACGGCATTGTGTACGAGCCTAAATCTAACCGTATGGTGCTGTCAGATGTGGGCGATGCTTCTGTGGCCGACGACGGTCAAATATTTGTGATTGAAAATGTCTCTTCAGCAGATGGGGCTGTTGTACCAACCAGAGTAATAGGCGGAGCATCGACCCAGCTTGGCAATCCAGTAGACATTATTCTCACCGGGTCTGACCTACGCGTGGCGGAAAAATCAAACGACGCCATTCTAGTTTTCTCAAATATCTTCAACGGAGAGAGCGGCGATATTACACCTACGTTATCAACGCCATCGGCGAAGCCGGAGTCTTTAGCTGAGTTTACAGAATTAGACGAAATGAAAGACGCTTCGGACGACGGCATAACAACTATGCCTATTTTGGGACTTTCGGTATCAAGTAACCCTTCAACTGAAAGCGAAACAACAGGGCAGGTGGCTCAATATAGCGCTGTATTATCAAGCGAGTTGAGTTCTTTTGATGCAGGTATGAGCATTGAAAGTGCCGCGTTTACGGCAATGGGGGATAGTGTTATCACCTTTGATGATGTGGATACCTCGACGGGAGGCTTACTAGTAATTAATCGCTTGAAAACCATGCGCGATGAGATGACGTACAGCGATAGTTACGACCACATGATTATGGGTAGCGAAACCGGGCTGGTTGCGCCGAAAGGGCTAGACATTGCTTCTGAAGCCGGTGTGGTATTTGTTGCTGATGTCAATGAAAGCACGCCTGCTGTAAGAGTATTCTCGCCATGTGCATCGGGTAATGTTGCGCCTTTATTGACCCTTGAAGCCGCTGATAGTGCACGCCCCTGGGATGTGGATTACTATCCTTCAACTGACAGTGCGTATTTAGCATTAACCAACGGTACTGTCGCAGTTTTTGAAGAAGTAATGCGCAAATTGCAAAGTGGCGAGACCGTAATTACAGGTGAAGATAGGCTAATCGTACCAGCGAGCGACGGCGCTGCATTTGCGGCGCCAACGAACATCCATGGTATAGACTACGATAGCCAGAGCGATAGCCTTGTTATTTCTGACGTTGGTAACGCTGCAGATGCAACAGACGGCAAACTTTATGTCATTGCTGGTGCTGGCAACGCAGATGGCTTAACCGATGTGTCAGTTAATATTGCAGGTCCTAGTTCAATGTTGGGGAATCCAGTAGATCTAATGCTGAGCAACGGTCATGTTTACGTAGCGGAAAAATCAAACGGCATGATCCTTCGCTTCGATAATATTTTAAATTCGGCCTCGGGTGACATTGCGCCGACTTTCAGCATGATGTATCCCGCGCCAGAGTCTGTGAATGTACTAGCTGTTGAATAGGTAAAGCAGTGGTTGGAAGGCGCATAATAGCGCTTTCCAACATGATAGTTTAAAAACACACTGTCAAAGCTAAATGAGTGCGGTAAGTAAATCTGAGTATTGGTTACCGCCTTTATAAAAGAACCTGCAAAAACGTTTTTCGACTACTCCCAGTATCCCCTAAAGTGAAAACATCGATTGAGTGGCTTTGATAGCAAATCAAAGCGTACCTTTTCTAATAACGAAGTCAGCAAACTTCACTCGTTCTTCCTGCAGGCGTAATTTATCTATTTCAGCGGTAGAGCGGTAGATACCCCACTTAGGGCGGATAAAATCCTCGTCAGATACACCTCGCCACATATCTATATCTATTTCGTTGATATCTACGATAGTCGCGTCGTCACGAACGCGGGTTATTTGCATAATGAAGTTGCCTTCTTCTGCAAAGGTTGCTTGCACAAATACCTTAACCCACTCATCGGCGATATCGCTCCAGTTGGCTCGGACTAAATAAACATCACTGGTGCGAGAACCGTCAGAGTTAAACCCTACACTGTGTCTTACTTGTAGTTCTTTGCCTGAGCTGTCTTTTTCAACAGCAGAAAGGGTAATGACGGGCTGATCGTCGTTACCATTACTATTGTCCTCAGTGTCGTTTCGCGCTTTAAGCTGGAAAAAGTGGCTAAACTTACTCGTTAAAGACATATCGCTGGCGACATGGAAATACCATTCAAACTGCATGGTTTCCCCTTCAAACCCGAGTACTTCGTCATCGCTTTTATCATAAGTTTTTATTTCGTTGCGCTGACGGTCAGACTGAACACCTTTGTTGAAGTCGTCATCTCGGTGGGCTAAAAACACAAAGTGGGGGCCTATAACGCTATCGGTTTCCTCTAAGATATGCGGCGTAGAAGTATGATCGCCAGCGGATAAGTCGGGGGCTTCTATGCTGCCTTCTCCAAACACGTTTTCTATTAATGCGTAGGTTTCGCTAGCGCTGGCAGCGCCCGTGGCGCTCAACATGACTTCAGACTCTAGGGTAAACTCTGCTTGTTCTTCAGTGGGCGTTTCTCCACCACCTTGAGAATCAGGTACAGCTACAGATTGAGAAGTTGTATCACTTTTAGAACTACTTCCACAGGCCGATACCGCTGTTATCACCAACGCAATTAAAAAGAAGTAGAAAAGTACTTTTAGAGTTTCTTGTAGGGCGTTTTCTTTTTTATTGTTTGTATACACGATTTTTACCAAATGTTTCTTATTGGTTAATAAGTTGTTCTAAAATTGGTTAACCAGCAAGTGTAAAAGTTATTCTATTTAGGAAAATCATAGAAATTTTATTTTTAATTCGAAGCGGGCCAAACTTTGAAAAAGAGAAACATCTAATAATTCTGGCGCCATAGCGTGCTTTGTAACCAACAAATCATTGCGCATCTGTGCAAATTCGTGAATTCATAATACACTGACGGGCTACATCGTGCGCACGTGCTCGGCTTCTATTCGATATAACGCTTTTTTGTATATCAAAGCAGGCACAAATTTTGTGCTGTGTGAGGATTCACGCGGCAGAGTTATTGATACAGGAACACTATGGCAGGCTTAAAACGTATTATTCTTATCGACACGCATTTACCAGGCGTGGTCGAGCTAAAGCTTGATGGACACACCAATATTTGTGGTACCAATGCGTCGGGTAAAACTACGCTTCAACGACTTATTCCCGTGTTTTACGGCGAGTACCCAAGTCGCGTGGTACCGGCAACCCGTGACAGCTTTGAACGCTGGTATTTGCCTCGTTTATCTAGCTTTATTATTTATGAATACACGCGTGCCGAAGGTGACCTGTGCCAAGCAGTGTTAAGCTCAAATGGAACCGGCGTCAATTATCGTTTAATCGGCAAGCCATTTGAAATCAGTGACTACTTAATAGAGCAAAAGAACGGCAAACACGCTAGTGTAAGCAGCGCCGAGCTTGCACGCGCCATGAAGCGTAACAACATATTGGTTACGAGCTTACTTAATACCAAAGACTTCCGTGCAATCATTCAAAACGATCACGGGGTGCTTAACCAGAGTAACAATGCCCGTGAGCTATTAGGCTACGCCAAAATCTTTAGTTTGTGCGAACCTTCAAAGCATATGCGCCATATCGAAAAGTTGGCAAAAGCGGTGCACTCTAAAGAAGGCAAGATGGAAACCATCAAGGCCATGATTGCCGCTATTTTAGAAGAAGATGGCGTTACGCCACCTACTTCAGGTCTTAGCCGTCATCGTGTTGATGACTGGATTAAAGAATGTCACTTAATTAAACAGTTCGACAAAATTCGCCCTGAATTTTCTAAACTCGAACAAGCCGACATGGCGCTAACAAGCACAGAGCAAGTGCTTGCTAACCTAAAGCATAGCTTTGAGCTTGATAAGACCTATTTAGCCGCGCGTGTAGAAACCACTAAAAACGAGCTCGATGAAAACAGTTTTCAGCGCAAGCAAACTGATAGCGAATGGGGCGATACGAGGGATCACTTAAACCAAGTCATTTCCTCTGCCCGTGCTGATGTTGAGAAGTTTACTAGCGAACTAGATACGGTAGAGCGTGAATTCGATAAGTGGCAAGACGAAAATATTGAGCAGCTTAAAGAAGATGTTGCAAACCTAGCGCAATGGCAGAATGAAAAAGCTATGGCCGACAGCCGTTATGTTTTGCTGACGGAAAAACATCAGGACATTGAGTCAGCCTACAACAAGCGCTTAGCTGAGCTAGGCGAAAAGCTTTCAATTACCTTAGAAGAAATGTCAGCTGCTCGACAAGAAGCTGCAGAAAACAAAGCAGAACAACAGCAGAGCGAACGTGAAGCGTTAAGTCGCATCCAAAGCGATTACAACGGCCAGCTAAGCACGCTGCAGCAGAATTACCAGAATAGTTTAAATGATCTGAAAGTAGCGGAGGCTGAGCTTAAAGCCTCGCTCAGTAACGCTGGCTATAACGAGTTTGAGCAGTCTCAGCTAGACATTCTAGACGCAGCAATAAAAGAGGCGTCGATTAATGAAGATTCAGCCCGTGGCGAATTGCGACAAGCTCAACAGGCACACGCTAAATCAGTAGAATTTCGCAAAGGATGTTCAAATGCGTTAGACAAAGCACGCAACGCCTTTCAACAAGAAGAAAAAGCGGTTAATAAAATTAACGCGCTGCTGTACCCAGGGGAAGGTTCGTTACTTGAGTTCTTGCGTGCCAATGTGGACGACTGGGAGTTATCCTTAGGTAAAGTTATTCGCCCTGAGCTACTCGAGCGCGCAGATTTAGCCCCTGTTATGGCAAAGAATACCGACAGCGCCAGCGATACCTTCATGGGTGTTAAGTTAGCGCTCACTGAACTTGATACCCCTGACTACGCCTTCACTGAACAAGCACTTAAACAGCAGTTGCAAGAAGCTGAAATACGTCAGGCTGCCGCCCTTGCCGCGCAAAATGAATGTGAGCAGCGTTTAGCAAAAGCTAACGAGGACGTGCGCAATGCAGAACTTGTGGTTACTCAGAAAGACAACGCAGTTAAGAGCGCGGAAGCCAGTCGTAAGCGGGCACAGCAAGACCGCGATACGGTGCTTAGTGAATACCAACAAGCGCTTTCTGCACGCAAGCAAAAAGCTAAGACAAAGCTTGAAGCGAATCAGCAGTCTCAAAAGCAAGCAAAAGCTCAGTTTGAGCTTAGCCGAGACGAAATCAAAGATCAGCAGCGAGAAGCAGAAACCGAGCACAAATTTCACTGGCAGCAGCTTATTGCTGATAGTGACGCGCGTATTTCTCAGCTTGATAGCGATATGCGAAAAGCGAAGGACAGTGCTGCTCAAGACCGCAAAGATATGCAAGATTGGCTAGAGAGCGAATTGAGTAATCGCGGTGTGGATGTTGATGAGATAGGTCAGCTTAAAAAGCAAATTAATAAGCTCAAAGAAGATATTACACGCACTGAAACTCATCGTCACAAAGTAGCTGACTACGAACGTTGGTACACTAACGTATTTACTAAGCAAAAAGTGATATGGCAGGAAGGGCTGTCGAAGTCGCGTAAGCTCTTGGGTGAGTCGGAGCGTGACTTGGCAAGTAAACAGGCAACGTATAAAGCTAATCGTGAGCAGCTTCAAGAACAGCACGCGCAGCTTGAAAGTACCCTTAAAACTGCCAGTGAACATTTAGAGCAAGTTAAAACGTTAAGTAAGTCGTTAGCTAAGCTGACTCTTCAGGCTGGAGACGAAACAGCAGAGATTAAGCATGATGATGTCAGTATTGGTCAACGCATCTCAGAGGTACAAAGTCAGCTTCAGGAACGCGAAAACTTATTGAGCGATGTACGAGCTTATGTAGAAAGGTTTGATCAGCTTATAGCAGCGCAAGCAGGTACAGGTCTATCTGACACCTGGGAGCGCGCCCGTGAAGAGTGCGCTACGCTCAATGCCCATGGCGTGAAGAGTTTTGACCACCGTCGCATGGTGTCGCACCTTGCACAGCTTCTGAATGTGATTGTGCCGCAAAAGCTGCAAGGTTTGCGAGAACAAGGCCGTATATTCGGTGCTGATCTTTCGCAATATTATTTTGTACTTGCCGATATCGACAAACGCATTGTGTCGCAAAGCCGCCGCATTACTCAAGAAGTGGACGGCGACCTTTCCCTTGATGGTGTATCAGATTCTGCCGTTAAAATTCGTTCACGTATTAGCGAACTTGAATTTTGGCCTGAACTTGAGCAATTCAGAAAGCTTTATGAACACTGGATGGAAGAGGGGGCGAACGAGCTGCCTGAAGAAGAGTATGGGCAGAGTATGCGCCGCGTATTGGATATTCTTGGCCGTGCAGCGCTTACGGGAGGCATCAGCAAGCTACTTGATATCGAGCTTCACCTACGTGAGGGGAACAGCGACCTTGTGATTCGTACTGACCGCCAGCTTAACGAATCATCAAGCCACGGTATGGCCTACCTTATCTTGTGTAAATTCTTACTTGCCTTTACCCGTCTTCTAAGAGGCGATGCAGACGCTACCGTGCATTGGCCTATTGATGAATTAGGTACACTTCACCAAAACAATGTGAAGAAAATTTTCGAAGCCTGTCAAAACAATAACATCAGTGTAGTAGGTGCATTCCCGAATCCTGAATCGGAAGTATTGACGCTATTTGAAAACCGCTACTTGATAGATAAAGTGACTCGCCAACTGCAGGTAGTTCAACCGAAAGCAAGTTCGATAGGCGCACGCATAAAACTAAAAAAAGAAGCAGAAAAGAACAGTGAAGTAGCAGGCAAGGAGACATCAGCATGATGACAGAACAAGGCCGTGTACTGAGTGCACTTTTACAAGGCGCGTTTATTTGTCAGGTGACCGATGAAGAGGCATGGCGTTTTCTTAAATCAAGAGACAACGCTGCACAGCTAGAACCTCACTTAGCGTTGCTGAACCGCACACTCTCAACGACTGCTGAAGGTGATGTTTTCTTTGCTAGCTTTCTCACCATAGGTGAAAACGAACGCAAAGTGCTAACCCAGCAGTTCCAAGATACGGCGTCTAACCTAGTCCCTTTGGTCGAGTGGTTATTGCTGGTTCAACAAGCCAATGAGTCTGACATGCCAATAACCATGGGCAGCGCTATTCGTTTGAACGAGCTGCAAACAACCATTGAAGACACGCCGGCCTATGCAGAGCAACTTGAGAAAATTTCGCGCTATCGTATGTTTGGCTCTACCAGCGTGAACTTAGATGGACAGCTGAAGCAGGTTTTTAAACGCTTAACAGAAATGGGTTACCTGATTAAACCTAACCCGGATAAACAAATCTATTTGGGCACAGGTAAAATAGAGCACCTTTACGAAATGCTGCGTTTTATCGATGAAACCGAAGCGCTGAGTTTATCTGAGCAGGCGGAGGCCGCTATTTCGCAAGGTAGCTTGATATGAGCCAGGTTTTAATTCAGGCGGGGACTAAACTATTAAATGCACTGGGTCGTCACAGCGACCTTATTATGCAGGCGTATGTTAATGGTTCAGTGAAAGAGCGCGACCACAGCTCAAAGGTATTGGAGCAACTCGTTCAATTGGGAGTCTTATGGCGTCCCGAAGCGCAAAGTGAATTGCGCTTAAAGAGCGCGGTAAGAACGCTTCTAGAAGGAAGCTTGCAAGACGAACGTAACCGTACAATTAATGCGAATATTGGTGCGTCGCTGGCTAGTCTTAAAACGTTAACCGAGCATTATAAAGAAGCGCTTCACTACAATAAATATAATGAAGCAGCAGCCCACATGGGTGATTTAACAGAGCACGTCTATCAGCTTTCAGAATCACTGAGTAACAGTGTGCGTGTGATGTTCGGCCGTATTAACAATGAATTCGGTTATGTGTCGTCGGTGGAAGCTAAAATTCGCGAAAACGAGTTAGCGCAGGGGCAGGTAACGGATTTGCTCGCTCAGCTTGAATGTTTCCGTTTCGATGAGTTAAGTGAACTGGCTGGGTCTAACCGAGAACTACGCCATTTATTGGTAGTATCGCTCCAGCAGCGCTTTTCTAAAGCCGCACAAGAGTTATCTGTTGTGCAAGCGCGTTTGTTAGACTTGTTAGGCCGGTTTAGAGAGTTTCAAGGTCGTACCCGGTTACTTAAAGGGTTTTTGCTACACATGGAGCAGCAGCCTGATTTTGCGCCGGGCAACTATGCTAATCTGACCAATGTGCCAGTGTTGTTTAATCAATCAGATTCGATTATTGCCAATGCAGCGCCTGATGTGAATAACGTTGAGCATGAAGCTGATTACCAAAATATTGTGGCGTCGTTGACTCACGTACACAAACGCCAGTCTCAGCACGAAGATACTAAGCCTGTTGACATTGATGTGACCGAGCAATCCACTCTGTCGCTAGAAAAAGATCCCCTTCAGCAGGCAGTTGAAGCCTATTTCTGTGAGGTGATTGATTCAGGCCAGCCTAAAACGGCACTGGATTATTTTGAAGAGCACGCTTTAGACTTTGATCCTGAGGTATGGATTTATCAGGTAATTGGTGGGTATCAAGCCCTAAACGATGAAGACAAGCAGTTTTTTGCATTAGAATCTCACGGTAATAACGATAGAATCTATACAGGTAACTTCTATATAAATGACATCACGTTGGGCCTGCGTTGATGCCAAATTTTGTGCGCACCTAAATCTCGTCGAATTAAGTCTGGCCCTCGCCAATCAAAAGCGTGCCAGACTTTTTATTTAGCTGTGACTTGCAGAGAATCAAAGACAACTTCAATATTCGTTCAATTCAATACTCCACAAAAGTCTTTCGTATTTTGCGATGACTACCACTTGGAACCTGTCAAAAAAGTCCTATAATGCAATAGGTGTTTACACTTATTTAACATTGTGAACTAAAAGCTTCATCGCTGCGTAATGTTACCGTCAATCGAGCGGTCTATATTGTTAGTCCTGTACTTTGGAACCAAAGTAAAGGTTGGCAGGTCGTAAAAGCAGTCAATAAGCGCTTCAATGCTTTCGATGTTTAATAGCTCGATGTAGGCACAGAAAATTTTCGCTACTGCTAGGATGCAGAGCATGTTGTGGTACTGGTGCGTACAGTACGAAGAGGAAGAGAGTTATGCAATTATCAGAACAACAAAGTTTTAACCAAGCCCTTATCAAGCTTTCAGTTTTACTTTATCAAGTCGATGGAATGGTAACATTGACTGAACAAGACTACCTGAATGCTATGGTTGAATCGTTAGATTGGCAAAGCCCAATCTGTCGCGAAGCATTTCTAAACGACACTATTTATCAAGCCCGAAAGGCCATTGATACTGGCGATACTGTCACTTTCTTAAAAAGCCTCAAAAATGACCTATCGTTTGACGCAGACAAAACGTTAGAGGTGGCTATGGCGATTACCGGTATAGATGGTGAGCGAAGTGAAGAAGAAACCGAGCTTCTATCATTACTTACTCATAAATTACTCGCCAAGGCATTAGTTTCAGGTAAAGATACATTACAATAATTGCTTTACAGCATCGTAGGTGTCTTTCTAACTAATGCGAAAAAAGTTGCGCGAGCTAACGCCCCCCAAAGTGCGTCCAGAAGTACAAGAACACTCAATGAAAGCAGCATATTTGTGTGCTGCTTCTCTCTCGCTATTCATGTTGAGCGGGTGCTATACATCCCCCAGCTCTCAATTTAGCGCGTCTCAATTTAAGGCAAGTGCACAAGCGTTCCCAGTTGGTGTGCAACCCTTTGACGATTATTTAAAAGACGTAGAGGGCTACCTTTTAAAGCACAGGGCATTTATATCCGACAACAAAACGCAAGAAATTACCATGAACATGCCTTTTGAATGTGGCACACAATACCGCGACATCGGTGTGTTGTTAGTTCATGGCCTTGGCGATTCACCTTATTTCTTTCGCGATGTAGCAAACGCCATGTGTAATGAAGGCATTCATGTAAGAACCATCTTGTTACCTGGGCATGGCTCAAAGCCAGGGGACATGCTAAACGTTAACTATGAACAATGGCAGGCAGAAACCAATCACCATATAAAGCTGTTTTCTGAAGAAGTAGATAACCTCTACATTGGGGGGTTCTCAACGGGGGCAAATTTAACCACTATTGCAAGTTTTTCTATGGCTGAAGAGCTCGATATTAAGGGGCTAATGCATTTTTCACCGGCCTTTAAGTCACGCTTTTTTGTGACCCGTTTGGCCCCTTATATCGATTCATTGTTTCCTTGGCCGAATGTAGAAGAGGAGGATAATCCAAGTCGCTATAATTCTACCGCTATGCCAGGGTTCGCTGCCTATCAGGAAAGCGTAAACGTGCTTCAAGAGTTGTTTTCTCAATCAGAAGGAAAGCAAACTTTGAACCTTCCTGTGCTAATGGTGGTGGCCGAAAAAGACAGCGTGGTTGATACCAAAAATATTGCTGAACAATTTGGAGACAATTTCACTCATCCGCATAAGTGTATATTGTGGCAGGGCGAGAATAAGCCTGAAGTGCCTGATAATACACTCATTATGCAAACCATGAACTTACCCGAGAAACGAATTAGTGCAGCTTCTCATATGAGTACACTTTTTTCTGAACATAACACCTTGTATGGAACGGAAAGTAGGTTTCGCATTTGTGACAACGGACAAGGAAGTGATGCTGAAGCCCGCTGCAAAGCAGGGGAGGAAGTATGGTATGGCCCCTGGGGCTTTGAACCAGAGATAGAGAACACTAATCTTATCAGTGATCAAGAAAAAAGAGTATATGCAAGGCTCACGTATAACCCTTACTTCGATAGGATGGTAGATCAGCTGCTAGCCTTTACTGGCAAGACTAAGGTTGAAGCCTTTTGTAAGACCTAGTAAGAAGTTTAGTCCTCATAATGCGATTTATTTGTCTTTCGTATTTCTGCAGCATTTCAGCTAAAAACGCCTAAGCCAGTGCGTAATAACAATTGTGTTTGTTACTACGCCCGTGGCTTAGACGTCTCTTTTACTTCTTAACGCTCTCTGACTGGCAAAGCGTCTATCTATTCTCGATCTGAAAAGGGGGTATGCTCAGAGTGAGCAAGTAAACACGCCTCAAACATCGCTTAGATAGGCACTGCGTCTACCCAAGCGGGAATTTTCTAAGAGTGCTGTGCGTTAGCTTCTTCCATCTCTCTTTCAAGCTTAGCGCTTTCATCTGCACGAGGTTTGGTGAAGCGTGCTAGTGCTAGGTAAAGTACAGGCGTAAGGTAAAGAGTAAATACTACCGCGATACCCAGCCCGCCGAACACTACCCAACCAATTGCATTACGTGCTTCAGCACCTGCACCCGTAGATAGAATCAAGGGCAGACCACCTAGAATTGTAGATACCAAGGTCATCATAATGGGGCGTAAGCGCACTTTGCCTGCTTCAACAATAGCATCATAGATATCATAACCTTTATCGCGAAGCTGGTCGGCAAACTCAATCAATAGAATAGCATTTTTGGCAAGTAGGCCAATTAACATAACTAATCCAATTTGCGAGTAAATGTTAATGCTAGTGCCGGTTAAAAACAGCGCATAAACCGCGGCAGCAATACCAAAGGGCACGGTAAGCATAACTACAACAGCGCTATTCACACTTTCAAATTGGGCAGCTAGTACAAGCAATACAATAACAAAGGCTAAGATATAGGTTAGGGCAACCTGCTTAGAGGTTTCTTCAAAGGTTTGTGCTTCACCTAAAAAGACCAATCCAACGCCATCGGGCAAAGTATCAAGCGCTAGCGTGCGTATTTGATCTACCACCTCACTAAGTGCCACATCTTCTGGCAGTTCCATTTCCACTTTTATCGCCCGTCGCTGGGCTTGACGTTCTAGTTCAGCAGCAACGCCTTCTTCGCTAATAAATGCCACACTAGAAAGCGGTACTAAATTTCCATCAACGCTTTTTACATACAGGCTGGTTAGCTCGGACGGGTCTAGCGTACTGCGATTATTCGTTTGCAGCATAATAGGAATAGCTTGGTCGCCTACGTTTAAATCGGCAATGTCATCGCCATTAACGGCAGCACGCAGCGTACTGGCGATGTCGGTAAGCGGCACGCCTAATTCCTCTGCACGACGGCGGTCTATATTTACACGCATCTGTGGTTGAGTAGGGTCATAGCTAATTCTGGGTCTGCCAAGCTCGGGCAGTTTTTCTTCAAGCTGACGGGAAAAGTTTTGCGCTGCTAGAAAAATGTTTTCATAGGTATCACCGGTAAGCGCAATTTCTAAACCGCCACCTTGACCGCGCAAATTAAGGCTATTGCCACCAAAGGCGTTACCAGGAGCACCGGGTATTTGCTGTAGTTTAGGGCGAATTTCGTTTACGACATCTTGAAGTGATTTATCCCGTTCATCCCAATGCTTAAGTGGAGCGGTAATAAATACAATGTTCGGATCCCAAGAGCCAACAACGGTGTAAATCGAATCTATGGTGCCGTTTTCAACATAAGGTAGCAGCAGCTCTTCCATCTTTTCAGCTTGTCTATCCATAAAGTTCAGCCCTGCGCCATCAGGGCCGCGGGCAAATATACGAATTGTGCCTCTATCTTCGCTTGGCAAAAGCTCATTATCGATATTTTGTGACAATATATAAGCACCACCGCCAGCGGCTAGACTAAGTATGCCCACGACCCATCCATACTTAAGGGCTTTTAGCAGTGAAGCTTGATATACACCAAGGCAGGCATTACCAAAGCGTCCAAAGGTTTTACTAAACAAGCCATCGCTTTTTGTCTCTTTCACCTTAAGGCGCGCGGTAAGCGCAGGTACCAAGGAAAGTGCAACAAAAGAGGAGATAACAACTGCACCAGCTAATACGCCACCAAACTCTCTAAACAAACGCCCTGCGGTAGAGGGAAGGAAAGCGATAGGTATAAATACAGAAGCAAGCACAGCGGTGGTTGCCACTACGGCAAAAAACACTTCACGTGTGCCAATTACGGCAGCAGCACGAGCACCTAACCCCATACTTCTTCGACGCTGAATATTTTCAGAAACAACAATCGCATCGTCCACAATCATACCCGTGGCCAAAACAAGGGCGAGCAGGGTAAGAATGTTAATTGAAAATCCCATGCCCCAAATAATTGCCAAGGCACCTGCTAGCGATACAGGAATAGAAAGCGATGGAACAATGGTCGCACGCCAAGAACCAATAAACACCAGTAACGTCACTACTACTAAAGCAACGGTAAGGCTAAGCGATATCACAACTTCTTTCACAGAATCTCTAATAAACTCCGCGTCGTCAGCCGTTACGGTGATGTGCATGTCAGTGAAGCGCTTGTCTAGGTCTTTGACCATGGCTAGCACTTCATCAGAAATTTCTATGGTGTTAGAGCTAGCTTGTCGAATGACACCTACACCGATAACTGGTGTGCCATCTAAGCGAACCACGCTGGTGGTATCGGCGGGGCCAAAATAAACACTGGCGACATCATTAATGCGAATATCGCCACTTACAACAATGTTGCCAACATCTTCTGCGCTGACTGACGTTGCATCAGCGCGCACAATAAGCGCCTGTTCTGCCGACTGTATACTGCCTGCCGGAACATCAAAAGGCGCGAGCGATAAGGCGTCGGCTATATCACTCATGGAAAGACTAAAGCTCGTGAGGCGAAGTGGGTCAACGGATACGCGCAAGACACGTTCTCTATCGCCGTTTAAGGTAACGTCCGCAACACCGGGAATGCTGAGAAACAAAGGCGCTACGTCTGTATCAACTCGCTCAGTGAGTGTTTCCATATCCAGGGTATCACTAGAAATAGCAAGGCTAACTACCGCTTGAGCATCGCTGTCTGCGCGAATGATTGCCACTTGCTCTACGTCCTCAGGAAGTTGACGCTGTACGCGACTTACTGATTCACGTACTTCATTGGCTGCATCTTCTAAGTTGACGCCAGGGCGAAACTCTACACGTACGCGTGCAGAGTTTTCTTCGCTTTGCGCGTATATGTTTTTCACACCGCTAACGCGGGCAACTGCACCTTCCAGTCGACCCGTAACTTCTGCATCTACGGTTTCAGGGGAAGCGCCGGGAAATTGCGCTGTAACCGTAACGCGAGGGGTATCAACATCGGGGAGTTCTCGAACCTCAAGCCCGCTTAAAGCGCCAAGGCCTGCAATGGCAATAAGCAGGTTTAGAACAACAATTAAAACTGGGCGTCGTATTGAGAGTGAGGGAAGATCACTGACTGAAGACGATAGATTTGGATCACTCACCTTGAGGCCCTCCGGCCAATTCAGTAGTAATTTCCTGGCCTGTACGTAAGCGCTGTACGCCTTCTGAAATTAATGCGTCGCCTTCTTCAATATCGCCGGATACTAAGATAGTTCCTCTTAAACGCTGATGGACACTTACATCCACCCGTTTGGCTTTCCCATCTTCAGCAAGCCAAATATACGCACCGGTTGCTCCCCACAGTAACGCGGCTTCAGGCACGGCAGCGTAGCGATCACCTTCAATGCTCAAATTAACCCTAAAACTCATACCCGGACGGAATTTATCAGATGAGTTATCTAATAGTGCGCGTGCACGAAGGGTGCGGTCAGCTTCATTAATACGAGAATCGACTTGCGCTATTTCGGCTTTCACCAGTTGTTCTTTATCGCTCCAAGGTTCAAGTGTGACGCTCGGTGCATTTAGCAAAACAGGAAGGGCAGCTTCAGGAGCTTTGAAATTGATAAAAAGCTTGCTTCTATTATCGAGGGTGGTGATAACCGTTTGTTCGTTAATCCGGTCTCCAACCTCTACGTCAGTAATACCAACAATGCCGTCAAAAGGCGCGACAATATGTCTGTCTTCTAAATCTGCTTTCGCTTCTTCTAATGCGACCTCAGCAAGGTCGCGCTGAGTGCGTGCTAGGTCTAGTTCGCTAACGGGCACTGCACCTTGCTTATAGCTTGAGGCTAAGCGCTCTACCGTACGCTGGGCATCTTCTAAAGTAAGCTTAGCGCGCTTTAAGGCAGTTTGTTGCCGTCTATCATCAAGGCGAACCAGAACCTTACCTTTCTCCACCGATTGGCCCGGTACGAAGTTGATTTCCGTTACTTCATCAGAAACGGCAGGGTATAACACAATAGAGCGCACGGCTTCAGCACTGCCAACAGCTTCTACTTTTCGTGTTTCGTTCATAAATTGAATGGGCTTGGTCACAACAAGCTTCGCTTGTCTATCTCCCATAAACTGCGCGTTCGCAGTTGGTACCATCACTAAAAAAAGAGCACAAAGACGTGTCCATGTCTTTAATGCATCATAGACTGAATATTTCATTTTAAACCCGTAGCGTTAGTTAAGTTTACTCTGCTCGTCGCTGTAGAGAGCGGTAAACCCTTTATTTTTGTATGACCAAAACGGATGTTTAATAGCCGATTGGTTAACCTAATTGTTTGTACCGTATAGCACCACAGGCGGTTCAGCTAAGCAATTGCAGTTCAGCGTATTCCCTGTACAGGGTATCGCTTTTCATCAAAGTAGCGTGATTGCCACTTCCCACAACTTGACCTTTATCCATGACCAGAATACGGTCTGCATGCTGTACCGTGGCTAAACGATGGGCAATGACAATGCTTGTTTTACCTACCATTAATCTATCAATGGCTTGCTGAACCATACGCTCACTCATAGCATCAAGGGCACTTGTTGCTTCATCAAGAAGTAAGATTGGTCGGTCGGCTAAAATAGCGCGCGCTATAGCGATACGCTGTTTTTGCCCACCAGAAAGCTTTACGCCCCTTTCGCCTAACTGAGTGCTATAACGTTCATCAAGGCTATCAATAAATTCGTGAGCAAAGGCTTGCTTTGCCGCATTTACAACGGCTTCATCAGAGGCTTCAGGACTGCCATAACGAATGTTCTCCATCACAGTATCTGCAAACACCACGGGCTCTTGAGTGACTATCGCAATATGTCGCCTTAATACATCAACGGGCATTTTATTAATCGGCATCCCGTTAAACAGAATTTGCCCGCTGTTTGGGTCGTAAAAACGCATTAGCAATTGAAAGAGGGTGGTTTTGCCTGCGCCACTCGCGCCAACTAAAGCAAGGCGTTCTCCAGCTTTTATATCAATGTTCAAGTTATCAAACAAAGGTTTACTATCTGGATATGCAAAGGAAACTTTGTCCAACTGAATTCGAGGGGCAGCCTTGGAAATTGAAACCTTATTTTCAACCTCTTTGACGTTAGATTCCACTGTGTGCTTAGGCTCGGTAATTTTGTTCGCCTCATCTGATACAGGTTTAATAACTGACTCAGTAGTAAATAGTTCGTATAAACGCTCGCTCGCCCCCACACCGCGCTGCACTTCGCCTATGACTTCACTAATAGTAGCCACACTGCCGCCAGCCATAACGGCATAGAAAAGAAAGGCAGAAAGTTCGCCTACTGTCATGGTTCCGTCGAGTACTTGCCTTGCGCCTACCCACGCAATAAAAATAATAGCTGTCATGCTGATACACATAATACAGCCAATCAGCAATGAACGGTAATGAATACGCTTTTTGGCTACGTCCATGGCAAGCTCAACTTTTCTCGAAAAATGCAGGCGCTCAGCATTTTCGGCGGTGTAAGCTTGTACGGTCATTATTTCATGTAAACTTTCATCAATACGCGCGCCTAGGTCTGCCACTTTATCTTGGCTTGCTTTTGCATAACGACGAACTTGGGGCGCGAGTACTTTAATTGGAACGAGTACTGCCGGCACGGCAACAATTACACAAAACGTCAGCAGTGGGCTGGAAAAGGTCATTAACGCCAATGCACCTACAAAGGTAACAATAGAACGCAACGTCATGGATAAGCTCATTCCCACTACGGTTTGGATGATTGTCGTATCGCTGGTAAAGCGAGATATTACTTCTCCTGTTCGAAGCTCTGCGAAAAATGACGGCGGAAGCGAGAGAAGATGCGCATATACTTGGTTTCTAATGTCAGCGCTAACTCGTTCGCCAAGCCAAGTCATTAAATAAAAGCGCGCATAAGTTGCCAAACAGGCGATGAAAGTTATTGCAAGCACCATAACCGTCGCTTTGTTTAAGGTGTCGGCAGCATTTTCGATAAAGCCGCTATCTATTGCGTATTTAATGCCTTGTCCAAGCAGAAGCCATGCGATAGCTGCGGTAAAAAGGGCAATGACAGCGCCTACAACTCGCGTTTTATATTGAAGTAAATGTGAGCCAATCCACTGTAAGACTTGCTTTGTTGATACGGTTGGTAGCGGTGTCGTCAAAATTACCTCGTTGCGTGCATTACTTCTTTATAGCGCTGTTTTTAAAGCGCCATTTGACATCGATGATTGGATTATACGGTAAAGTGTGTACATTGGACGTAACCAATGCGACTACAGCGACAGTATCTACGCTGAGATGAGAATTGAGTGAAGCAATAAACGAGTAACGCAGCTAATTAATAAAGCTAAATATAGTTAGCGTTAACTTGAGTGAAAAATTAAGTGTTTTCGTTAGGCAGCGGCCGGCAAAGGTAACAATGATGGAAGAGAAGCGAACTTTATATTACGTGCACGACCCAATGTGCAGCTGGTGTTGGGCGTTTGTTCCCACTTGGGAAAAAATACAAAGTGACTTGCCCAATGATATTGAGGTTGTCTATTTGCTTGGCGGTCTTGCACCAGATAGTGATGTACCGATGCCTGAACAAATGAAGCTTACAATTGCTGGATACTGGAAAACTATTCAAGAACGAGTGCCAGGCACCCAGTTTAATTACGACTTTTGGACACAATGTCAGCCCCGCCGTTCTACCTATCCTTCGTGTCGAGCAGTTATTGCGGCAAAAGCTCAGGCTAAAGATAGTGGAGAAGCTAAAATATTAGAGAAGGCAATGATCAAGGCAATTCAAGAAGGGTACTACTTGAACGCAAGAAACCCCTCGGATTTTGATACCTTGATAGCATTTGCTGAAGAAATAGGGCTTGATGTCGAGCGCTTTAGATTAGCGCTTAACAGTGCAAGTACAGTTGAGAAACTTAACGAAGAAATGCATATGGCTCGTAGTATCGGCGCTCAAGGGTTCCCTAGTTTAATACTCAAATCTAACAAACTCTTTGAGACAGAAGAGACAGAGTCACAAGAGCTTAAAAACGTACAGTGGGAAAACGTTCCCTACGACTATAATGACGCAAGTGTAACCTTGCGCCACCTATAACCGTCGTTTAAAAATGGGATAGGTTTAAACGGTGCCTTCTTTGCATTGTTCTAATCGCGTATTACCAACAAAATATTATAAGTTAAACAAGACTTTTACTTGCATTGAACGGTGATATCCGTATAATTCGGCGGCCTTCCAATTGGCGTCTAATTTTTAGTCGTTAAATGAAGGCTTAAGTTAACGGTAACGCTACAACGAGTTTGAGGCATTTATGGTTACTATTCGTTTACAGCGTGGTGGCGCGAAAAAGCGTCCATTTTATCAACTAGTGGTGGCTGATAGCCGTCGTGCAAGAAACGGTCGTTTCATTGAAAACATCGGTTTCTTCAACCCAACTGCACAAGGTCAAGCGGAACGTCTTCGCGTAGATCTAGAGCGTGTAGATTACTGGGTTGGCGTAGGCGCGAGCTTATCAGAGCGCGTTTCTAGCTTGGTAAAAGAAGCGAAAAAATCTGCAGCGTAAGCTGTTATTAACTGGTGGTATAGATGAGTCTAGCGTCTGACAAAGTGATTGTTGGCAAAATTGGCGCACCGTACGGTGTTAAAGGTTGGGTCAAAATCAACAGCTATACAGAAACGCCAGAAGGTATTTTCGAGTACACGCCATGGTTTCTTGGCGAAGAAAAAGAATACCAAATTGACCAGTGGCGACCGCACGGTAAAAGCCTCGTTGCAAAAATTGTGGGCGTTGATAGTCGAGATGATGCCGAGCGTATCAAAAACTTGGATATCAACATAAATGCTTCACAGCTGCCTGATTTAGGCGACGAAGGGGTTTATTGGCGTGAGCTCACCGGCATGAAAGTAGTAACAACGCAAGGTTACGACTTAGGTGTGGTGAAAGAAGTGTTTAATACAGGTGCTAACGACGTGATCCACGTTAAAGCGAATGTAGGCGATGCTTTTGGTCAAAAAGAAAGACTATTACCTTTTGTGTTCGACGAAGTCGTACAAGAGGTAGATAAAGAAGCGAAGGTCATTAAAGTTGACTGGGACCCGGGGTTTTAAGTGACACCGGAAAAGTGGTTTGGCGTTGTTAGCCTGTTTCCAGATATGTTTGCCCCTTTTACCCAACAGGGTGTGATAGGACGAGCTGTTAAGTCTGGAACGGTATCGGTTGACACCTTCAACCCCCGTGACTTTACACATGACCGCCATCGTACAGTAGACGATCGCCCCTACGGAGGCGGCCCCGGTATGCTTATGATGGTAAAACCGCTAACTGACGCGATACAAGCCGCCAAAAAAGTGGGCGGTGAAAAAAGTAAGGTGATCTACTTATCACCCCAAGGGAAAACCCTTGACCAAGCTGGCGTACAACGCCTTGCTAATATTGACCGCACAATTTTAATTTGCGGGAGATATGAAGGCATCGACGAGCGGGTAATCGAAAGCCATGTAGATGAAGAAGTGTCTATTGGTGATTACGTGTTAAGCGGCGGTGAACTACCTGCAATGGTCCTTATGGACGCGGTTGCCAGGCTTGTTCCCGGTGTGTTGGGGCATAAAGCTTCAGCAGTTGAAGATTCTTTCACTGACGGTCTTTTGGATTGTCCGCATTATACGCGGCCCGAAATACTTGATGGTCAAAAGGTACCTGAGGTGTTGTTAAGTGGGGACCATGAAAAAATTAGGCAGTGGCGATTGATGCAGTCATTAGGTAGAACCTGGCAGCGTCGCCCTGAATTGTTAAATCACCTAGCTCTGACTGAGGAGCAGCAGCGTTTGCTTGAATTATTCCAAGCGCAACTGCAGCAAGATGACAGTTAACTAGGACGAGAGGATATGATGAGCAAAGTCAGTCAAGATATCATCAAAAAAATCGAAGAAGCACAGCTAAAGACTGATGTTCCTGCGTTTGGTCCAGGTGACACAGTAGTTGTTAAAGTTCGCGTTACCGAAGGTGACAAAGAGCGTCTTCAGGCATATGAAGGTGTTGTTATCGCTAAGCGTAACCGTGGTCTGCACTCGTCTTTTACCGTGCGTAAAATTTCTAGCGGCGAAGGCGTTGAGCGTGTGTTCCAAACACACAGCCCGGCAGTTTCTTCAATTGAAGTTAAACGTCGCGGTGCGGTTCGTCGTGCTAAGCTTTACTATCTACGTGAGCGTTCAGGTAAATCTGCACGTATCAAAGAGAAGCTTAACTAAGATTACTAATCCTTGCGTTATTGTTAACTTCGAAAAAGCCCGCTTTAAGCGGGCTTTTTTGTGCCTGAAATTCGATCTTTTTCCTGTTCTGTCCATTACATACATTAAGGTTTTTTAATAGAGAGCAGAATGACTTCCGAATATTTTATTGTGCTAGGCATTATGGGGGTCGCCTTCTTCGCTATATCAGGCGCACTGTTGGGGCATGAGAAAAATATTAACGGCTTCGGAATAGTGGTTGTTGGCGTTATGACGGCGCTCGGCGGAGGCACGCTAAGAGATTTACTTTTGGGAAAACCGATATTTTGGGTAGAAACCTCAGAATACCTCTTAGCGACTTACAGTGCGATCTTCGTAACTGTGATATTAATACGTTACTTCCCATCCCCTTCAAATTTTTATTTCATTCTGATTGATACCATAGGGCTCGCTATATTTAACGTAATAGGAATAGAAAAAGCGTTAATTAGTGGTACAGGAATGATTGTTGCTTTAACCATGGGAATGACCACAGGTATCTTCGGTGGTTTGATGAGGGACGTGGTGTGCAGAGAAGTGCCTTATGTTATGCGTGGCGATGTCTATGCGAGCGCTTGTTTTGCGGGGGGACTGACCTATGCTGCGCTATTTGCAGTGGATATACCCTACATTTGGTGTATTTTGGGCTCTGTTGGCGTAACAGTTTTATTGCGGATAACATCACTTCATTGGGGAGTGAATGTAGACTTGTTCAGAAAACGGACGTCGAAGTTTTCAGAAAAAAACACTAGCGATAAATAAATCCATTTATTAAAAATATACAATATAAGGCTGTGTTACCCCTTCGGTTTACACAGCCTTGCTATATGTAATACCCGCCCTCAAAGCTAATTAAGCCATAAGAGATAGGGCCTCAATTAGTGGCTTATTTTCGCTGTCTATAGTGTGAATGATATGTTTGTGCAGTCGTTTTTTGTGTTCACCAAATATACCTCGCTTTTTATCAAAGGTTTTTGCGTAGTTCAGTGCACCTTCAAGCAAGCTTTCTTGAGTGTCGTACGCTTTCTCTACCACATGATCTTGCTCTAATTCTTTGCCGGAAACACGTCTTCCTGAAAGCTTCATTTCGTTAAACCGATAATAAGGCATCGCCTTTTTAACAAACTCAATCATTCCCGGCAAAAAGGGAATAGACAAATCTACCTCAGGGAAACAGAAAAAGCCTTTGTCTGAGCGCATGAACCTAAAATCGCAAGCACACGCTAAAATTGCTCCATTACCAAAGGCGTGGCCATTGATGGCAGCGATAACAGGAAGCGGGTAGAGGAGCAGGGTTTTAAATACATCATCCATATCATGCATAAATTGCTTTATTTCTTCTGTGCGACTCGCTTTCATAGCCGGCATCAGCCAATCGGTATCAATGCCTAAGCTAAAGCATTTCTCATCGTTTGATGTGATCACCAGTGCTTTACAGCTTTCATTGCTTTTAATAGCATCTAAAGCTGAAAGCATCTCTTTTGCAAATATAGGGTTATGGCGGTTTTCACCATTTGTCATGGTTAATGTAGCTACGTCGCCAGTATAAGTGATACTTAAATGTTGCATTGTGTTCTCGTTATTATTCCTTTGTGGCAATCATACAAAACCTAGACAATAAATGAGAAATTTAGCTTATTTATGCCCGTTAATAACCTGAGATAAATAAATCTAAGATACATAAATTAAAGATACATAAATTTAAAGTGCACGGAGATGTGCATCAGTAACGTAAGCTTGCTTGGCTTCTTCGGGGATCAAAAGTGAAGAAAATATATATTAAATTCATTGCTAATCTATTGGGATTATCGATGTTGATGTTTGCTGCTTGGAGCTTTTTTGCTGGTATCGAGAATGCCAAAGAGATGCTGTTTGTAATAGCAGTATTATCGAGTGCGATGGCTGGTGAAGTACTTATGGGTGACGCTTACAACTTAGGGAAGCAAAGTAAAAAGGATTAAACCTCACTGCCGATTAAAATTTGAGCTTTAAATATAGAGCATTGCCATTTAGTCATGCTCATTGGCTTCGAATCTACCCTAGATTAAAGTATTATTCGTTATTGCTTGCGCTATTATGCTTAAGTTG
This sequence comes from Alteromonas macleodii, assembly GCF_903772925.1. Lineage (NCBI taxonomy): Bacteria > Pseudomonadati > Pseudomonadota > Gammaproteobacteria > Alteromonadales > Alteromonadaceae > Alteromonas > Alteromonas fortis. The sequence goes on from NZ_LR812090.1 coordinate 1,379,925, forward strand.
TTAAAAAGTCAATGACGTTAAAGAAATATAGAAAAAGCTGGTTGTATAATAAAGTTTACATGCAGATTGCACACTCTTTTGGCGTTTAATTTTCCGTTTTTATTTGTAGTTAAGAGAGTAAGAGAACTCCCATGATCAAGGACACCGTAAATAATGTTCACGTAAGTACAGAAGATGTACTTATTACCCCTGAAGCGCTTAGTGCTGAATTGCCTGTGTCAGACAAAGCGTTAGCGGCGATATCAGAGTCGAGAAAAATTGTATCAGATATCATTCATCGCCGTGACCACAGACTACTTGTTGTATGTGGCCCCTGTTCTATACACGATATTGAAGCAGCCAAAGAGTATGCGCTTAAGCTTAAAGAGCTTCATGAATCATGCAAAGATACGCTGTTTATCGTTATGCGTGTGTACTTCGAGAAGCCGCGTACTACAACAGGTTGGAAAGGCTTAATTAACGACCCTCATATTGATGGTACGTTTGATATTGAAACGGGTCTTCGCAAAGCAAGAGAGCTTCTAATTTGGTTAGCTGAGTTGGAATTGCCTGTTGCGACAGAAGCATTAGATCCAATAAGCCCTCAATACCTTGCTGAGCTATTTAGCTGGGCGGCTATTGGTGCGCGCACTTCTGAGTCACAAACTCACCGAGAAATGGCCAGTGGCCTGTCAATGCCTGTGGGCTTTAAAAATGGTACAGATGGAAGCCTAGATATTGCAATTAATGCGCTTAAATCTGCCGCCTCAGGCCATCGCTTTATGGGAATTAACAAGCAGGGGCAGGTAAGTATTATCGGTACCAGTGGTAACCCAGACGGCCATATCATTTTGCGCGGCGGTAAGCAGCCAAATTACGATTCGGTATGTGTATCAGAATGCGAAATCGAGCTTCAGGATGCTGGATTGACTGCAGGACTAGTGGTTGACTGTAGTCATGCAAACTCTTCAAAAGATTACCGCCGCCAGCCGTTAGTTGCGCAGAACGTGGTAAATCAAATCCTTGAAGGTAATCAATCTATCATTGGCGTTATGCTGGAAAGTCATTTGAAGCCCGGTAACCAAAAAGCGGAAGGTAAGAAGCCCGAAGAACTAGAGTACGGAGTTTCAATTACAGATGGTTGTATCGATTGGGAAACAACAGAAAACTTAATCTCTCAAACCAGAGATAAATTAATAACTGTGTTACCCTTACGCCAAAATAAGCGCACGGTGGCCTAATAAGAAGTGACGCCTAACGGGCAATATAAAATTGCCCATAAGCCCCGTGCCATTTGATTCAAGGATAAGACAGAATGGCCGATTTATCGCAGCACTTAAAACAGTTAGATACGCTGCGAGAAGGTATCGACGAGCTGGATTCCCAGCTTGTCGAGTTACTCGCAAAACGCAACCAAATCACAACCCAAGTCGGCCAGATTAAGGCTGAAGCAGGCATGCCTGTTTATGTACCTGAACGTGAAAAAGCGCTGATCGCGTCTCGCCGCGCTCAGGCCGAGGCACTAGGGGTTTCTCCCGAGCTCACAGAAGACCTATTACGACGCGTAATGCGTGAGTCTTACCACACGCAAAATAACAAGTATCGATGTGTAAAACCCGATACTGACAACGTCGTAGTAATTGGTGGTGCAGGTGCTCTTGGTCGTGTTTTCGTCAGTTTATTTGACCGAAGTAACTATAAAGTTTCGGTGGTTGAAAAAGACGACTGGGAAAGTGGTAGAGCAGCATCGCTGCTTAGCAGTGCTTCACTAGTTGTTGTTGCCGTACCTATAAACTTAACAGAAGCCGTGATTAGCAAGCTAACTATGCTGCCAAAAGATTGCGTGCTTGCGGATATAACCAGTATTAAAGCTAAGCCTTTAAAGGCGATGCTTGCTGTGCATAGCGGCCCTGTCGTTGGGTTGCACCCTATGTTTGGTCCTGATGCGCCAGGCATGATCAAACAAGTCGTAGTAGTGTGTGACGGACGCCATAGTGAAAAGTACAGTTGGCTGATTGAGCAAATGCGAATTTGGGGAGCCACAATTCATGACTCAAGCGCACAAGAGCACGATCAAGCTATGGCGTATATTCAGGTCATGCGCCACTTCAACACCTTTGTGTATGGGCAACATTTGAAAGGTGAAGATCCTAACCTTGAATCCCTTACCATGTTTAGCTCGCCTATTTATCGGTTAGAGCTAGCAATGGTTGGAAGACTGTTTGCCCAGTCTCCACAACTCTATGCTGATATTATCTTTAATAATCCTGACAATTTTGCACTGCTACGCCGTTTTTACGAGCGCTTTGGTATCGCTTTATCGTTACTTGAAAACGGAGACAAAAAAGGGTTTGTCGAGCAGTTTATGAGAGTCGGCGCTTGGTTTGGAGACTACGCGAAGAAGTGTTTAGTAGATAGTAAACAGATGTTGCTAAAGGCTGATGACGGACAGCTTCTAAGAGATAAATAAACTAAACGAATGAATAAGAAGGCGAGCAATTGAGCTCGCCTTTTTGGTACTAGTTTGTCAACGCGCTTGCCGCTGCCACTTTAGTTGGGCTAATTTCCTCACTTGGGTAACATCCCAGCACTTTGATGTAGCGCGTAATACCTCGCAATGCATCAAGGGCATTTTGTACAGGGCCGTCTTCTACGTTGCCTTCCACATCAATGTAAAACATCTCTTCCCAAGGGTTACCAGGCATTGGGCGGGACTCGAGCTTAGTCATATTTATGCTGTTTTCTCGAAGCACGAGAAGTGCTTCAACAAGCGCTCCCGGCTTTTGAACGGTAGACATAACAAGCGTAGTTTTAGCCGGTACCTGTAAAGGCACCACAACCGGATTACGTGCCACAACAATAAAGCGACTGTGGTTTTCTTTTTGGTTGGCCAAATTACTTTTAATTGCCATAAGGCCGTAAAGATTTCCGCCAGCTTCACTTCCAATAGCTGCTACGTCGTCGCGCTGAAGTTCGCTAACTGTCAACATAGCTGAGCTTGTGCTGTCCATGGTTTTTACTTCAACGTTACCAAGTTCCGCTAAGAAGTGGCTGCATTGGGTGAATACCTGTGGATGTGCATAAAGCGTTTTAATCTTATCTATACTTGTGTTAGTTCCCACCAACAAGGTATGGCGAATTGGGTGGGTAAGCTCGCCAATAATACTTAGCTGAGTATGCTGTAGCTGGTCGTACACTTCGTTAATACTGCCCGAGGTCGTATTTTCAATAGGCAAAACTGCGTAATCGGCTTCTGTACTTTCAACTTTGTTAATAATTTCAGCAAAGCTTTGGCAGCCAATTTCAAGTAACTCGCCAGGTCTCCGTGAAAAATACTTCTGTGTAGCCAAATAAGAGTATGAACCCTTATCGCCTAAAAACGCCACGCGGTTCAATGGCAGCGTGCTGCCGGGGTTGGCGCGCTCTGCAAGCATAGCTTGTTGATTCAAAACTGAGTCTTCGATAATGACGTGAAAAATCTGTGTTACATAATGAGGGTCTAAACCGATTTCTTGCCCTTCTTTTATTAGGCGAACCAACAGCTGTTCTTCGCGCTTTTGATCTCTCACAGGGATATGATGCTTTATTTTCGTCTCAGCAACTTCGTTGGTTAATTTTCTGCGTTCCGAGAGTAGTGTAAGTAATTCACTGTCTAGAGCGGTAATGCGCTCTCTAACAGTATCTAGTGCATTGTCTGACATAAGGTTCCCGTGTGAGTCGTGTAAAAATGTTGCTAAAAAAAAACCTCCCTAGAGGGAGGTTTTCATGCATGTAGCTGCGCCTCCCTAATTAAAGGATGTAAACGCAAAAAAGAAAAATGCTACGTGCTTTATATTCTGTTTCATAACCATGAATGTATGTTGAAGCCCTATTTGTGTCAACTCATTTTTACAAAATGTATAGTCGTTTTTGATATGAGGGACTTGAAAAAGAGCTGAAAATAAGTTTGCCGCAAATCGCTAACCTTTTGCGATATGCGGCCATAGCTAATAGATGCTTCAGCGAAATTTAGTTACCTAGAAGTGCAGAGAGCATTTGGCGTACTTCATTTGGTTCAAACGGCTTGTCGCATAACGCGTTTACTCCAGTTTGCTGAATGTTTGCCATGTGTGCGCTATCTGCCGATTCAGACGTCACCATAATAATAGGAATGTGGGTAGTTTCTGGGTTAAAACGAATGAACTCAGACAACTCTCGACCATCCATTTCTGGCATATTGTAGTCAGTCACAACAAGATCGAAAGCTTGGTCTTTTATCAAAGTAAGCGCTGCGGCACCATTTTCTGCCTCTTGAATTCGCTGTAGCCCCATTCCTTCAAGTACGCGTCTAATGTGATTTCTTGCAAGCTTGCTGTCATCGACTAGCAGTACTCGGACATCGTGTACGTCGAATAAATCGAGTTCCAATTCATCGTGGTTTATAAGGTCAAGGCTAGCATTTAGCGCTCGAGACAAGTGCAGAGTCTCAAACGGTTTTGGAAGAATAGCGGCGACACCTGCTTGTTTAAACTCTTCTAACTTGCTCAATCGGTTTTCACTAGACACCAGCATGAATGGAATACTCTTAAATTCTTCATCTTCTTTGATGAATTTAAGAAGTTCTAGTGCGGTTCCATCTTCATAGTACATCGCACTTACAATTAAGTCGGCGCCATGGGCTTTAACCGCAGAACGGGCTTCGGAAAGGGTACTGACAGGGTCAATTTCCTTAACGTTTTCCTTCAACAGCAACGTAGTAATAATTTTTCGTTGTGTATCAGAAGGTTCAACCAAAATAATGTGTAAATCAGAAATTGACAGCTTTTCCATTTCAGACTCTTTTTGTTATATGTTTATGAAAAAGTGAGAGCGAACCGGTAGTTTTTTATCGCTAACCACCAGCGAGCTTAACTTTGTACCCTTTGTCGGTAAGTAGCGAGCGCAGTTTTTCTCTATCATTAGTTTGCACCTCAATGACACCTTCTTTCACTGCACCGCCGCAACCGCATTTCTTTTTTAGTTCTGAGCCTAATTTCTTTAGTTCATCTGCAGGGAGATCCAACCCCTTAATTAACGACACGCCTTTCCCTTTGCGACCTTTTGTTTCTCGATGAATACGAACTACGCCGTCAGTAGACACTGACCGTTGCTCAGCTTTTTGCTCAGGCTTTATTTTGCCGCTCTGTGTGCTGTAAACCAAAAGAGCGTCTTGCCAATCTTGCATAAATACCTCAATAAATTCTGTAAAACCATCTTTAATACACTAAACAAAGTGTAATCATACGAAAGTTTAATTAGCCTTCGATGGCGATGTAGAAAAGTTCAACTAGAATAAGGATAGCAAAGATAAAAGCATGTATTGAAGCATTTCTGCTGACATTTTAAGGAAAGCATATGGAAATAACGTCAAGCTATCAAAATCAAGGGAAAGTGTTAGTTATAGATGTGGGTACAAAGTTCGACTTCAGCAAAGTAGAAGACTTTAGAAACGCCTACAGTGAGCTTAACAATGATGTGAGTCATATCACTGTGGATCTATCTCGTACAGAGTACATGGATAGCTCAGCCTTAGGCATGTTGTTGAATATGCAAAAAACACTAGCCGAAAGAACGCTTACGTACAGTATCGAAAATGCCAGACCCCAAGTGGCTAAGATCCTCAAAATATCCCGGTTCGATAAGAAGTTCGACATTAAATAGCCTGTAGAAAGGACCCTCTTTTGAAAATCCTTATTGTTGATGATGAGGCTATCAACCGTACTTTATTGACTAACATGCTTTACAACGCAGGCTATAAAAAATGCGTAGAAGCCGTTAATGGCGTAGAGGCGATTGAAAAGTTTATTGAAGAGCAGCCAGATCTTGTGCTGCTTGATGTGGTAATGCCTGGCCTGTCAGGCTTTGATGTTGCGCCTAAAATTAGACAACTCGCAAAAGGCCCTTATCTTCCCATTCTTTTTATCACTGCTTTAGAAGATAAAGACAGTCTAGTACGCTGTTTGGAAGTAGGAGGCAATGATTTTGCAACGAAACCTTTCGACCGTCATATTTTAATAGCAAAAATTCGAGCGCATTTAAAAATACGCGCGCTAAGTGAATACGTTGATGAACAAAACAAAACACTACGAGTTTTTAACCAACGGGTGGCCCGCGAACATTCCATCGTAGAACATATATTCAGTCATGCTATTGTTAATCGGCCAGAAGTGCAGGCTCACTTCGACTGTTTCCTTAAACCTGCTGAAACTTTTAACGGCGACTTATTTCTGTGTGAAGCAAGCCCAAGTGGTGGCATCTATTTCATTGTAGGAGATTTTACCGGCCATGGCCTTGCCTCGGCCATTGGAGCGCTGCCTGTAACCCGTGCGTTTCAGGAGTTAAGTCAGCAAGGTGTATCTGTATCTGAAATTGTTAGCGAACTAAATCAAATACTCATCAGGTTTTTACCCAGTGACATGTTTATGGCGGCAGTAATTGGTGAAATTAATGCGCAAGGGAATCGTGTAAATTTATGGCAAGGCGGGATGCCTGCAGTGATTATTCCCGCTAAAACAAATATGGCGTTGCGTAAGTTTTCTTCTCGGCATATGGCCTTGGGTATTTTGGAAGAACACGAGCTAAATACGGATACTGACACTATTAACTTGGGGCATAACGAGCAATTGGTTATATGCAGTGACGGGCTTATAGAAATTGCCAGCGGCAATGGGGATATGTTGTTAGAAGACGGGTTAATCGACATAGTAAAAGAGCAAATGACAGAGGACGGTGCTATTAAGGCAAGGTCTTTGTTTGACCGGGCCAAAGCGCACTGCGCGACATCTACTTTTCATGATGATGTGACCTTGGTTGTATTTACTTCAAAACCAATAAAGATGCCGGTACAAAGCCAAGTTGAAAGTAGTTTTCCCTCAGTGCATGAAGTTGTTCTTGAGGCAAAACACCTCAAGGAACCCGATGTTCTGCCTCGTGTACTTCAATTAACCGGGCAATGTGAGGGGATTCAGGGTATTCGTTCAATTGTGTACACGGTATTATCAGAATTATTTAATAATGCACTTGAGCACGGGATCCTGAAGTTAGACTCAAAGCTGAAGCGTGATAGCAGGGGCTTTCAACAGTATTACGAAAAACGTGAAGCGTCATTAAAAGTGATGGAACATGGGCGAATTATCATCAGAGTTGAGTCCTTACCCATGAAAGGCGAAGTGCTGATCTCGGTTGAGGATAGTGGGCAAGGGTTTCAATGGGAAGATAAAACCTATTTAGCAGAACCTCGCTCATCTAATGATGAGTGTTACGGTCGAGGCATTCCCCTTATCACCGCACTCTGCGAGAGAGTGTGGTTTGAAAATAACGGAAGCAAAGTCCTTTGTCTGCTAAGCACTCGAAATTAGCCAATAGATGCCTTTTTAGCTTGGACTATATAGCCTTCCCCCCCAGAGTTATCCAAGGAATTAAGCAACTAATCGAAATCTCCTTCCACTCAGTATGAATTAGCTAAATACTCAGTTTCCTTTAGTAAAAACTGCGTCGCCATAACTTTAAACCTGAGGGCTTATGCTGAAATCATTTCTCAAACTCTTTGAAGAGTCTCACAAAAAAGCGGAACCTGCCTACACCATCGAACTTGCCACCGCTGCTTTACTTAGCGAATTGGTCAATGCAGATAATCAGGTAACCGATACGGAAAAGGAAGAATATGAAAAGCAGCTTAAACGTCTGGTAAATGTCGATGATGAGGCTATGGAGCTTTTGCTACAGCGAGGGCACCAAACAGCGGATGATGCAGTGGACCTTGTTCACTTTACTCAGGTTCTCAATAATCATTATTCCGCAGAGGAAAAAGTTAGCGTAATTAAAAGCCTTTGGGTTATTGCGTACGCCGATAATTCCCTAGCGCCGCTGGAAGAAAGTACAATACGACAAATCGCCGATTTGTTGTATGTCCCTCACAGCCAGTTCATCAAAACAAAGCTCGAAGTTGTTGAAGGTACGAAATAATCAACGCTTAATGGGGGAAATACCTTCAAAAATCCATTTTTAATTTTTGAGTCCGTGACATACTATTGCAGCCAGAATAATAAAAAAGTGGCTGTGTTAAGGGGATTGTTAACCTTGCATGTACCGCTTTAATCAAAGTAGTAAGCAAGGACACACGTGTGTTGAAAACATTGAAAGTTCCCATTGGGATTGCTGTTGCCTTATCCTCGGCAGTTTTAATTATCTCAATCGCTATGGTTTATAAATTAGATAATAGCAAGTCTGTAGTTGAGTTGGTAAAAAACAACACCGCCGCTTTAAGTAATTCTCTTGCGCTACAATTATCAGAGATGATGGAAAGGAACCCTGGGAACGACGCGTTACTCTCTATGTTGTTCCAACCCATAAAAGAACATCAACAGCTTTTATCAGCAGCTTTTTACGACAATAACTACCGCGTTATCTCTGCTATTCAGCTTGAAAAAGTGCTCGAAATAAGCGACCCCACGGTCCCCAAAACACCTCAAAGCGTTCCTTATGGTATAAACCAATACGAAGGTGTCATTGTTTCCCATCAAATTGTTGGTAGTAGCCTTTATCCCATGGGACACATTGTTATTTACGCTGACACCACCAACGTTCAGACGACAAATAGTGCTCGGCAGTTTTTAGAACAAATACCAGTTTTTATAGCACTTTGGCTATTGTGTACTGGCGTATGTATTTTCATAGTATCCAGATTAATTTCACCTTTGGCCTCGTTAGGGCGGTTTACACAAGAAGTGTTTGAAACCAAAGATTACGCGCTACGAAGCTCCATAAACTCATCTAATGAGATAGGCAGCATAGCCACCAACATTAACAGCTTATTAGATGCTATCGAAGTTGAGTTACTGGTGAACTTTGAACAAAAACAAACCTTGGTCGACCAGCAAGAGACAATGTCTCGCCTTGCGAATTTCGATAGTTTGACAGGGTTACCTAACAGACAGTTTGTTCTTGATAATTTAAGACTAGAGTTAGCCCGAGCAAAAAGAAATGACGAAGATCTATTGTTACTATTTTTCGATCTTGATGGCTTTAAAGGGATAAATGATTCGCTAGGACACGAAACCGGCGACCTTATTTTGATAGAAGTTGCAGATAGGGTGCAGTGTTTGCTCAGAGACGGTGACTTGTTTGCTCGTTTAGGCGGCGACGAGTTTTTAGTCCTCCCAGATAGAGATGCGACGGCAGATCAAGCAAAGAGTTTAGCAACGCGGCTAATTACAGCGTTCGACGAGCCCTTTGAACTCAGAGGGCTATCGCTTACCGTAGGGTTGAGTGTCGGCGTGGCCACAGCGTCTGATGCAGGGTACGATTTAAGTGAGCTTATGAGTAACGCTGATTTAGCCATGTATCGTTCAAAGGCAAGGGGGAGGGGAAGCTACACATTATTTACGCCGGATATGGTGGAATCTCACAAGCGTAAACTGCATCTAGCCAATGGTATTGAACAAGGTATAACCAACGATGAGTTTGTCGTTTACTACCAAGTTAAAGTAAACAACACCGGCAACGTAATTGGTGCTGAAGCATTGATTCGTTGGCAGCATCCTGAGTTCGGCCTTGTCATGCCAAACGAGTTTATTCCTATCGCGGAACAAGGCGGGAAGATCACCGCTATTACGCGTTGGGTCATCAACCGAGTGTGTATGGATATGCCTAACCTCACACGCTGGGCAAAGGGGCCTTTCAGGGCCTCTATTAATTTATCCGGTCATGATTTGAGAAGTAATCAACTGTTCGATCATATCTACAATACTTTTACGCTTTATGACGTGAACCCAGAGAACATTGAATTTGAAGTTACCGAAAGTGCTTATCTTGAAAACTTCTCGCTTTCTAATAAGTTTTTCAGGCGCATTAGTAATATGGGATGTGCTATCGCGCTTGACGATTTTGGTACGGGTTATTCATCTTTGAGTTATCTCACTCAAATCAATATAGATACCCTCAAAGTAGACAGGCAGTTTGTGACTGAACTCTAATCTTCAGAACGAAGCCGACTAGTAACAGGCGCTATTATCGATTTGGCAAAACGCCTATCACTTTCAGTTTGCGCTGAAGGGATAGAAAACCTTGAGCAATGGCATTATCTGATAGAGCACGGCTGTGACAACGTTCAGGGGTTCATGTTTAGCAAACCTGTCCCCATCAATGACCTTGTCGTTTCTCCCTACCAGTATAAAGCTGAACAATTTGCTTAAATCTACAAAAGTATGTCGACAATGTTGGCGGCATACGTTCACGCCTAGTGTTTCTTTATTGCAACACCCGCCCTTTAATTACAGGAGAGGGACTAACGGTGAAACTCTTAAGTTGTTGTATATATTGTTAATATTTCTTTTGGTCTGAAAATAGCATAGGTAGTTTGAATGCATTAAACATAGTGGTTAATTGAAGACTAATGGTAATATCCACATAACTGATTGCGAAATGGCGGTAACCATCAGAGATTAGCAATTGGCGAATTGAGAAGGATTTTAAAAAGCGTTTAGCGGAGGATTCATGATGAAACGTCTCGAAAAAGTTTTATTAGCACTTTGTGCAGTTGCTGCGGTACAAGCCGTTTCAGTAGCCGATGCGCATGCTACACCAGCGCGCACGCTTATGCAGAAATTAGATACAAACAAAGATGGTCTTATTTCACTTAAAGAAGCAGTAAGACATACAGAATTACTGCGAAACTTTGGGCTGATTGACGACAACGAAGACGGTAAGCTCTCTGAAGCCGAGTTGGCGAAGAGCAAGCTTACGCCAGGTAACAAAAAGCTCACCGCGAGTGAGTAGGAAAGAACATCAACATCAATGAGGGTAGGGTTCTGATAAACAAGGTATCGTTTGGTGAGCGCTTGGTACAACTTGGTTCACTAAGGCAGTTAACGTTAGGAAGTTTTGTACTGGCCCTTATTCCCCTTATTGCGCTTCTTTGGCAAAGCCAGAGCGATTTAGCAAAGGTAGGTCAAATGACTACCCTTGAAACGCGCTTTGTGGTGGATGTCGTAAGTGATATGCAACGTCTGGATAACGCAGTGGTCGATGTAGAGCGCAGTATCAGACAGTTTGCCGTTTTACGTAACGACAGGGTGGCGCAGCTCTCTGATAATGCCATAGACCAGTTTGCTGTGGCAGCCGATAACTTATGTCAGGCGCTTTCCGTACCAGCAACCTGTTCCCGTTTATCTGAGCAACTTAATCAACTCGCTGAATATCGTGCCATCGAAGATCAGCTGCTGCTCAATGCGTATCTAGCATCGGTAGGAGATAGTGTTGACCAACTGCGTGACGATGTAGAAGCGGCCATAACAGAGCGGGTTAAGGTACAACAAGACGACTTAAACGCCATGCAGGCAAAACAGGCATGGTCTACTGCAATGCTGGTTAGCGTGTCGTTACTTCTGATATTGATGGGCAGCCAACTAATTGTAAATCCCGTTAATAACCTCAAAAAAATTATTCGTATCATGGCACATAGTGACGGTCAGCTTCCGCCACTGTCTAAGCAGGCACCTAGAGAACTTATTGATGTAGAGAAAGATTTGCACTGGCTTTATGATCGTCTGCAGCAGCTAGAGCACATTAGAACCGCACTATTGAGGCATGCCGCGCACGAACTAAAAACACCCTTAGCAAGCATTAAAGAAGGCTGCAGTTTATTATCAGAAAACGTGGTAGGCGAATTAAATAACGCTCAACGAGAAGTTTTGTCATTACTTACTGCAAGTACCCAGCGTCTCAATACTTTGGTTGAGAAACTACTCGACTACAATCTGCTACTACAACAAGCGCAGCCTAAAATTGTTGAAAGTAATGCAAATAAATTAGTCGAAGCCTGTTTAGAGGACTACGCCCTCGCCATTCAAGATAGAGAGGTAGACGTGAATATCTCCTCATCTTCAGTATATGTAGACGAGGAATTATTTAGAAGAATACTTGATAACCTAGTGTCCAATGCTGTAGCACATGGAGCAGTTGGACGGCCGATAAATATTAGCCTTTATAACGAAAATGATAGCCTTGTACTGGATGTCGCCAACCGAGGAAAACGCATAGCGCCAGAATCAGTACACACGCTGTTTGAACCTTTTATCCGCGGGACCGAGCCAAGAAACGACAATGTTATCGGAACGGGGTTAGGATTATCAATTGTTGCCGATTGCGCTCGACTAATGCATGGTGATGTAAAAGTGGTAGATGTAGACTATGCCGATGTTTGCTTTAGAGTGACCATTCCGCAACAGGAAAAATAAAATGAGAATAAGTGGTTTAATTGTTGCCTTGCTGGTACTGACAGGATGTCAGAGTTTAACCAGAAACAGCAGCAACACGGGTGAGCCAGAAAAAGTGACACCTGTAGCAAAAATAGAACGTGGTATCTGTTTGTTTAACGAGCCGCCACCTGTTTTTGAACACAATTGCGATGCAGCCTATTGGCTTAATACGTGGATTGCAGCAGCGAATCAACCTTGGGTAGAGCGTAAGCAGGCTTTAAAAGCATTGGGGGATTCAGCGTTTGACACCATCCATGCTTATATTTTAACGCTACCTATTGATACCCCTTATCAAGACAGGTTGCGCGCACAACTAGCATTAAATGATATCGCGGGCACATTCACGGCAGAAGCCCAAGAAGTAGTTAATGTTATTGCTGCTTCGCAAAACAACCAGATAATGCAGCTTGAGTCCGCAATGGTCGTGTTGGAACAAGAAAATACATCTCGTGGAGAAAAGGTTAAGGCGCTAGAACAAGAAGCCGTTAATCTGCGTAAAAAATTAGAAGAACTGTTGCAAATAGAAGCAACACTGATGGACAAAAACAGGAGTACACAACAGTGAGCGAGAAGGCGAGTAGTAACCCTAACTTATTGTTGGTTGATGATGATAAAAGCTTATTGCGCTTGTTGACCATTCGCCTTGAAGGCGAGGGATACACTGTGACCGCAGTGGAAGACGGTCAATCGGCGCTGAGAAAACTTCAGAACGATAACTATGATGTTGTATTAAGTGATCTTCGCATGCCGGGCTTAGACGGTTTAAGCCTATTTGAAGAGATAATGGGAATCAGAAAAGACATCCCTGTTATTTTAATGACGGCCCATGGCACTATTGCTGATGCGGTTGCTGCCACTCAGCGCGGTGTCTTTGGTTTCTTACCTAAACCCGTTGATCACGATGAATTGCGCGCATTATTGCAAAAAGCATTGAGTCAATCTCAAGCTGCGCAGCCAGGGGATTGGGCAAAAGACATAATCACCCGTTCACCCGAAATGCTCAATGTCCTTGACCAAGCGTTTCGTATTGCCCAGCGCGAAGTATCTGTTCTTATCAGTGGCGCCAGCGGCACAGGTAAAGAACTGTTGGCGAATGCTATCCATAAAGCCAGTAACCGCAGCGATAAACCATTTATAGCGATTAACTGTGGTGCGCTACCTGAAAACTTACTTGAATCTGAATTGTTTGGTCACGCAAAGGGCGCGTTTACCGGCGCCGTAGCAGCCCATCCTGGCTTATTTAGGGAAGCCGACGGTGGTACGCTATTTTTAGACGAAATTGGCGATATGCCAATGACACTTCAAGTTAAACTTCTTCGTGCATTACAAGAACGCCAGATTCGTCCGGTTGGCAGCAGTAAACACGTAGATATTGATGTACGTATTATTTCTGCCACGCACAAAGATTTGCATAAAGAAATGGAAGAGGGCACCTTCCGCGAAGACTTGTACTACCGCTTGAATGTAGTCAACCTTAAGCTTCCATCGCTGAAATCGCGTAGTGAGGACATTCCACTACTGGCTCGCTCGCTGCTTCAGCAAAGTGCACAGCGTCATGGTGTGAATGTAAGCCAGTTCTCTGACGATGCAATGCAACAGTTAGTGACTTCATCTTGGCCGGGTAACGTACGTCAGCTTGTAAACGTGGTTGAGCAATGCGTAGCTTTAACGCAAACACCTGTCATCCCTCTACATTTAGTAGAACAAGCTCTTTCAGCTACTAAGCAGAGCTGGCCAACGCTCACAGAGGCTCGCGACGCCTTTGAACAGCAATATCTTCATAAGCTTCTTAAAATGACCGATGGCAATGTAACACGCGCTGCTGAGCTTGCAGGTAGAAACCGAACGGACATGCACAAACTTATGAAAAAGCATGATTTAGATGCCGCTGATTTCAGATAAGTCAGTTTTAAATTGTGACTGAATTAACAGGGGCTATAAGCCCCTGTTTTTATTTCTGCATTATTCTTTAGTTTATTTTTTGAACGGAAACGGTGTAAGCCACTTACATTCTACTATCTTTATATTAGGTGTTATGTATATGGTGATTCACTATGTTTTTGCATACCAATGTAGCCACACAACAGGCTACAAACACCCTGTTCGGTGTAAACAAAGGCCTGAGTCGTTCCTTCGAGCAACTAAGTTCAGGGCTTCGTATCAACAAAGCGAGTGATGATGCGGCGGGCCTCCAAATCTCTGAGCGCCTTAGCAGTCAAACAATCGGACTCAATCAAGCCGTCGAAAACGCTAATAGCGGGCAAGCGCTGTTACAAGTAGTTGATGGTAGCCTAAGCGAAGTCACTCGCCACTTGAATGACATTCGCACGCTGTCTATAGCTTCACAAAACGGCATCTACGGTAAAAGCGACCTAGCTTCTATAAATCAAGAAGTTCAGGCGCACCTCAACGAAATAGCACGTATTGCTGATTCTACTACTTATGCAGGTGAGAAAATTTTTGACGGTAACTTTATCCGCGATTTTGCGATAAGCGCGAACGGCAGCAGCAACATTCGCGTCGATTTAACGCAAGATGGTGATGGGATTGGTCTTGCCGGACTGGGTTTGACGGGGTTTTCAGTATCAGCGTCTGGTCAACAACCTCAAAGCTTGTCAGGGCAGAGTGTATCCGGATCGAGCGCACTAAATGCCGGCGAAGTGATACTTCAAGCGCAGGATAACCCCGGAGAAAAAAGATTGAGCGTTTCAACCGATAGCGGGTTAACGTTTGTAGAGCGGGCTGTTCAGTTAGTGGAAAATCGAGGCGTTAATGCGGCGCTAATTAGCACTACGGCCAACGAAATTTTAGGGCTCAATGCAACAAGCACTAATTTTGTAACAGGCGATGTAATCCTTAATCAGACCAATGCCGATATCCGCGTGGCTACCCCGACAGGTGAGTTTCAAATATCGTCGAGTTTGAACAGCAAAGTCGGTCAGTACGATGCGCAAAGTGCACAGCAAAATGGAAGCACATTAGACATGGTCGATAACGCCATTGAAATTATAAGTAATTTGCGAACAGATATGGGGGCAACGTCAAACCGCTTTTCTTCAGCGCTCAAAAGTATGTCGAGCACGAGCGTAAATTTACAGCGTGCCAGTGCCCAAATAACTCAGTCGGATTTTGCTAGCGTTACTGCCCAAGAAACGCGTTTTTCTATTCTACAGAAGGCTAATGTCAGTGTCTTAGCAATGGCCAATCAAATGCCACAAAATGTTCTGTTCCTGTTAAATTGAACCTACACTCGAAGTAGTGTGCGGAACGACGACCTTAATGTTCTGAAAAAATGATCATTTCCGCTGTGCGAGCATAGTTTTTTAAGCTCACTATCTCAGTTTCTGTAAAGTCTCTTGGTTCATCAAACAGAAGGCATAAGGTACCTAGTTCATAGCCGTCTTTATTACGTAAAATTGCACCCGCATACGCCCGAATATATGGCTTGCCAGTCACCAACGGGTTATTAGCGAATACTTTTTCAGCTTTTGCATCTGGTACTATTAAATATTCCTCTTCTGCAATGGCATAAGTGCAAAAAGAGATGTTACGGGGTGTTTCTGTAGCGTCCATGCATTGACGCGACTTAAACCATTGACGGTCTTCAGCAACCAGGCTTACCAAGCAGGTTTTAGCACTAAATTCTTCTTGGACTTTTTTAGTAAGCGCATCAAGTTGTTCGCTGGGGGGAGTGTCTAATATATCTAACGATTCCAAAGCAGCAAGACGTGCTTTTTCGTATTCATGATTCATTGAGGGGGTCACGATAAAAAGTAGTTTAACACAAAAACTAATAACCGTCGTAGTTTACCTTTAAATCAGAAAAATACTATCTATTAAGCAGTTATTGTCTAAAACAAGGCATTTTGAGCTGGCTGATTTCTAATTGAAAGGTTGTCTAACCGGTGGGCTATCTCTTCAGCGTTGTACAAATCAATAAACTGTTGCGCCAGCCATGGTGCGTCTTTGTTGTCAGGGCGGTGACAAAAAAAGTACACATCTTTTCCTTCGCTTTGCCAAAGCTTCACTTTTTTCACCCAGGGCAATAAACAGCGCTGGTTGTCGTCATCAATATCATTACCCACGAAGCGCACA
The DNA here is from genome assembly GCF_903772925.1 of Alteromonas macleodii. NCBI lineage: Bacteria > Pseudomonadati > Pseudomonadota > Gammaproteobacteria > Alteromonadales > Alteromonadaceae > Alteromonas > Alteromonas fortis. Next base: position 1,396,274 of record NZ_LR812090.1, read on the forward strand.
ATGGGAGTCTGGCCTGTAGCGATAACGTTAACGGGAACCCGCGGCTTTTTCTGCCTGACTTCTTCTAGCATAGCGCGCTTATCTGCTCCGCCTGCATCTAAAGACCCGCTAAATAAAGCTCGGGTGTCCATAATAATTCTATTCACACCGTGGCGGATCAAAAGTTGGTTAAGCGCTTTTTCCTCATTACCTTTAGCGAAAAACGCCAGGTGGCGCACTTCAACTGCAATGTTTAATTTTTTAGGTAAGTTTGCTAAAAACGTGTCTAGAACGGGCAGTTTCTCTGGCCCGAAAGAAGCGGGCAGTTGCAGCATCATTACTCCTAGCTTTTCTTTTAGCGGGCTTAATAAAGCAAGCTGTTGGGCAACCTCTTCTTCACAATGCTGTAATTGATGTACATGAGTAATGTTCTGGTGAAACTTGAAAGTAAATCTGAAGTGGTCGGGTGTTGAATCGCACCATCTCGCTACAGCGTCTTGGTGGGGAAGAGAGTAAAATGTGGTATTCCCTTCAACCGTATTACACTCCTTGGCATACAGCGACAATCCATTATCAGACTTGGGATAATTAGCAAACCACGTGCTTGGCCAATGGCTGTGTTGCCACATTGGCAATCCAATATAGAGATTTCCTCGGGATATGGCTGATTTGTGCATATTTGTCATTGGGCTTTATCAAGCATTTGTTTATACTATGCGGCCTTTAAATCATTACATTATGCATGTTGTGGGCGGGCCGGTTAATTGGCCAGCAAGTTTACGCGAATTTTGGCAAAGTCTTAAGCTCAAAAGTAAACGGTTTTGAACGCCAATTCATTGCATGCGAAGCAAGAAGAAAACATCAGGGGTCAAGGACCATGCGCACAGATTACTGTGGGAATATCGATTCATCATACATTGGACAAGAAGTTACCCTTTGCGGGTGGGTTAATAAGCGTCGCGATTTAGGCGGTGTAATTTTCATCGACTTACGCGACCGCGAAGGTATCGTACAAGTGGTGTTCGACCCAGATTTACCCGACGTGCTATCAGTAGCTAACACGTTACGTAGTGAATTCTGTGTAAAGTTAACCGGTAAAGTACGAGCGCGCCCTGAAGGTCAAATTAATAAAGACATGCGCACAGGTGAAATTGAAATTCTAGGTACAGGCCTTGAAGTGATCAACAAATCTGACGTGCTTCCACTAGACTGGAACCAAGAAAACTCAGAAGAACAGCGCCTTCGTTACCGTTACCTAGACCTTCGCCGTCCTGTAATGAGCCAACGCTTACAATTCCGTGCAAAAGTAACCGGTGCTGTACGTCGCTTCCTAGAAGAAGAAGGTTTCTTAGATATTGAAACACCTATTCTTACTAAGGCAACGCCAGAAGGTGCACGTGACTACCTAGTGCCAAGCCGCACGCACAAAGGTGAGTTCTTTGCACTTCCGCAATCGCCACAGCTTTTCAAACAGCTTCTGATGATGTCGGGTATGGACCGTTACTATCAAATCGTTAAGTGCTTCCGCGACGAAGACTTACGTGCCGACCGTCAGCCAGAATTTACCCAAATCGATATTGAGACCACGTTCTTAGATGCCGATGGCGTAATGTCTATTACCGAGCGTATGATCCGCGACTTGTTCAACAAAATGCTGGATGTTGATCTTGGCGACTTCCCGCGTATGACTTATGCAGAAGCAATGAAGCGCTTTGGTAGCGACAAGCCCGACTTGCGCAACCCGCTAGAGTTAACAGACGTTGCAGACTTGCTTGCTAACGTTGACTTTAAAGTATTCAGCGGCCCAGCCAACGACCCGAAAGGTCGCGTTGCGGCTATTCGCGTACCTGGCGGTGCGTCACTTTCGCGCAAGCAAATTGACGAATACACCAAGTTCGTAGGTATTTACGGCGCGAAAGGCCTAGCATGGATTAAAGTTAACGATGCTGGCGCAGGTCTTGAAGGACTACAGTCGCCAATCCTTAAATTCCTAACGGAAGACATTACTAACGCAATCATTGAGCGCTCTGGCGCACAAAGTGGCGATATTCTATTGTTCGGTGCAGACAGCTACACCGTGGTTACCGAAGCGATGGGCGCACTTCGTCTTAAGCTTGGTGAAGACTTTGAGCTTCTTGAAGGCGAGTGGAAGCCACTTTGGGTTGTTGACTTCCCAATGTTTGAAGAGTTTGACGGACAGCTACACGCTATTCACCACCCGTTTACTGCGCCGCGTGGTTTAACGCCGGAAGAACTTAAAGCTAACCCAGCTGAAGCCTTATCTGATGCTTACGATATGGTATTGAACGGTGTTGAATTAGGCGGTGGTTCTGTACGTATTCACAATGAAGACATGCAGTCTACGGTATTCAATATTCTTGGCATAGACGATGAAGAAGCGAAGAACAAATTCGGCTTCTTGCTTGATGCACTTCGCTTTGGTGCGCCACCGCATGCAGGTCTTGCGTTTGGTCTAGACCGTTTGGTAATGCTAATGACGGGCGCAACCTCTATTCGCGATGTAATGGCGTTCCCGAAAACGACCACAGCGGCATGCCCGTTAACATCGGCGCCTAGCCCTGCGAACCCACAGCAGCTTGAAGAGCTCGCTATTGCAACGGTGAAAAAGCAATCGTAATTTATGGCGTATAAGAAGCCTGAATCTGCACTGGTAGTGTTGTATGACCAACACTACCGAGTGCTGCTTTTGCAACGACAAGACGACCCCACCTTCTGGCAGTCGGTAACCGGCGCGTTAGAAGAGGGGGAGTTACCCTTAGAAACGGCATATCGTGAAGTGTGTGAAGAAATTGGTATCGATGCCAAAGCACACGGCTTTGTGGTTAACGACCACGGTAAGCAAAATAAATATGTTATTCGTAGCCGCTGGCTACACCGTTATCCCCCAGGTACTGTGCACAACAAAGAGCACGTATTTTCCCTTCAAATAAACAGTGATTTACCCCTTGTATTAACAGAACACTTGCAGTACGAATGGGTGTCGAAAGACGAAGCACTGGCGCGTTTATGGTCTCCCTCTAATAAAGAAGCGGTATCTTTGTTTGTACCGAGTGTGCCTTAATGGTTATACTGGGTATAGATCCAGGTTCTCGGATTACAGGCTATGGTTTAATTGCACGCAAGCAAGGTAAACTGGTGTATGTAGCAAGCGGATGCATTCGCGTTGGAACGGCAGATTTATCCTCTCGTCTTGCTAATATTTTTACCGGTGTTGGCGATATTATTCGTCAATATAAGCCCGACCAGTTTGCGATTGAGCAAGTATTTATGGCGAAAAACCCTGATTCAGCGTTAAAGCTTGGTCAGGCCAGAGGGGCCGCCATTGTGGCAGCCACCCAAGCGCAGCTTCCTGTTGCTGAATACAGCGCAAGGCAAATTAAGCAGTCGGTAGTTGGAAAAGGTGGCGCAGATAAAACGCAAGTTCAGCACATGGTTAAACACCTGCTTAGCTTAAGCGGCACTCCCCAGGCCGATGCTGCCGATGCATTAGCCGTTGCCTTGTGTCACGCACACACCGAACAGAGCCTGATAAACATGGCAGGGCAAGCCCGAAAAACCGTTCGTGGTCGTTTGCGCTAATACTGCTCGAAGCTCACGCTTTTACAGAGATAATTCATGATTGGACGAATTCGCGGTACGTTGGCTGAGAAACAGCCTCCAGAAATTCTTGTAGATGTAGCCGGCGTTGGCTACGAAATTCACATGCCTATGACCAGTTTCTACCAGCTTCCTGCGGTGGGTGAAGAAGTGGTGGTGTACACGCACTTTGTGGTTCGCGAAGACGCCCAGTTACTGTTTGGTTTTGCTGATAAAATGGAAAGAGGCTTATTTCGCGAGTTAATAAAAGCGAACGGTGTAGGCCCTAAACTGGGCTTAGCTATTTTATCAGGTATGTCGGCTGGGCAGTTTTTGGCAAGTGTGCAAAATGAAGACGTTTCAGCATTGGTAAGTTTACCTGGCATTGGTAAGAAAACTGCCGAACGTTTAGTGGTCGAACTCAAAGACAGGCTCGCTAAGTTTGGTAAAGCGCAAAGCATTGTGATGCCACCGCCTAGCAGTGACCTGTTATCGAATAACACAATTGTTGAAGTAAACGACGCCCGTGAAGAGGCACAAAGCGCACTTATCGCATTAGGCTATAAGCCAGCGCAGGCGAGTAAGCTGGTTGAAAGTGTATACATTGAAGGTATGGAAAGCGAAGCGGTAATTCGCGATGCCTTAAAAGCCGCTATATAATAGCCCGTAGTGAAGGCAGCGATAATGTCGTTATGCTGTCTTCGTGTTATTCCCTAAAGTAGAACTATCATGATTGAAGCAGACAGACTGATTACGCCTGACGCCAGTACCGAAGACGAGGTGATTGACCGTGCCATTCGCCCTAAAATGTTGGAAGACTACACAGGGCAGCCTCACGTTTGTGAGCAAATGGAAATATTTATTCAGGCGGCACGTAATCGCGATGATGCGCTCGACCACCTACTTATCTTTGGCCCGCCTGGTTTAGGTAAAACAACCTTGGCGAATATTGTGGCTAACGAGATGGGCGTAAACATCAAAACCACTTCAGGGCCTGTGCTAGAGAAGGCTGGGGATCTTGCCGCGCTGCTTACCAACCTAGAGCGCAACGATGTATTGTTCATTGATGAAATACACAGGTTAAGCCCAGTAGTGGAAGAGATTCTTTATCCAGCAATGGAAGACTATCAGCTTGATATTATGATAGGGGAAGGGCCAGCGGCGCGCTCTATTAAGCTTGACCTTCCTCCCTTTACTTTGGTGGGGGCCACCACACGCGCAGGCTCATTAACATCGCCATTACGGGACCGTTTCGGGATTGTACAACGGCTGGAATTTTACAATGTAAAAGACCTTACTAGCATCGTTGCAAGAAGTGCAAGCTATCTTAATTTAGAAATGAATGAGGAAGGCGCTCAAGAAGTGGCACGTCGCTCTAGAGGTACACCGCGTATCGCTAATCGCTTACTTCGCCGTGTTCGAGATTATGCCGAGATTAAATCTGATGGTAGCGTAGGCGCTGATGTCGCTGCTAAAGCCCTCGATATGCTTGATGTAGACAAAGAAGGCTTTGATTACATGGACCGCAAATTGCTTACGGCTATTATTGAAAAGTTTGATGGTGGGCCAGTAGGCTTAGATAATTTGGCTGCTGCCATAGGCGAAGAGAAAGAAACCATAGAAGATGTAATTGAGCCCTTCCTTATTCAACAGGGCTTCTTACAGCGCACGCCACGGGGTCGCATCGTATCACAGCGCGCCTATCTGCACTTTGGCTTTACTCCGTCAGAATAATTCATCGCTTTGTTTAACAGGGTATAGATTTGTATTAATGGCCTAGCTGGATAGCTGGGCTTTTTTAGGCTTAGTAAATAGCGCAAGTCAAACAAATTTATGCTGGAGTAGAAACAAAGTCGGTCGTGGGAGAACAGGAGTATAGAGCGAGTGGCTGGTATAGGTATTGATTCTTTCGTTAGAAACAGTCTCAAACTATAGGCAAAAAAAAAGCCCGCTCAGAGAGCGGGCTAAAACAACAAGTGTTGAAGGAAATAAATCCAGGGAACTCATGTCTAACAGGAGAAAAAACTCTTGCATGACCGTGCTATGCACCATCACGCTCTGTACGACTGATGCTGTGCATTATAGGGAGAGCAGAAAAAACTACAATTGAGTAAAATTGTTGTTTTGGATTAGAAAAACTAATGTGTTAACTGGGTGTTTAATATTGGTTTATTTTTAATTAAATGTTAGCTTTGGTGGGGCTTGTGGGGTGTATTTGTTCTGCATTTTGTCGCGCTAATTAGTTATTTTAACTCCGTTTTGGATTATTAAATTTTTGGGTAAGGGAATAGTTATGCATTTACATCAGGTAAGAGTGTATTACGAAGACACCGACGCAGGCGGTATCGTCTATTATGCGAATTACCTTAAGTTTATGGAGCGAGCGCGCACAGAGTGGCTTCGCGAGCTAGGTTTTGAACAAGACACGCTGATGGAACAATCCATCGCTTTTGTCGTCAAACACGTTGAAATGCATAACTATGCGCCAGCGCGGTTTAATCAGCTGTTGAGTATTGAAACTCGCGTTGTAGAATTGAAAGGCGCTAGTATGACGTTTCAACAAAATATTAAAAATGAACAAGGCGTTACCTTAGTATCAGGAAATATTAAGGTTGCCTGCGTCGATTTGGCTGTAATGAAGCCAAAAAGATTACCACGTACTTTGTTAGGGGAAATTTCGCGTGTCATCTGATCTCACTTTTATTGGCTTGTTCTTACAAGCAAGCTTTATTGTTCAACTTGTTATGCTTTTACTTTTAAGCGTTTCAGTTGCGTCTTGGACTTTCATATTTCAACGAAGTAAAGCTTTGTCGGCTGCACGAAATGAAATGCGTCAGTTTGAAGATAAGTTCTGGTCAGGCGCAGACCTGAACCGTCTTTATCAAGAGCTTTCGGCAAGAACTAACCTAACCGGTATGGGCAGCATTTTCTGTTCAGGTTTTAAAGAGTTTGTTCGCCTGCGCAAGTCAAACACGGCAACTAATGGCATTGTTGACGGTACTTACCGTGCTATGCGTGTTTCTATGTCACGTCAAGTTGAAGAACTAGAAAGTCGTCTACCTTTTCTAGCTACTGCAGGCTCTATCAGTCCTTACATCGGTCTTTTCGGAACAGTGTGGGGAATAATGAATGCCTTCATCGCGTTAGGTGAAGTACAGCAAGCTACCCTTGCAATGGTAGCGCCTGGTATTGCAGAGGCGCTTATTGCAACTGCCATTGGTCTATTTGCAGCTATTCCAGCTGTAATTGCATACAACCGTTTTAGTCACCAAGTTGAGAAGCTAGAAAATAGCTATGGCAACTTCATGGAAGAGTTCTCGGCAATTCTTCATCGCCAAGCGGTTGCTGCGCAAGCACAACAACAAGCCTAAGCGTTTACATTCCAAACGGAGGACTTGTTATGTATGTAAGAAAACGCCGCAGACCGGTATCAGAGATAAACGTTGTACCCTACATCGATGTGATGTTAGTGCTACTTATTATCTTCATGGTAACGGCGCCACTTATTTCGCAAGGGGTAAAAGTTGACTTGCCTAAAGCAAGTGCTAACCCAATCGAGCAAGAAGATAACCCACCCATTATTGCGTCAGTAGATGTTAAAGGCCGTTACTTTTTAAATGTTGGTGAAGACCAAGAATCTCCAATCAGTGAAGATGAGCTGGGTGCCATAGTGAAAGCGCAGTTAACCAAAGAGCCTAACACGCCTGTTGTTGTGAAAGGTGATGGGCAGGTGGCGTACAACGAAGTGATACAGTTAATGGTATTGTTGCAACAAGCTGGTGTGCCTTCAGTAGGGTTAATGACGGATCCGGTTGAGTAAAATAGATATGTCGAAACCTGAAGTGTCCAACAGCACTGAGCACAAAAATGCTTCTTCGAAAGAAGGAGAGCGCCTGGGGGCGAAGCAAAAAGGTAACAAGAAAAGTAAAATGACGCCTGAACAACTTGGTTTATACAAGTCGTTAGGTTTGCATGCCATTATTGCTGCACTGTTACTTATTAGCGTCAGTTTCTCGCCCGAGCCGCTGCCTAACGCTCCCTCTAATGCGCCGGTAATTGAAGCAACCTTCATTGATGCGCAAGCTATAGCCGACCAGAAGAAGGCCCAGGCACAAGCCGAGGCGCAGGCGCGAGCCCAAGAGCGAGAGAAGCAAAGAAAAGCACAAGCGGCAGCTGAGAAAAAGCGTCAACAGCAGCTAGCAGCTAAGCGTGCGAAAGAAAAGCGTGAGGCTGAGGCTGCCGAGGCAAAAAGACAAAAAGAGTTAGAACGCCTTGCTGCGCAGAAGGAACAAGAGCGCAAGGAACGTGAAGCAAAAGCGAAAGCTGAAGCCGAGCGGAAGAAGAAAGAAGCGGCTGAACGTGCAGAGATGGAAAGAATCATGCAAGAGCAGTTAGCGCAAGAGCAAGCGGCTCAGCGAGAGCGTAGACGAAAGCAAGTGTTAACTGAAGTTGAGCGCTACACTGCGCTAATTCAGCAAACTATCAAGCGCAACTTGTATTCTGACGACAGCTATAGCGGTAAAACTTGCCGCTTGAATATACGGCTGGCTACCACAGGTTTTGTAACCAGTATTCGTGTACTTGGCGGTAACGACGCGCTATGCCGCGCAGCAGAGAGTGCAGTACGCCGTGCAGAAAAGCTACCTGTGTCAGATGCACCCGATGTTTACGAGCAGCTAAAAGACATAACTTTAAAAGTGGAATTATAGTGGTATGAAAAAACTAGGTTTATGGATAGCGCTTATTACGATGGCCTTTAGTGTCAAAGTATTTGCATCCTTAGAAATTGTAATAACCGAGGGCGTAGATAGCGCCCGGCCAATCGGTGTTGTGCCATTTAAGTGGAAAGGGCAAGGCAGTATGCCAGGCGACATTTCTAAAGTGGTGATGGCTGATTTGATGCGAAGCGGTAAGTTTAACCCGGTCTCTGTAGATAAAATGCCACAGTATCCAGAAACCGCTGAGCAAGTGTCTTTCACCGCATGGGCAACGCTTGGTGTTGATACCGTATTAGTGGGAAGCATTGAGCCTCAAGGCGGCGATCGCTTTCTTGTATCGTATGAGCTGATTGATGTCCTCAAAGGGCAAGTTGACAATGGCCAAGCTAAGGTACTTAAAGACGGCAACTTAGTATCGAGTAACAATCATGTTCTTGCTTCCCGTCAGGCCGTAATCAACGGACGAGATTTTCGCCAGTATGCGCATCGAATTAGCGACATCGTCTATGAAAAGTTAACCGGCGTTCGCGGCGCATTTTTAACGAAAATTGCTTATGTCATTGTTCGCGACCGCGATACCGTGGACAAGCCCTATCAATTAGTGATTGCAGATTATGATGGCGAGAACGAAACCCGTTTGTTGTCGTCACCTGAGCCACTTATGTCGCCGGTATGGTCACCTGACGGCGAGAAGTTAGCTTATGTAAGCTTTGAAAACCGAAGACCACAAATATTCATTCAAGATATTTACACCAGTGAGCGTACACGCATTACTGATTTTCCTGGAATAAACAGTAGTCCTACATTTTCGCCAGATGGCAAGCAACTTGCTATGGTTTTATCGAAAGATGGAAACCCTGAACTCTATGTGATGGACTTAGCGACGAAAAACCTTCGCCGAGTCACGCGCAATAGAGCGATTGATACGGAGCCTGCGTGGCTACCCGATGGCAGCGGTTTAATATTTAGCTCGGAACGGGGTGGTAAACCCCAGATATATAGCGTAAATTTAAATTCTGGGAAAGTAAGGCGCGTTACCTTCGTAGGTGAGCAGAACCTTGGCGGTACGCTAACCCCTGACGGCAAGCAAATGATCATGGTTAACCAAACTAATGGGAACTATCACATTGCCAAGCAGTCTTTGGATGGTGGTTCACCTCAAGTACTGACACGGACGTACTTAGATGAATCACCAAGTGTAGCGCCGAATGGAAGCATGATTATTTACAGCACCCTTCACGAGGGGACTCAAGTACTATCACTGGTCTCTTTAGATGGGCGTTTTAAAGCTAGGTTACCAGCAGCCAATGGGCAAGTTAAATCGCCAAGTTGGTCACCATTTTTGTTCTAACAATTTAACGACTAAACAATAAAATTTAAGGATTAGTAGGATGCAAATGAATAAAGTGATGAAGAGCTTCATTATCGCATTGCCAGTAGTGACAATGATGGCATGTTCTTCAGGCCCTAGCGAAGAAGAATTGGCAGCTGAACGTAACCGTCTTGCACAAGAACAAGCGGCTGCAGAAGCAGAAGCACGTGAAGCAGAAGCGCAGCGCGTTAAAGCCGAAGCGGCTCAGCGCATGAAGCGTCAAGAAGAAATGGTTCAGCAAGAAATGGAAGCGCTGAAAAACGAGCAAACCGTTTACTTTGACTTTGACCGCTCAAGCATCAAGCCAGAGTTCCAGCGTATTCTAGACAAACATGCGGCGTTCTTGGTTAAAAACCCAAGCACTAAAGTGACTATCGAAGGTCACACTGACAGCCGTGGTACACCTGAGTACAACATCGCACTTGGCGAGCGTCGTGCACAGTCTGTTGAGACTTATCTACTTAATGCTGGTGTAAGCAGCAGCCAAGTAACAGTGGTTTCATACGGTGAAGAAAAACCAGCAGTGATGGGTTCTACTGAGTATGCATTTGCTCAAAACCGTCGCGGAGTGGTTGTTTACCGCTAATGACTATTCTAGCGAATAAGACATTAAAAATGGGCGTCACTTTATGTGCCGCCCTTGCTGTTTCTACCGCATTTGCGCAAGCGCCCGTGGTAGACGCTAATGGCGGCAGTGAATTAGAGCAGCGTATCGTTGTACTAGAGCGCATTGTGAAAAGCCGAACTGAAATGCAGCACAGGCTTCAAACGCAGCTAGACAACATGCAAATGGAAGTCGACCAGCTACGCGGTGCGGTTGAAGTGAATACCAACGAGCTTCAAAAAGTACTTGAGCGTCAGCGTGAGCTTTACCTTGAAATAGATAAGCGCGTAGAAGCCCTTAAGCAAAGTGGTGCGCTTCAAGGTAGTGCTATGCCTAGTGCAGGTGTTGATCCAGGCTCGGTAAGTTCAACGTCTTCACCAACGCCAGCACAAGCGCTTACGCCACAGGCTGGTGAAGATGAAGCGTATGAAAATGCAGTGAACCTCATCCTCAAGTCTAAAGAGTACGATAAGGCCATTCCTGCGTTTCAATCGTTCATTTCACGCTTTCCAAACAGTGGTTACGCGCCAAATGCGCATTACTGGTTAGGGCAGTTGTTGTTTAATAAGCAGCAATGGAGTGAGGCAAGTGAGCAATTCAATATTGTTGCTAATCGCTTTACCGACTCTACTAAGCGCCCTGACGCTCTGTTGAAGCTTGGTGTGATTGCCGAACGTACGGGAGACAGTGCAACGGCTCGACAGCTATTTCAACAAGTCGTAAATGAATATCCAGATTCTTCAGCAAAACGCCTAGCTGAACCTAGATTAAATAACTTGTAATGAACAAAGCCTCTTTTAAAGAGGCTTTTTTATACATTAAACAAAAAAATTTTCAAAATATTCCGCTTAAGCGACCTAAAATTAATGCTCCAATTTTTACTGAGTTTCGTAGAAAAGTGACTAAACTCATTTAGCGCTGGTATAAATACTCAGCGATTTGTTTTCATTTTGACCGTTTAGTCGTAATTTGACAGAAAAATGAAAATAAAAGGACGTTATGGGTTGCGTCGAATAAAAATCTGAGTATTATATGCCGCCGTTGCCAAGACACAGGCAACAACAGGAAAGAAAGGGTCGTTAGCTCAGTTGGTAGAGCAGTTGACTTTTAATCAATTGGTCGCTGGTTCGAATCCAGCACGACCCACCACTTTCTCTCCTAGCATCAAATGATGGGTCGTTAGCTCAGTTGGTAGAGCAGTTGACTTTTAATCAATTGGTCGCTGGTTCGAATCCAGCACGACCCACCATCATTTGAATTGCTAAACTTATCTGTGTGTCACTTGATGGGTCGTTAGCTCAGTTGGTAGAGCAGTTGACTTTTAATCAATTGGTCGCTGGTTCGAATCCAGCACGACCCACCATCAAGTCCCAAACTCAAGTATTCCTTTTTTAAATAATCTCCTCAGTACAAAACGCTAAAGCTTATTGCGTTTAAAACGCTACTCATCTCATTTTTACTTTGATCTGGTTTACCTAACCCCATGTAGTAGAACAGGTAAGCACAAATATGACTATTTAATTACGCTTATGTTGAATAGGTAGTGTGTAATTTTTATGACAGTTGGGTATAATCCGCACCCTTGTCGCAACAGAGATGTAGGTTAATGTCAGTAGCATTTCGAGTGGATCAGGTAGAGTACCCGTTCCCAGCAAAACCACAGCCATTATCAGAAGCACGTAAAGCTGAGTTAAAGGCAGAGATTAAAGCCTTGCTTAAGGCTCGTAACGCTGTGCTTGTCGCACACTATTACACCGACCACGAAATTCAGGCGCTTGCTGAAGAAACTGGCGGTTGTGTAGCTGACTCGTTAGAAATGGCGCGATTTGGTAGAGATGTAGAAGAGCAAACGTTAATTGTTGCTGGCGTTCGTTTTATGGGCGAAACGGCGAAAATTCTTAGCCCGGAAAAAACCGTGCTAATGCCTACCCTTGAAGCGACCTGTTCCCTTGATATTGGTTGCCCGGTAAAAGAGTTCAGCGAGTTTTGTGATCAACATCCTGATCACACCGTAGTGGTTTACGCGAATACTTCGGCCGCTGTGAAAGCGCGCGCTGATTGGGTAGTAACGTCAAGCATTGCCCTTGAAATCGTTGAGCACCTAGACAGCCAGGGCAAAAAGATCATTTGGGGCCCTGACAGACACCTAGGCTCTTACATCGCAAAGCAAACCGGTGCTGACATGTTAATGTGGCAGGGCGAGTGTATCGTTCACGACGAGTTCTCTGCACAGAAACTAGCAGACATGAAAGCGCTATATCCAAACGCAGCGGTTCTGGTTCACCCTGAATCACCCGCAAGTGTGGTAGAGATGGCAGATGCAGTTGGCTCAACCAGTCAGCTAATAAAAGCCTCGCAAACCATGGATAACGACACCTTTATTGTTGCTACCGATAAAGGCATCTTTTACAAGATGCAACAACTTACTCCAGAGAAGACGTTTATAGAGGCTCCAACGGGCGGTAACGGCGCTACCTGTAAAAGCTGTGCTCACTGCCCTTGGATGGCAATGAACGGCTTAGAGGCGATTAAGGCGTCTTTAACGGGCGAAACTGATGGGCATGAAATCTTTATTGATGATGAATTGCGTAAAGGCGCACTGATTCCACTTGATCGCATGCTTAACTTTTCAGCCGAGTTAAAAGCGAAAGGCGGACTTTAAGCGCACGTTTTATAAGCACTTGCTGAATATTTTCCAGCAAGTTCTTGATTAAGCGCGCGGCTTTACCTACTATACGCGCGCTCAAAGGTTTTCGTCGTTGAAAACTTCTTGATACAAAATTTGGAGAGATGGCTGAGTGGCTGAAGGCGCACGCCTGGAAAGTGTGTATACGTTTATAGCGTATCGAGGGTTCGAATCCCTCTCTCTCCGCCAAATACTAAGAACCGGCTTTACGCCGGTTTTTTTGTGCCTAAAGAAATGGACTTAAGCAATTATAAATAATGCTTTTAAAATAAGTCGTCATCCATATCCGCCTACTCTTGATCTTCTACTTACAGGTTTAGGTATCTCTACTACGTAGTATTCGCAATTCTTTATTGTTTTCTACGGAGCACATTTCCATGGTATCTCGAAGGAGTTTCATCAAAGCTGGGGCTGCGCTTGGCCTCACATCAGCAGTAAATTCAACTAAACTACACAACACACACTTTGATTTGCACGCAAGTTTCTTACACTTCACCCAGCTACACCAGCCAATTGTCGCTTGTTAAAAACGTTTCCTGAGCAAGTGCGTAAATACACTTAACAATAGGGTTTGCATATACACGGAGAAAGGTTATGAAAGAAGATGTTCGCACTGTCATTGTCACAGGCTCATCACGAGGCATCGGTGCTGAAATTGCTAGAAAGTTGAGTAAAGATGGCTTTCAGATTGTTGTTAATTACTCGGGAAGTGAAGAGCAAGCGCTAAGTGTGGTGCATGATATCGAGAAGGATGGCGGTATAGCTTGTGCCATTCAAGCGGACGTGTCTGATATTACAAGTGTAAAACGTCTATTCGATGAGACTGAAAAGCAGTTTGGTTCGGTCGATATACTCGTTAATAACGCTGGTGTTCTATCGATGGATGCATTAGCAGATGTGAGTGAAGATACCATTCATCAACATGTGGATATTAATCTTAAAGGCGTTATGTTCACCACGCAGCAAGCAGTCAATCGGCTGAACCAAGGTGGCCGAATCGTAAATATATCTACCTCTATAGTAGGTCTTAAATTAGAAAAATATGGCATTTACGCGGCAACAAAAGCTGGTGTTGAAACCTTGACTGCCATAACGTCAAAGGAACTGCGTGGGAAAGACATTACAGTAAATGCTGTTGCACCCGGCCCAACTGATACCGAACTGTTTATGAAAGGCAAGTCGGAAGACTTTGTTGAGAAGTTAAAAAACATGGCGCCGTTAGAACGTTTGGGTACGCCAAAGGATATTGCTAATGTCGTTGCCTTTTTATGCAGCGAAGACGGTATATGGATAAATGGTCAAGTCATACGGGCTAATGGTGGAATTGTTTAAGGTCTAAAAAGCATATTGATTTAGTCAAAAAGAAACCCGCGATTAAGCGGGTTTCAATAAAAATTATATGACGCGATATTAAACTAACGTTTTTTAACAACGCAGAATCGTTCGCTTAATTTATATTACTTAGCAACCTGCTGGTGAAGTTTGATTAGGTCAGGAAGCTTTTTCGCGTAAATTGCTTTCTTTGTGCCCGGGTGAAGTAGTTGGCTTACGAAAGTGCGTAGGAAGCCAAGTACAAAGGTTTGAACGCGGTCAGCATCGGCTTCGCTTGGGTTAGCGATAAGCGTTTCTGTTTCCGCTTGTACTTTATGTACAATTGGGTCCATTGTGTCTTTGCCCGCTACTAGGTCGTTACCTGTAACTACACCTTTGCCAAGTAAGTCGCGTACGGCATCGTAAAGGTCGGCAGACACAGGATTAGTTTGCCCCCAATTTGCGATATTGTACTCTTCAGAAATTTTATCTAGCTCGGCAGTTGGATCGCTAGATTTCAATAGGCCTTCAATAAGTTTGTGTGCTTCGGTTTGTTTTACAGGTGTTGATAATTCTGACATGATTTACTTGATGAAATAGTGAAAAGGCGTTTTATAAATACTTTTCCATTTGCTGTCAAGATGGTTGGTTTTTGACCGTATTTATTTCCTATATCTATCAATCGGTTACACTTTATCGTGCAGTGAAAGCCGTTTACACATATTCACTAGGTTACTTTCCATGTCATTTGAGTTAGTTTTACGGTGTGTACCGTGAAAGCCATTTTATTCGACCACGACGGTACGTTAATCGACTCAGAAATGACGCATTTTGAGTTATGGAAAACCATGCTTGCGGATATGGGCAAAGAATTAACATTCGATTATTACCACACGCGTATGGCTGGTATCTCAGTAATGAACAATGCTAGCGATATCATTCGAGACTTTTCGCTTGCTTTGACGCCCAAGGAGCTATTTGAGAAGAGAAGGGCGCTGACACTACAGTTTTTACAGCGCCAAGCATTTCCGTTAATGCGTGGCGCAAAAGAAGCCCTTGTGTTCTGTAAATCTCATGGCTTGCGCGTAGCTATAATAACGGGAGGCGCCCGTTTAGCGGTTGAGAAGACAGTGTCTTTCTATGGTGTAGAAGATATTGTTGAGTGTATCGTTTCTTCTGATGACGTAGTTAAAGGTAAACCGTCACCTGATTGCTATTTAGCAGCCCTATCCCAAATGCAATTGGCACCACATGAAGTTATGGCAGTTGAAGATACCGAATTTGGTCTGCAAGCTGCCGTTAGTGCGGGAATTAAAACAGTGGCTATACCCACACCCTTGTCGGCTAATCATGATTTTTCTAGAGCAGCGGGCGTGTATGAAAATCTTGAGGACTGGGCAGCATCGCTGCCCCAGAGGTGAGGAGAGCATCGCTGTCAGATATATAAATGGAAGCCTCGCTGCCCTAACAGTAAATAGAGCAGCGATTATGCCGTCATTCGCTTATCTTCTTTCTGCGCATTCATATTCTGTTTCAAACGAGCAGGGAAGGGCAATGTAAGTAAAGGTCGTTTTGCTTTCGCCTCTTTATCTTTAACCTCTTCAATATTCTTCGCAACACGAATATTATCGCTGCCTAACGTTTCGGCTTCGTTCTCTTTGATAAGTACCGCAGCAGCTTCGCTTTCAAATTCAGCTTCTGATGCGCTTTCTGCTTCTAGAAAAGCAATACCTGCCTTTTTGCCTAAGTTGTAATCGTGACGAAGCTGCGCATCAGTGCTGCCTAACAGCTTACTTTGAAGTTTGTTAGGTGCAAAAATTTGAATGACCTCAACCCCTTCTGGTGGATTTTCGATAAACGCTAATTCTTTTTGATACGCATGTTCGTGTTGCAGCAAATAGTCGATAGTTTTTGGGCAGGTACCCGTTGCACACATCACTGCACTTAGCTTTTGTAGCCAAGGTGATTGTGCTTGAAAGCCCTCGTCCACTGTTCTAATCACTACGATTTTTGTAGCGCCGCGGTTATAAGCCTCAGTTACAGGTAAAGGTGCGGCTAAACCACCATCTAAGTAAAAATCGGTATTGGCAGCTTGCTTGGCCTCAATTTCAGTGTGAAGCGGAACACCTTGTTTGTATAACAAGGGCAGTGCGCTTGATGCTTTAATCAATTCAACCCAGTTGTTTTGGCTTTTCATAGGGTTTAGAAAATATGCTTTTCTATCTCTAGCGTTCGTAGCCGTAAACAGTATTTCTCTATCTGCCACGTTGCTTTTAGCAGTATCTAAATCTAGCAAACGGTTCGCTTCTTGGGTTTTATCAAAGTACCAGTCTAAATCGACGATATGTTTGCCCATTAAACCGCGGCCCATCTGAAAGAAACGCTTGTGTCGAGTTAAGCCGCGAATAAGGCGTTTTGCATAGCCTTTTTGACGTGCAACAAAGCTTGTTAAGTTTTGCGAGCCTGCCGATGTGCCAATGAGGATATCGAAGGGGTCGTGACCTGCATCTAACCATGTATCAAGTACACCTGCTGTGAAAATACCGCGTTGACCGCCACCTTCTGCGACTAAAGCAACTTTGCTATTAGCAGAATTTTCAGCGTTACGAGCATTAGTTGACGCAAGTTCTTGACCGAACATGATGACCCTCTATTTGACGATATATAAGTTGACTACTTGGTCTTATTGTAGGGAGATCATTTGTCAGGGGAAAATTGAAAGATTGAATCAAACTAATAGGAAATAACTGATACAAAACGCTTTTTGTTACTAGTGTGTGATTTTTATGTTTACATTTTGATTATTGCGAAGCAGTCTAACTAAATAGCAGAAAGTTAGGCATTATAGGAAAAACATCAATGGATATCGTGGTGTTAGGCGCTGGTAGTATTGGTTGTTACGTTGCGGGTTGTTTGTTGGCGTCCGGCCCTGCATTCAACAGTTCAAATACGCTTACGCTGGTTGGGCGACAGCGATTATACGACGACATCGTAGCAAATGGCTTGAAAGTTACAGATTGGCAGGGCCGCAATCAAATGAACGATGCTCATCACGTCAATTTTACATTAAATAACGATAGCTTAGCTAATGCAGATATCATTCTACTATGTGTTAAAAGCCAAGATACTAAAAGTGCTGCCAACATAATTAATCAATGTGCGAAGCCTGACGCGCTTATAATCAGTCTGCAAAACGGTGTGGGCAATGCTGACTTATTACGCCAACATTTAATACACGCAGTCGTTGCAGGCATGGTGCCATTTAACGTTTTTTACAAAGGAAAGGGGCACTTTCATTGTGGTACAGAGGGGAATTTAGCTTTAGAAGATCCCTATAATCACTGTGAAGAGTTGGTGAAGGCGCTTGAAAACGCTTCGCTGCCTGTGACTGTTTACAGTGACATGGCCGCTGTACAGTATGGCAAGCTTATTATGAATTTAAATAACGCGGTCAATGCATTGTCAGGTATACCGCTTAAATCTCAGCTAGGGAACCGTCAATACAGGCTGGTAATGGCAAAAGTATTGTCCGAGGCGCTGACAGTGCTAAATGCCGAAGGAATAAAACCTGCACGTACTGGGAAGGTTATCCCCAAACTTATGCCGACAATCATGAAACTGCCTAACTTTCTGTTTAAGGCGGTTGCTGCTTCGACGCTTAAAATCGACCCCGAAGCACGCTCTTCCATGTATGAAGATTTGGTACTAGGAAGGCGTACTGAAATAGATTACTTGAACGGTGAGATAGTTAGGTTAGGCAAAAAACATCACATTGCTACACCAATAAATAGCCATATTGTTGAACTAATTAAACAAAGTGAGATAGCACAAAAAGGAAGTCCTCACTTACCAGCCAACGCGCTATTGAACAACTAAAGAGTACAGATGGCCTTTACATAGAAGAGCGCTATATTGCTAAAGAATCATTAAATATTTCATTTTTATGTCACTTTTGTGTCAGCACTCTTGATTCTTATACTAAAGTATATATCCTGCGCACAAATTTCCGTGATACGTAGTGTGTTTTGCTTTACCAATATCGTTTTTCTTTGTGCCTTATATCAACTGTTTTTTTAGCGTCATTTTTTTCCTCGGCCGCTTTAGCGATTGAGGTAGGTGCCGAGCAAGAGTCTTACGAGACCTCGCCCGCTTACAATGGCGACGGTCTAGTGTTTCAAAGTGACAACAACGGCTTTTCGTTGCGCGCTCGAGGGCGAGTGCAGTTTCGCTATGCCAACCCTGGCATTGGCCAACCAACTGAACTTGCCGACTTTGACTACAACGCTGGAAATCAATTCGGTATTAACAGGGCGCGAGTTAAATTAGACGGTCACATTGCTATGCCGTGGATTAACTACGCTGTGGAATACGATGCCGTCGATCAGCGTACGCTAAGTGCAACCCTCGCCTTTGAAAAGTATGACGCGCTTCGGTTTAAGTTTGGTCAGTGGAAAGTTGAATATTCCAGAGAGCGAAGCGTAAGCAGCGGCGGTCAACAAATGATGGATCGCTCTATCATCAATAGAATATTTACACTAGACAGGCAAATGGGCGCATCTATTTACGGTCATATCGATAACGGCGGCGCTGCTAATTTCAATTACTGGGCAGGTGTGTTTAATGGTTCAGGTCGTGGGGACTATAGTAATCATGATGGTGAGGCCATGTATTCGGGTCGTCTGCAGTGGAATTTTTTAGGTAAAGAAGTCGGTTTTAAAAATAGCGACATTGCACGTTCATCTACTCCGAAAGCCGCGATAGCTATCGCAGGGGCTAAATTTAAAAGTCAATTCACGCGTTTCTCTTCTTCTGGTGCAGGAAATCTAACCAATTTTGATGAAGGTGAAATTGAAGGGCAGTACGATATTCAGCAGTTTTTGATTGACGGCGCATACTTTTACCAAGGCTTTAACGCGCAGGCAGAATATCACGAAAAGAAAATCGTGGACGTAGCGAATGACAACATCAAAACAACATTGCGCGGATATTACGTTCAAGCAGGTTACTTTTTAAATGGGTCATTAAGCTGGTGGCCGAAGCCTTTAGAAATTGCTGTCCGCTATGCTACTTATTCACCTAATACTAGCGAGAAAGACGAAGAGTTTTACGAAAAGTCACTGGCACTTAATTGGTTTTTTAAAGGTCACGACAACAAACTTACTGCGCAGGTAAGCAGAATTTCTCTTGATCAGTTCGACAATGAAGTCGGCGATAGCACAATCTATTCACTTCAATGGGATATAAGTTTCTAGCCTTGCACACGGCAAAAACGGCCGTGCTTTGCATTTTCCGTAACGGCTTAACCCAGCGAACAGAGTTATGTCTGTATGGTCGACTCGATAATGATTAGTGCTATGATACTGTCAAATTCGCTTATCGCTAGGCATAACACTCATGCAGGAAAGTACCAAACTTAACTATGTTGAATTTGCATCCCTTGATCTAGAACGTTCAAAAGCCTTTTTCGAAAATGCTTTTAACTGGAGCTTTACTGACTACGGTAGTGAGTATAGTGCCTTTAGTAATTCAGGGTTAGAGGGTGGCATATTCGCAGCGGAACGAGTTTCAAAAGCAGAGAGCGGGGCGCCCTTGTTAGTACTTTATGCCGTTAACATTGCTAAAGCACAACATAATGTAGAAAGCGCGGGCGGAACAATTACTAAACCCTTATTTGATTTTCCCGGTGGGTGCCGTTTTCATTTTGTAGAGCCTGGCGGCAATGAACTTGCTGTTTGGTCTGAGTCGGCTAACTAGAATCATACTCTTTTCTATTGTTTTACGTACATTACGAAGAATACTAGAAATAAAAAACGCCTTACTAGTCACTGGTAAGGCGTTTTATGATTTACTAAGTAAAACTAAGTATTAGTTTTGCTCAAGCACAATGCGCAACATTCTGCGAAGTGGCTCTGCAGCACCCCACAAAAGCTGATCGCCAACGGTGAACGCTGAGATATACTCAGGGCCCATATTAAGCTTGCGAATTCGACCTACTGGGATAGACAGGGTACCGGTAACCTTGGCTGGCGTGAGTTCCTGCATAGTTACTTCACGATCATCAGACACGACTTTTACCCAATCATTGTGTTTCGCTAAGATTTCTTCAATCTCGCTAACTGGTAAGTCTTTTTTAAGCTTAAGCGTAATCGCTTGGCTGTGACATCGCATGGCACCAACGCGTACACAAATACCGTCGATAGGCACTTCACTGCCATTAATACCCAAAATCTTGTTAGCTTCGGCTTGGGCTTTCCACTCTTCGCGGCTTTGTCCAGATGGAAGCTGGGAATCGATATACGGAATTAAGCTTCCTGCAAGAGGAACGCCGAACTGCTCACTAGGGTATTCTGAGCTACGAATAAATTCAGCAACTTGCTGATCGATATCCAATATAGCGGTAGCCGGATCTTCCACTTTGTCTTTAACATTGCTATGAATAGCGCCCATTTGGCTAATAAGTTCACGCATATGCTTAGCGCCCGAACCTGAAGCCGCTTGGTAGGTCATCGGTGATGCCCATTCAACAAGGTCTTGTTCAAATAAGCCGCCTAGAGCCAACAGCATAAGTGACACTGTGCAGTTTCCGCCGACGTATGTACGAATACCTTTTTCAATGCCACTATCAATTTCTTTACGGTTCACTGGGTCTAGTACAATAATCGCATCGTCTTTCATGCGAAGGGCCGACGCTGCGTCAATCCAATAGCCATTCCAGCCAGACGCGCGAAGATCATCATAAACGGCTTTCGTGTAATCACCGCCCTGACAAGTAATAATAATATCTTGTTTTGATAGCGCCTCGATGTCGTGCGCATCTTCTAAAACACCTGCATCTTTGCCAGCAAAGTTTGGCGCTGCAATACCCTTTTGAGAGGTGGTAAAAAAGGTGGGCTCAATGTGCGCGAAATCTTGCTCTTCTTGCATGCGCTGCATTAATACTGAGCCAACCATACCGCGCCAGCCCACTAAACCTACTTTTTGTTGTGACATTAAATTGAGAACCCTTGTTACTAAAATGAAAAGTACCTCATCATATGTATGTTGAAACCACGCGCAGTACACCACAATTCGAAAATGGATAAGGCTACCTGCATAGCATACATAGGATGGCGAACGCCTCGCTCGAAAGCCGGCGTAATACCTGTCGTTTTTATTTTTGTTCCCGCAGTCTAAGTGTTATTGAAGTCGCTGGCTAGATGGTTTTTATAAATTATCTATCGCTGATATAAGCATTTTAAACAGTATTAAAACGAAAGCTGTTGATTATATAGATTACATTGAAACAGCTTTAAGCAATGACACCATTATCAGTCTTCTACTTCACTGATAATGTAAACTAAAGCAGGTTGATTGGTATAAGTCGCTTGCATTGAGTTTTGGGCTTTATTTACGGCAGAGTATGAGATGAAGACGATATTGATAACTGGGGCGACTGACGGCATCGGTCTAGAAACAGCAAAAATGTTAGCCAAAGAAGGACATACCCTTTTTTTACACGGCAGAAGCCAAGGTAAATTAGATAATGTTAAAGGCGCATTAGAAGCGCAATTTCCCGAAAACAGCATCACTGTTCTTCAGGCTGATTTATCGTTGTTCGACGACGTTAAAAAACTTGCCGTAGAGTTAAAAGCAAACACCGACCGTTTAGACATACTTATCAATAACGCAGGTGTTTTTTCCATAGAAAACCCTATTACTGCTGCGGGATTAGATGCTCGGTTCATGGTTAACACTATCGCGCCCTATATGCTTACCCTGTCCCTTGTAGATGTTATGGATGAGCACAGTCGTGTGATAAACGTCTCTTCTGCTGCACAAGCGCCAGTGAACTTTGCTGCCCTAAGAGGTGAAACTCAACTTTCGGATGGCGCAGCTTATGCGCAGAGTAAGTTGGGTATTACTATGTGGACAGCTTATCTTGGGGAAAAGTGTCGGTTGAATGGACCTAAGATGGTTTCGGTGAACCCTAAGTCTTTATTAGGTAGTAAAATGGTTAAAGATGCCTATGGTATTGCAGGTGGCGATTTAAAAGAGGGAGCTAAAATATTTATTGAGGCAGCACTATCTGAACGTTTTGCTAACGTCGCTGGCGATTACTTTGACAATGACCATAATACTTTTGCATCTCCACACCCTTTCGCTAGTTATTCAACGAATAGACAAGCATTGATATCAGAACTTGAAGCAATTATTTCCGCTAACTAGCTATGTTTTTTGGCAGCGCTAAACGCGCGCCACCGACAAATTAGACGCGGTAAGGGGAGTTCCGGCCCCCTTATACTCATATCCATCACAATGAATCTTCACTTGCTTCAAAAGCGCTCTCGAAATTGTTGGCCTCGAATTTGCTGCTCGAATTTACTTTAGTGCCTTTAGATAATTCCTTACAATGTGTAAGGAATTATAAAGTGCCAAGATACGCTTTATGGAAAACGTAGTTCTTGGTATGAACAATTAAAGTGAGAAAAGCATGCAGTACGATAGTCATAACAAATTTGCTACCACTACGGTAATTCTTCATTGGCTGGTGGGATTAACCATTATAGGGTTACTTGCCACAGGCATTTATATGACAGAGAACAATGTCTACGAGCTATTTAGTTGGCATAAGGCATTTGGGTTTCTTGTGCTAATAGTCGCTATAATCCGCGTTATATGGCGAATGAAAAATGGTTGGCCCAGTCCTGCATCGAACTACAAGCCAATTGAGCACAAGCTTGCATCTATCGTTCATTGGGTTTTGATCATAGCTACCTTATTAATGCCTATTTCAGGGTTGATGACCTCAGTATTGGGTGGTCACGGCCTATCCGTGTTCGGATTAGAAGTATTTGCTCAAAACTTTAGCGTAGATGACCCAGAAAAAACCTTACCGATTAATTATGAGTTATCGAAGTTAGGAGGCACTATTCACTTCTATCTCGGCTATACCGTCATTGTTGCTTTATTGCTACACATTGCTGGCGCACTTAAGCACCACATTATTGACAAAGACGGTACGTTGAAGCGTATGCTGGGCAAAACAATTAATGAATAAAGTGTGAAACACTTAAATTCTTCTTTATAGCGCAGCATTGAGTTAGAAACTCAAAGCTGAAAGGAAAGCCGAGTTAATAAATAACTCGGCTTTTTTTCGTATTAGAAAGGTGCAAAACTATCTTTTAGCGTGTTGGGAACTGTCCACCTCGATTTAGCATCCGCTTTCGACGTCGGCAAAACGCCTCGTGGTATTTGCATACTATCGCCATATAGCCATAGCACCATATTGGTTCTGCTGCCGCCAGTAATTGGCTGCGCGGCGTGAGGTACGCTTCCCCTGTGCAGCATCGCAACACCAGGAGCAAACACTGTACGCGTTACCTTACCCGTTTCCTGATTAAAGAAATCGACTTCCGACCCTTTGAAGGTTTCTCCAGGCACGTTTAGATTTACGTTCATTGTCGCGGCGGACGCATCAGTATGCGGGCGAAGCGACGTATCCATACCTTCTTGGTACTGAATTGAAAAGCCAAAGGTTTGGCTATCAAACCCCATGACCTCAGGGAACAACAAGCGAGATACTGGACGCATGTATTTGTCCATGATCACGTTATAGAAGTCTTGGAAGGTTGGCGCTGCTAAATACCCTTCAGAGCGTGCATCTAGCATACCGCCGTTGCGATTCAAAGCAATACCGTATGGAGGGCGAAGGGGGATACCGGCATCAGCAACACCGTCTAAGTAATTGCGCAATAATTGCAGCTTTTCAACATCGAATAGCTGGGCCTGGTATACACCTGGTAATACTTCGTCCCACAAATTTGTCACCGCTTGTTCTTTAGCTGGGTCTTCCCACGCTAGCGTGACGGCATTGCGAAGCGGTTCGCTTATCAAATTTTCGTTTATCCACTCAGCTAATTGCTCGTTTTGCACATCCCATTCTTTCCATGCGGCTTCCAATAGTGAGCGGTTTTTATCCCAAAATTGCTGTACAGATGGTGCTCGTTTAAGCATTTCATCTCTTGACGGAAGGGTAAGTGCACGCGCTTTTTGCAGCGCTCCCACTGATTCTGTTCCAGCATGTGTGGTTTCTACATTACTTTTTACATCAGACATATTTGCTCTCCAATTTACGGTGTCACGACCAACCTTTGTTAGTTCGTTTGGTAGCGTGCCATTCGTTAATTGAAGAATATTCCAATTTTAAAACTAGATAAATGCGTTATTTATTGAGTCAGTATTTAGTTTATTTTGATAATGGTGTGTTCCCAGCTTTAATCGCGCTTGTCATTGCAGAAAACTAACGGTCAGTTTATCTATCACTCATTTATTAACTGCTTTCAGCGTGCGTTGAGTGTTAGCAGTATTTAGATTATCAAGATAATCTAAATACTGCTTCAGTCAGTAAGTGGTTTTTCATATTTTTTGCTACGGGTATAGTTCGCCCCCTAAACGGGTTCGGTAGGTTTCAGAACCCAGTATTCCGGTGATTTTTACTATTTCGAGGGAAGCAATATGAATGCATCTGTAAATTATCATGTCAAAAAACCTTTTATTCAGGCTTTTGAATTTGATGTAGATGGCATAGACGGCAATTTAGTTTCGCCCGAGCTATTTACAACGGATGTTAGCGTTTATGACCTTAGAGAAAGCCAAACAAATACGGTCTTTAATGTTCATGGAATAACCTTTTTAGAAAACCTGAGCCCAGTGGCTTATCCGTTCACGGCTGAACAAGAACAAGTGTACAACAAAGAAATTCAAACATTACTGTCTACACATGTCAGTGCAAAAGACGTACTCGTGTTTGACCATACCATTCGTATAGACGATGAAAGCGCATCTCGGCGTCCAGCCAGAAATGTTCACAACGATTACAGCGAAAAAGGAATTCAACAACGCCTTATTGACTTAGTGGGCGAACAAAAAGCGGCTGAATACAACGAGGGGCATTTTGGCTTTGTAAATATTTGGCGACCGGTAGAAGACACTATAATGTCATCGCCGTTAGGCTTTATCTGCCCAGACTCTATGAACGATGAAGACTGGATGACTATTGCTCTAAAATACCCAGATCGTCATGGAGAGATTTTGGGCGTGGCGGCTAACCGTCAACATCGTTGGTTCTACAAGTCAAAAATGCAGGTGGATGAAGCTATTATTTTTAATATATACGACAATAAAGGCTTACCTTATTTGGCCCACAGTGCTTTAGATATGAAGGAAGAGGGCGCTCCCGGCAATATCGTACGCAAAAGTATTGAGAGTAGGGTGTTGGTTAAGTATTAGGCGGGCTTGAGGCTCGCTAACTCATATCTTCATCATCTAGTCTGCATTAGTTAGCAAAGATAAGGTAGTCATCAGGTGAGGATATCTTATTTTGTTTCGCTTTATACATGGCGATATCAGCTAGCTTTATCAGAGCGTGCAAATCGCGACTTGTTTGAGGGTAAAAAGCCACGCCTACACTCATTGAAACCACAGTAGGCTTGCTTTCGTCATTAAAATAAAAAGGCTGTTTAATGCCAGCATTTACTTTTTCCATAACCCTTTTAACAGACGCTTCATCATCAGCTTGCAGTAACAACATAAACTCATCGCCGCCCCAACGTATGGCGACATCATTTTTGCGTATTTTTTCTTTTAATTGCTCAGCAACAAAAATGAGAACTTCGTCGCCTGCATCATGGCCATAAATATCGTTTACCGCTTTAAAACCGTTAAGGTCAATAAGAGCTAAAGCAAACTGATGTTCTTTTCTCATGAGTTTAGCAATAAGCTTTTCACCACCATTGCGATTGTATATCCCTGTTAACGCGTCGAAGTCTGCCTGTAGGGCAAGCTTTTGTAGCTCTTGTCTACGACTCGAAATATCGTTTAACGTAAGCTGGTAATAACGTTCATCTTCTTCGGTCAGTAATGGGCTAGCAATAAGTTGAACCCATATAGCACTGTCGCTTGCACTACTTTTTAGCTTGTACTCTCCTGTAGCAAACTCGTTTCGCGCAAAGGCCTCTTTAAGTGCAGATTTCATTGCCACGGGTGTTTCGAACAGTTCGTCTAACAACTCGCCGTAGCCTTGCTTTATGCCAAGTCCCGTCTTCTCTACTAAATCGTTAAAGGCATCATTTCGAAGCTCTATAGTGCCATTTTCAGCCATTAACACAGTTGCAGTTTTGGCATTCTCGAACAGCATTCTAAACCGCTTTTCAAGAAACTCTATTTCTTCTCTTAACTGTCGCTCTTGTGTGAACTGCTCTTCAACCTTGGTCAACAATTGGTTGGTGTCGTAAACGAGTTTACCTATTTCACTGCGCGAGTGATATTTCGGGATTGGGATCCTCTGCGATGTTCCAGGCGTGATTTGGTGTAAAGAGTGGCCTACTCGTAGCATCGGGGAGATAATGATGTAATAGGTGATGAACAAAGCCACAATGCCCACAACCAGTGCTTCAGCGTACAAGGAGTAACTATTGTCGGTACTTATTTTTTCTGCCTGACTGATAATGTATTCAAAGTTTGGATATACGTTAACTTCAGCAAGTGACTCCTCTGGCATAAAGGGGTGTCTAACCACAAATACTCGAGGTTTGGTGTTTTTATTAATCGCTTCACTTACATTTGCCTGATAGTAGAGAGCTTCGCTTTTTATAGAGGCTGCTAAAATTTTGTCAGTTTTAACTAAGCCATTAATAGCCTCTGTGGCCAAGTCCTCATCTTCTAAGAATGCGGCGATGGATGCGGTTGCACTTACGGTTTGATAAAGCTCTTCTATATCATTATTGGCTTCGCTTATTTCGTTTTCATAAGTTGCACGATAAAAGAACTCAGCGGTAGTAAATACCACTATCATTGCCGCTGCGATTAGAAACAGCGAAAAACGAAACCCCAGACCTTGCACGTTAATCAAAACGGTATACTACCTTCATACTGTCGGTCACGGTCGACTCATATACATAGGCTAGCGCCGATTCGTCTTGCTCAAGCCGTTGCTTGATGTCGTCGAGGGTTTGCTCTACCGCAGGAGGTTTGACGCGGCCTGAGAATTTTAGTCGTGACCAATAGGCATTAACCCTTGCAAGAGGGAGGCCCACTAAAGACTTGTAAAACTGACTTTTCAATTCGGAATCTAGTTCTACATCAATAGGCGTGGCTTCTTTTCCATTTGGAAACGCCGAGTATTTACCCATAAATAAATCAATTAAGCCTTTTTTATCCAAAACATGTACATCGTTATTAAAGTTAGTGACAACAACAATTTTTTCTTGTGCTTGCGCCATAAATGCAAAGCTTTGCGTTAGAAGTGCTAAGGCAATAATTACGGGGAAGCGTCTAAACAATTTCATGCTTAACCCCTTAAAAACTAAAGCTTAACGCGAGGAATAAGGTGTGCGCGACACCGTCTTCATCGTCAACAATCAACCCATCACGTGCACGAAGCCCGGTACCTCTTGCTTTAACGTCAGTGCGTTCAATTTGTGCTTTAAAGGCTAAGTTTTCTCGTAAGTCCCATCTCCAGCCCAATGAAAATGATTGTTGATTATGAGCCAGCGAACTAGCCACCTCTTCAACAAAAAGAACTATCTCTGCAGTGTTCTGGTTGATGGGGAAACCGGGTTGTTCTTCATTTAGAAAGTAAGTGTCGGTATCAGCAAAGGAGTAGAGAGCGTAAAATGTGTGAGGTCCATAAAGGTAACTTAAGTTCAAAAAACCATTAGTTGAAGGTCTTAGCGCAATCGAGTCTGAATCTATATGGGATAGCTCGCCTGATAGTTCCCAATCGCCCAAGAAGCGATTAAAATACACAGAAGTATAATGAATTGAAGCATCCCGTAGGCTTACTTCACCTGAAAATTTAAGTGCGCCCGCCCAAAAAGGTTGTAATTGAGCGACTGCCGCTGCCACTACCGCAACGTCATCGTTGTCGTTTTTAGCTTCAGTCTGAGTGTGCTTTAGCGCTACGCTCCAGTCAAAAGCAACAAATTCAATGCCTAGTGAGCGTAAATTGTTAAACTTTATTGGGTTGTAGTCGTCACTACTAAAATCGCTTTCACCACTACCCCAAAAGCCCTTAACTGACAAATTGTAGTCGCTAAAGGGCGTGGTGTAACTTATGTCGGCACCATCGAAGCTTCTAGCGGGCACAATACCGTAAACTTCGGTAGGTACTTTTACCCAAGGGTAAGCGATAGAAACGTCTCTGGTATCACTAAAGTGGAAAATATCCGCGGCTAATCTACCCGCTCTTACCTGCCATGCTGGCGAAATATCGTAACGCAAAAAGGCCATTTGGGTGATGGAGCCAATATTTTGTTCGTCTTGCTCTCGATAAACAAATTGCCCTACGAAGTCTAGGTTGTCTGATAATGTGTAATCAAGTTGGACGCCAATCAAACTTAAAGGCTTAAACGCAAAGCCGTCTTTTTTCGCAAATTCTGCTTGCGAACGGTCGGTACGAAACTGATAAGTGCGGGTGTCAGCGGTGGCAGTGGCAAGTGTACCAAAGCCGCTAATATCTAACTTATTTTGTTCTGCCGACGTGCAGTTAGCCAACAGCAAGTTAAAGATGGCCGCGAAGAACAAGTACGGCTTTTTCATCATTTTTTACCCAATTTAAAGTCTGTGACAAATGTTGCCTAAAACAATGTGTCGTGACAATTTTACTTTAGTACAAGCATAGTAGAGAAACTAAGAAGTGACTGAAAAATTGTGTTTTTTGTTTAATTGATACCATTTTACACTACTACACCGTTTAGCTTTTGATCCCAATAAGGCGTGCCGCTAAAGCGGTCGGCTAAGAAATCAATAAATGCGCGAACTTTTGGGGCTAATAAACGGTTGCTAGGATACACTGCCCATAGTGCACAGTCGGTAGCAAGCGGGTAATCTTGTAGTATTTGTACTAGCTGGCCTTTCTCTAAATATGGTGAGCTGCACCAGGTAGCAGTAAGGGTTATACCGCAGCCTTGAATACAGGCATCGCGCACCGCTTCACCATTATCCATACGCAAATGATTAGGCGTTTTCACCGATGTAACCCCATGGGCTCCCTTAAAGTCCCACACCTCTAGCCCAGTTAGATTTACTATCTTGTGGTTTTTTAAGTCGGATGGTGTTTCAGGCACACCATATTTATCTATATAGCTTTTGGCGGCGACAATAATACGTTTGTCATCAGCAAGTTTTTTCGCGTGTAAATTACTGTCTTTCAATTCTGCATCGCGAATGGCAACATCAAAGCCACCTTCTACCACATCCAAAATACTGTCGCTGAATCGGAAGTCGATATTTAGCTTTGGGTATTGTTCTAAAAACTCAGGGATCGCAGGGACTAAGTGCATTCGACCAAATGACGCAGGCGCGGTAACGCGTAATGTACCTTGCGGCGTTTGAGCGCCGCTGCCAACAGCTGCTTGTGCCGTTTCGATACTGTCTAGCACTTCTTGAGCATGGGGAAGAAAAAGCTTTCCATCGTCGGTAAGCGATACTTTTCGGGTAGTCCTGTGAATTAAGCGAACACCTAGCGTTTCTTCAAGTTTACCAATGTGCGCACTCGCCACGGCAGGTGAAATGTTTAGCTCACGCCCCGCTAAGCTGATGTTCGCTGTGCTTGCAATACGCACAAAAAGCTTTAGGTGTTCTATGTTCATTTGGATTATCAATAAAATCTAAAAACTGTTTGCCTTTATACACTAATTATCATTTGGAATTCTAGTGTTTATGATTACTTCCGTACTCATACAACAGGCTTTAAAGGAGCTTAATCATGAAAGCGATGGTAATAAACGAATTTGGCGGTTCTGAACAATTTACACAAAACGATATTGCAGAGCCAACCGTAAAGGCCGGGCATGTAGTTGTGCGTATTGCAGCAAGCAGCGTTAATACAATCGACATGATGATTCGTCAGTCGGGAGCTGATTTACCTTTTGCTCCACAGTTACCCAATGGTGTCCTGGGTATGGACTTTGCCGGCTCCATCGAAGCTGTTGGTGAGGGCGTAACAGAATACAAAGTAGGCGATGAGGTATACGGCTGTGCTGGTGGCCTTGGCGATTTACAAGGTTCACTTGCAGAAAAAATGCTTGCCGATGTTCGCCTTATCGCTCACAAGCCTTCGTCTCTTTCTATGAAAGAAGCCGCAGCAATACCTCTTGTTGGTATTACAGCGTTTGAAGGGTTAACTCGTGCATTAACCAGTGAAGGCCAAAACGTATTAATTCACGGCGGCGCGGGTGGAGTAGGGCATATAGCAGTACAACTTGCCAAACATATGAAGGCAAACGTATTTGCTACAGGCGGCTCTGATGAGCAAAAAGATATTATTGAATCTTTAGGTGCCACTTACATCGATTTTCGTAGTGAATCAGTTGAAGATTATGTGAATAAGTATACAAGCGGTAACGGCTTTGACGTGATCTTCGATACGGTAGGCGGCAATAACCTTCAAAACTCATTTGCAGCAGCCAAGCTTAATGGACAGGTGTCCACTACGCTATCTCTATTAGAGACCGACTTGTCACCCGTTCACTTTAGCGGTTTAAGCTTAAACGTTGTGTTTATGCTACTTCCTATGATCCACAACGTGGGCCGAGAAGCCCATAGCAAAATACTTAAACAGCTAGCGAGTATTGTAGATGCTGGTGCGCTTAAACCAATTATAGATGCAGAAAATTTCACTCTTGAGCAGATAGCACAGGCACATGACCGTCTGGCAAGTGGTAACGCTGTGGGTAAAGTCGTAGTTACCGTAGAATAACTTTAACCTATGGAGTTTAGGTAAACAAACTTCCCGTAGTGCTTCCCTTAGCACACCCTTCGCCGCAGTAACTTTTTCTGCGGCTTTTTTGCTTTTGGGTTTTATATAAAAGTAATGCCTTAGGAATACGAGACCTGTCCACTACGTTCAAATGCTTTATAATTCTTCCGGTAAAGGAGAAACAAACGTGAATGAATATGCTCGGTATTTTGATGGTTACCCCCCAGCTATCGTGGAGCAAGCGCTTCAGCTAATTTCAAACAATCGGTTAAAGACTTATCTGCTAAAAAAGTACCCAGAAGCCCATGACGTAACCACAGACAAGTTGCTGTATCAGTATGCGACTGAATTAAAGAAGCAGTTTTTAAAAAATGCTCCGCCATTTGGGCGCGCCGCGTTTAAAAAGCAAGGGGATATGATAACCAACGCTTTAGGTACGCATACCTACCGTATGCAAGGTAAAACGCGCAAGCACGATTTAGCCATTAATAACGATTTGCTCTATGCGCCAGAGCCGCTCTTAAAAGCACTAGTAGTTCATGAGCTGGCGCACTTTAAAGAAAAGGACCACAACAAAGCTTTTTATAAATTTTGCTGTTATATGGAGCCTGATTACCATCAGCTTGAGCTAGATTTAAGGTTATTCTGTGTAGCCGTTGCTATGGGGGATAATCCATACGTTTGACGTAAATACACGAACAGTATTTAGTTAAATAGAGACGCAAATAAGGGTATAGGTCTCTCTACTAGACTTCGTCAAATGTCCGATAGAGAGACCACTACCAAATAAGTATTAGCTCTTGCGATAGCTAACTTTAAACAGCAGGCTATAAAGCACGGGTACAGCGATAAGCGTAAGCACTGTGGCAAACGCTAATCCGCCCATAATGGTCACTGCCATATCTGCAAAAAAGGCGTCAAATAGCAGCGGTGCCATCCCTAAAATAGTCGTTACCGCGGCTAATGATACCGGGCGTACACGGCTGATAGTAGCGTCAACAATGGCTTGCCTGATAGCTAAACCTTCCTCTATTTGAAGGTCAATTTCTTCAATAAGCACTATGGCATTCTTAATAAGCATTCCAAACAAGCTTAAGAAGCCGAGTAGTGACATAAAGCCAAAGGGCATATCAGTACTAAGAAGTCCTGTCACAACACCGACCACGGCCATAGGTACCACAAGCCAAATGATAAGTGGCTGGCGCGCATGACCAAATAGCAATACCGAGATAATAAACATGACTAAAAAGCCGGCGGGCAATCCGGCGCCAAGTGCTTTTTGTGCATCGCTAGAGCTTTCAAACTCGCCGCCCCATTCCAGTGAATACCCTGCCGGTAGCTCAATATCTTCAATAAGAGGGCGAATTCTAGCCAAGGCTTTAGCCGCGGTTTCATGATCGCCTGGTTCAGCTTCTACGGTAATGGTGCGCACACGGTCGCGGCGATGAATACGCATTTCTTCGGTCATTAGATCTAGGCCTTGCGACACCTGTGTAAAAGGCACGTACTGTCGCTGCTGTGTAGACCATACTTGCGATTCGCGTATTGACTGAAGTTCGGTATCTTCTGCCTTGCCCATTTTTGCAATAATGTTGTAGGCATAGTCGCCATCTTGCACTGTACCTAGCTGAACGCCGCTACTTGCATACTGTATGGTTTGGCTAAAGTCACTATGTGAAACTCCAGCAATGCCAGCGTTGTAATTGTCAAACTGCGTATTAATGGCAAAGCCTTTTTCTCGCCAGTTGTGACGTACGTCTTTCACTTGTCCGTCGGCAAACAGTAAGGCTTTAGCCTCTTCAGCCAATGTGCGAAGCACTTCGGTATCAGGGCCCGAGAAACGGGCTTCTAATTTTGCCCCCGAACCGGGCCCAAACTGCATGCGCTCCATGTAAAAGCTTGCGTCGAAATCTAGGTCGGTGAGTTTGTCGGCCAGCGCCGACTGAATGGCCGGAATATTGTCCAGTTCATTGGCGCGAACCATGAAAAAGGCATAGTTCTCGTTAGCACTTTTAGGCGCATAAGTGAGGGTGAAACGATCTGCGCCTTGCCCGATAAAGGTGGTGACAGCCGTTACATTTTCCATTTCTAAAATACGCGCTTCTGCTTCTTTGGCAATGACTTCAGTAGCGCGTATATCTCTATCTTGCGGCCCCCAGTAATGCACAAAGAATAGCGGCGCATTTGATGGTGGGAAGAAGCCCTGTTTAACCATGCCAAAGCTTCCATAAGCCACAATGGTGATGACAAATAGCACACCAATAGTGACCCACCGAAGTTTAAGCGCGCCAAGTAACGTGCGTTTGAACCAGCGCTGTGATGCCGAGAGTTCTTTGCCAGTAGTTTGACCAATACCTTTGCGGTAAAAGTATGCGCCCAACACTGGTACTAAGGTAACGGCCAATACCCAACTTATCATCAGTGAAACCAAGACAACGGCAAACAAAGAGTAGAGGAACTCCCCGGTGGCATCGTTGGAAAGGCCGATGCCTGAGAATGCCGCAATACCAATAACGGTTGCGCCTAGCAGAGGCCACTGAGTACGTTTAACAATAAAGCTGGCAGATTCTTTAGCTGTAGAGCCTGTGGCCATGCGCAGCATCATACCTTCGGCAACAACAATAGCGTTATCAACCAGCATGCCCATAGCGATAACCATAGCACCAAGAGATATTCGCTGAAGCTGAATATCCATTAGCCACATAACCAGAATTGTACCTAGCACGGTTACAAGCAGTACTGAGCCAACGACCACACCAGAGCGCCAGCCCATAAATAAACATAGGGTTAACGTAACAACGGCTACCGACATCACTAGGTTATTAATAAAACCTGTTACAGACTCATCGACCACAGAGGCCTGATCATAAATTGGGGTGAGCGTAATACCAACAGGTAGCTCTTGAAGTAGCTTTTCCACCTTTGCATTCACTCGTTCGCCCACATCAACAATATTCACGTCAGTGAGAGCTGAGACAGAAAGTGTTAACGCTTCTTCACCGTTGTAGCGCACATGAACAGGCTGTATGTCCGCAGGCTCTAATTTTAATGTGGCAATATCGGCAACTCTAAGTGAACGGTTAGTGCCCGGCACTACTACTGAAAGGTTTGAGATTTCTTCAAGCCTGTCAGGTGCGCGTTCTACAATTAAACGCACATTCTTTTCGTCTACTTTAATCCGACCGCCGTTAAAGGGCCGTAAGTTATCTTCGAAAAGGGCGGCGAGATCGGGAAATGAAATGCCCAAGCCTGCCAGCTGATAGGGGTTGATATACGCCACTATCTGCTCTTTTTGAACACCAGTTACATTTACTTTGGCGACCCCTTCTGTAGTAAGTAAGTCACGTCGGATAACCCGTGCAAATTCGCGAAGTTCACGAGTGTCAAAATCTGGTGCACTTAAGGCGTAGTAAAGGCCATACACATCACCAAAATCATCGAAGACGATGGGGGCTTGTGCGCCGGTGGGAAGTGAACTTGCAGTGTCGCGAAGACGCTTTCTTAGCTCATCCCAAATCTGCGGCAATAAATTACTGTCGTAAGTACTTTTAACTTCAACCGTAATTTCTGAAAGGCCGGGTGATGAAATTGACGTCACTTCTTTTAACTGCGGCATTTGCTGAATGGCAATTTCTAAGCGTTCGGTGACTTCGCGCTCTACTTTTTCAGCACTGGCACCAGGGTAGCTGGTGTATACCTTTACTTGTTTAATAGTAAAGGCAGGGTCTTCCAAACGGCCTATCTTACTCATAGCTAAAATGCCGCCTAAAAGCAGAATGACCACCATCAGCCAAATGTTGACGGGCTTATCAATTGAATAACGTGCGATATCCATAAATTACTTCTCTCCTTGGTAAGGAAGTACTTTCATGTCTGCACGCATTTGTGTTGCTCCAGCAGCAACCACTTGAAGGCCCAGTGATATATCGCCCTGGCCTTTACCCTTAATAATCGCGAGTTCGTTTTCTATATGCTTTACGTCAACAGGTGTTTTTACCACCGAACTTGTTTCGTCGTTATACACCCAAACTGCAAAGCCTGAGTTTTCGTCACCTACAAGGGATCTTACCGGCACAACGAAGCCTTCAGGATATAGGCTACCTTGAAGGCTTACTTTTACTACCGCTCGGGCACCTGGAGTTAGTGGCAACTCTTCACGAGGTTCCATCGCAAACACCACTTCATAGGTTTGCGACACAGGATCAGGCTGTGTTGAGTGCTCTACATAATTTACGGGGTACCACTGGTTGCGATTTGTGGCTAAGGTCGCACTAGCTTGTTTGATCCCACGACCAATATTGGCCGTTAGCAGGCGTTCAGGAACATTGATATTAAAGTAGATTTTTGACACATCTTGAAGGCGAGCAATAGGAGTGCCCGCAGCAACAAAGCTGTTGTTTTCAACAAGGCGTTGTGACACCTTTGCGTCGAACGGGGCATAGAGCTGAGTGTAACTTAAATCTTGCTCTGCATTTTTTAGGTCGATAACCGCAAGCTCATAAGATGTTTTCGCAGTATCGAGCGCGCTTTGTGCAAGAAGCTTTCGTGCAAACATTTTTTCAATTCTATCTAGTTCGCGTTTTGCTTGGTCTAAACGTGTCTTCGACTCTTCCACGCGGCGCTCAAACGGTTTACGGTCGATAGTGGCCAGCAACTTTCCTTTTTCAATATCGCTACCTGTCACTAAGTCGGTTTGAATAAGTCGACCTGAAACTTCAAAGCTTAAATCTACGGTTTTAACCGCCGAAACAACGGCGGGGAAAGTAAACTCGTCAAAATCTGGAATGTTGCTAACGGTAGCCAATTTGACGTAACGAGGCGCAGATTTTGATTGTTGCTCCACAGGTTCTTCTGAAGAGCATGCACTTAAGGTTGAAACCAATAAAACGCTTAAAAATAGAATGTGAGAGAATCGCATTACGGACATAGGTGTGTGTAATCCATTGTCAGGGTAAATGAAGTATAGACATGAGAACGTTAAGTAGTGACGCTTAAACTCAAGCGCGAATAAGCAGTTATTACCTAAAGTAAACTAGTGAGTGCATTTTAGTGCGGTCGCATTGAAAAGTAAACTGTTCGGTGTAAAATGGTTAATCGCAATAACCAGCAAGGCTAAGGGGATTTATTTTGAGAGTTTCGATATGGTAGGCAATACGAGAACGCGTAGCGATATAAAACGCGAAGCCATCATTCAGGCTGCTACTCAGGCCTTTCAAGAGTTTGGCGTAAACGGCACCAGCATGGATAAGCTGGCTGAACTGGCGAATGTGTCAAAGCGCACTGTGTATAACCATTTCTCTACCAAAGAAGAGTTGGTGATGCACTTGGTTACAGAGCAGTGGCAATCAGCAATTCTCAATATAAATAAAGAATACGATAGCGCGCTTCCGCTAGACGAACAGCTTGAAGACTTTATCTTACAAGACATAGAGTTTTTAGTGAGCGAGTCCCATTTAGACCTAGCTCGCGTGGCTATTGGCCATTTCTTTTACGAGCCAGATAAGCTAAAAGATGAAGTCGCACAGCTAAAAGCCCAAGAAACGGCAATGCATCGTTTCTTGAAAGATGCTAAAGCAGATAACAGACTCGCTTTTGATGATTTAGACCGGGTTGTTGAGGAAATTGACAGCTTAGTTAAAGGAAAGTGCTTTTGGCCTCAGCTTTTTAAAATTGAAGATACCTTGACCGATAATGACAAAAAAGATGTAGCGAAAAATACCGTCGCGCTCATCCTGAGCCGTTATGCTACGGCGTAGCGGCTGGCTTTTTCAAACGCTTTAAAGCCTACACGGGTTCTGAATACATAACTAATACATTACCCTAATGTGCCTCCAACCTAAGATCCATGCAATTTAATACCATTACGACCCAATCCCCTTATAGCGTCGTAACCGACCAGACCGTGCATTAAAAACGCCGATATCGTTATTCTTTTGCGTGCCAAACGGCATTCACCCATCACTTCATCGCTTAACACGTACACAGCACTATAAGTTCATTGTGCTCGACAGATTTTGAGTGAATTATTTGGCAGGCAAGCCAAACAGTGTTGAAACACAACAGCTGCTTTTAGATTTAAACGCTTAAAAATAGTGAAGCTCAAATCGCCGGTGCTAATGCGGCAAAGCCTGATAAATAAGGCAAGTTTTCAAAAATCCCCTTAATTAACCTTTTCTTAATCTTTCTGAGACAAAATTTGTGAATTTTTATTTTTTCTGTTTGATAAGCGTGCTGTTTAGCGTTTTTTTAGACTAAAGATTAAGAAAATTTATAAAGAGTTTTTAAATTTTGATGTATTTGCTCTCGTCATTTTGACATTTTTTCTATATTATCCAGACCACAAATAGCAACTATTATTATTTGCAATTGCAAAAGGAATGAAAAGTTAAGCGGTTTGGAAGAGCTAGCGACTTAAAAAAGTATTGCCGAATAATAAGGTTCTTGGTTGCCAACAAACACACAACACTTTGAAGAACACTTGGAGAGTAATTTTGAAATTCAAACTTACGAGTATTGCCACTGCGATAATGTTAAGCCCAGCTGTATTTGCTGCTGATATGGAAGACATTGAAAGACTGACGGTAGAAGGTAAATACCTTTCGGTTAACCAGTCTAACTCTATTAAGAGCCCAACGCCTATCCTCGATGTGCCGCAAAGCTTGTCAATTATCACCGCTGAAGAAATTACGGCTCGCGGTATTACAAGCATTGGACAAATTATTGACTACGCACCAGGTGTTAATACATCTCAAGGCGAAGGTCACCGCGATGCAGTGGTATTTCGTGGTGTACGTTCAACAGCCGACTTTTACTTAGACGGTAATCGCGACGACGTCCAGTACTATCGTGCGCTATACAACGTCGAACAAGTAGAGATTCTTCGTGGACCGAATGCATTGCTATTCGGCCGTGGCGGTACGGGCGGTATCCTAAACCGAGTATCTAAAAAAGCGAAAACGGGCGAAAAATTCGTAAACTACAACGTTTCTGCTAACACTTTTGGCGCTTACAACCTTCAACTAGATACCAACGTTGATACAGGGGATAAGTCTGCGCTTCGCATTAATGCAATGTATGAAAGCCTTGATAACCACCGTGACTTTTACGATGGCGACCGCTATGGTTTTAACCCAACTGCACGTTTTGAAGTAAGCGACGATACCATTGTTGATGTGTCATACGAATATATCGATCACGAGCGCTTCATTGACCGTGGTGTGCCAACGGCAAACGGTGAACCTGTAGAAGCATTTGAAGAAATAGTATTTGGCGACCCAGAAAATAACTACCAAACTCTAGGTGCCGACGTATTTCGCGCAAACGTTGAACACACGTTTTCTGACAGCTTAAAAGGTAACTTCAACGCCTTTTACGGTGACTACGACAAAGTTTACTCAAACTTTTACGCCGCGGCTTATGACGCTGACGCTGAAGTGGTAACCCTTGACGGTTATGTAGATACTACTCAGCGTGAAAACCTTATCTTGTCTTCAAACTTAGTAGGCGAGTTCGCAACTGGCAGTATTGAGCATACGGTTATCTTTGGTGGTGAGGTTATTAATACCAAGTCGAATCAAGACCGTTATAACCCTGTATTTGATTCTACAGATGGCGATAGAGAAGCGTTTAATGTAACACGCCCACTTAGTTTCAGAGGCCTAACTGGTACTAACTCAGTTGGCGAAACAGTTACTGCTACTTTTAGTGATGTAAACGACGATACACACGTAGACCTTGATGTTTACTCTTTCTACGTGCAAGACGAAATTGCACTATCAGAAAACTTCGACCTAGTGCTAGGCGCACGTTTTGATAGCTTCGATATTGAAGTGTTTAACGTTGTTGCAGCAGAAACACGCAGCAGAAAAGACGAAGAAGTATCGCCACGTGCGGGCCTTGTTTACAAGCCACAAGAGAATATCTCAATTTATGCAAGCTACAGCGAGTCATTCTTACCACGCAGTGGCGAGCAGTATGCGAATATCAACGGTGATGCTGACGCACTTGACCCAGATACTTTCACTAACCAAGAAATTGGTATTAAGTGGGACTTCAGTGAGAGCATGAGCTTTACGGCTGCTATCTTTGAAAATGAGCAAACGTCTCTTGATAACGACCCTAACGATGCAGAGAGCTTCATAGAAGTTGATTCAGATGTATCAGGTTTTGAGCTTCAGCTTCAAGGTTATATCACTGATAAGTGGTACGTTACTGCTAACTACAGCAACCTAGACGGCGAGAATGCAAGTGGCGTGGAGCTTCGTGAGCTACCTGAAAATACCATGTCAGTTTGGACAACTTATGAAGTAAATGAAGTATTTGGCTTCGGCATTGGCGCAACATACCAAGACGAAAGCAAGGTATCGACAAGCGCTACGTCACCTGTACTGCCAAGCTATACCCGTGTTGATGCATCGGCGTACTACACACTTAGCGACAAAACACGTCTTCAGCTAAACGTAGAAAACTTAACTGATACGCTTTACTTCCCTAATGCACACTCTACGCATCAGGTTACAGTTGGCGCACCAATCAACGCGCGTTTATCTCTGATTGGTTCTTTCTAAGTAAAACTGAAAGATTATCCATAGAATTTGAAAGCCATTCGTGAAAGCGAATGGCTTTTTTATTTTGCAGAAAAGTTTTTTAAGCTGCGCTGGCGTTATTAGCGTATTTGCAGCTAACACTGTTTTACCTTCATACTGTCTAAGTCAGCAAGTCAGCAAGTCAGCAAGTCAGCAAGTCAGCAAGTCAGCAAGTCAGCAAGTCAGCAAGTCAGGGTTAAGCCTGTTTTGCGAAGTCGATAAGAGTCTGTCCATCCATGCGATAGCCTAACCATTCACTCTTAGGTTTTGCGCCTAACGATTCATAGAAATCGATAGCTGGCTTATTCCAATCTAAAACACTCCACTCAAAACGGCCGCAGTCGTTTTCTACAGCTGTTTTTGCTAAATGTTGCAGCAGCGCTTTACCCGCACCTAGGCCACGAAATTTCGGTGAAACATAAAGATCTTCAAGATAAAGTCCGTTGCGACCTTGCCAGGTGGAATAATTAAAAAAGTACACTGCAAAGCCGATAGGTGTGCTGTTATTCTCGCAGATAACGCAATGAGCAGTGGCACCTTCGCCAAATAGTGTCTTTAGAAGCGCCGCTTCAGAGGCTTCTACTTCATGCTCAGCTTTTTCATAAATGGCAAGTTCTAGAATGAATTGGCGAATTTGTGAAATATCGTCAGGTGTTGCTGGTCTTATTGAAATTGCGTTATTCATAGTGTTTTCTCTTCAATAGGCTTGAAAAAAAATGAGCCTCGAAGGCTCATTTTTAAAAGTTAAGTGCGTTTCTAACACTAACTAGTGAACGGCTATATAGTGAGTGCTATCCGCTAGTCAGTTGTTAGTTAACTGCTAGTCAAGTGGGCCAGCAGGCTGAGGTGTATGTGCTTGATCCGTGTTATTGTTTTCGACTTCGCTACTAGATTTTCTGCGTAATACTTTTCTTTTTATGAACGAAAAAGGACCACGTAAATCTAGCAGTATTAAGTACAAACAAGGTACCAAGATGAGTGTTACTAAAGTAGCATAAAGCACCGCAAAGCCAAGCGCAGCCGCCATAGGTACCACAAATGCTGCCTGTAGGCTAGTTTCAAACATAATTGGCAATACGCCCGCAAATGTAGTGATTGAGGTTAACGTAATTGCCCTAAAGCGCGCGGTACCGGCCTCAGTTACCGCTTCTTTTATACTGTAGCCTTGTGCACGGCGCTGATTCACAAAGTCCGTCATAACCAGCGAGTCGTTGATAACAACCCCCGCTGCTGCAATAAGGCCAAAGTTAGACATCATAGATAGGTCTAGGCCTAGTACAAAGTGGCCGAACACTGCACCTGTAAAGCTAAATGGAATAACCGACATAATGATAAGCGGTTGCCCATAACTTTTTAGCGGAACAGCTAAAAGGATATACACCATGATCATGGCCGCTAAGAAGAAGAGTATTTGCTCGTTTTGCTGTGCTTGCTGCTCTTCAATATCACCGCCAAGTTCAGTCATGACCGATGGGAACGACTCTTTAAGCTGAGGCAGTAGTTTGTCTTGAATTTCAGTGACAACCTCGTTAGGTTCAACTTTTTCCTCATCAATGTTGCCCCAGATATAAACGCTGCGATAACCACCTTCACGACGAATGTAGCTAATCCCAGGCTTTTCTTCTAAAGCAACCACGTCACCAAGCATTACTTCTTGGCCGTTAGGCGTTTTAATTAAAGAGTACTTCAAGTCAGCAAAACGTTCGCGGGTAAGTTCAGGATAGCGAACCATGACCCTAACTTCTTCACCGTTGCGGATAACACGCTGTGCTTCGCCGCCGTAAAAGCCCGCACCAACCTGAGAGGCGATATTAGAAAGGGTAAGCCCCAAATCGTAGGCAACCGGAAGTAGGGTCATTTGTACTTCTTTGCTCGGTGGGTCGATAGTTGAGCTTACGTCAAACAGGCCTTCTTGCTGCTGCAGCATTTCAATGAACTTAAGGCCTGCCGCATTTAAGGTGTCAATGTCTGGGCCAAATAGTAGATAACCGAATTCACCGTCGTCACCGTCACCGTTTACATCATCAACTACGGTAAAAGACTTCATACCGGTAATTTCAGGAATGGCTTCGCGCCAACGTCGGGCAAGCTCAAAGGTGTCGATAGGGCGGTCTTCTTCATTAACCAGTGGTGTAAGTATGCGCCCTTCATTGCTGTCTTCGTTAAAGGCGAGTCGGTCGCGAATCATGCCTTGGCCAAATTCATCAATGATCTGCTCTTCAACATCAAGAATGGTTTGCTCAACAATTTTAAGCGCATTGATAGTGGCTAGATCAGAAACGTTTTCGTTCATCTCTATTTTTACGCTAGGGAAGTCGTGAGGCACTTTAGGGTTTGGCACCATGCGCACATAGTTCGCGCCAATCAGGCCCATGCTAAGCATTAACATAGCCACGAACATCATAAGTACTGCCCAGCGCCATTCAATGGCTTTCGTAACAGTGCGCTTGTACGGGCCATTAACAAAAGCAAAGAAGCCTTTGTTAAAGCGTGCACGCCAGCTATCTTGCCTTACGGGTGAGAATTTCGTGTGGGCTAAATGCGCGGGCAAGATTAGTTTTGACTCAATTAAACTAAATACCAAACACAAAATAACTACCACAGCGATGTTATAGAAGAACGCACCTTCAGGGCCACTGCTCAGTGTAAATGGAGCAAATACCGCGATGGTAGTTAACACACCAAAGGTAGCTGGGGTAGCCACGCGTTTAGCGCCGCGAACCACGTTATCAACGCCGCCACCCTTGCTTTCAATTTCGGTGTAGGCACTTTCCCCAATAACAATGGCGTCATCAACCACGATGCCCAGCACCATAATGAACGCAAAGAGCGAAAGAATATTAATGCTTACACCGAAAACCGGCATAAGCATCATTGCACCTAAGAAACACACCGGTAGGCCGACCATAACCCATAGCGCTAAACGAAAGCGCAAGAAAAGGGTAAGCATAAACGCGACGAGTACAGACCCTTGAACAAGGTTCGATAACATCATGTCTAAGCGTGCGTTAAGGTAGTAGGTCATATCCACTAAAACTTCCAGGCTGACGCCCTGAGGAAGGGTCTCATTTCTCTGGTCGATGTAGGCTTTAACCGTTTCAGCTACAGGAATAGTGTTTTGGGTTTTAGTGGCTTTAACGGCGATGTAGATGGCGTTCATGCCGTTGTACTTAAAGTAACGTTCACCCTCAACAAATCCATCATTGATATAGGCAACATCGCCTAAGGTTACTTTTGCGCCACCAGTGCCAATTTTAATTGGGATTTGTTTGAACTCGTCGCCGCTGTAGTATTGATTTTCAACGCGAACTGACACTATTCCTGAATTAGTTCTTAGCTGGCCTGCAGAGATATTTGCTGAATAACTATTAATGGCTTGGGTAACATCGGCAATGGTTAAGCCGTACTTTCTTAGCGTATCGGGCTTAATTTCAATAGCAATTTCATCATCGGGCGTATTGGCTTCCACCAAGGAAATAGAGCCAAGCTGAAGTAGTTCATCTTCTACTTCTTTAGCTAGCACTTTTAGCTCTGATAAAGGCAAGTCGCCAACAATCGGCATTTCGATAACTTGCTGCTGGAACTCTACTTGCGAAACGTTAACAGGCTCCATGCCGGCTGGAAAGGTAGCAATACTGTCTACGCGAAGCTTAACCTTGTCTAAAACGTCAGTCAGTTCAGCTTTAGTATCAATTTCCAAGGTGACTGCGCCGCCACCCCGAAATGCTCTAGATACAGTACGCTTAATTTCAGTGATGTCTTTTACCGCTTCCTCAACTTTGATGAAGATACTTTCTTCAATTTCTTGCGGAGAAGCGCCAGGGTAGTTGGCTTCAACGGTAATATAATTAATTTCGATGTTAGGAAACATCTGACGCTGAATAGTAAAGTAGCTGGCTATACCCATGACAATAATGAAGAACATCAGAAGGTTGGCCGCTACAGAGTTTCTTGCAAACCAAGAAATAATGCCGCTTTGCGTATTGTTATGATTTTCCATGACAGCTCCTTAGTTAGCTTGTGCTGTCACAATTTCAGTCGTAGTCTCAATAACCTTAACCGGCATGCCGTTTTGCGGGTATTCAGGCAGACTCATTACCACTTTTTTCGCGTCGAAATCACCTTGTATGAGGAAGTCGCCATTTTCTTCACGGACAACCACAACTTTATGAGATTTCAATCGGTCTTCATCGTCAAGAGTCCACAGCATGCGATTGGTTACCAATTCCTGTGGTACACGGTATACGTCACTCAACGTTTTACCTTCAAAAGCTATGGTGCTGTATGAACCAAATTTAACAATAGGTTTGGTTGAGTTAATTGAGTAAGGGTCTTCGATACGCGCTACGAAATAGCTCATACGTGTGGTGTTATCTACCACACCAGTATCTCTGTGAATGGTGCCTTTAACAGTAGCGCCCTGAACATCGTCAACTTCTATCGCAATTTCACTACCTATTGTGTTTTCTGAAAGAAAAACACGGTCAAAA
This sequence comes from Alteromonas macleodii, assembly GCF_903772925.1. Lineage (NCBI taxonomy): Bacteria > Pseudomonadati > Pseudomonadota > Gammaproteobacteria > Alteromonadales > Alteromonadaceae > Alteromonas > Alteromonas fortis. Next base: position 1,440,354 of record NZ_LR812090.1, read on the forward strand.
CCAGCAATAGGGAAAGTGGCTTCGGCGTACTCTATATTATTGAGAACCGCAACAGGGGAGCCTTGTGTAACATAGTCACCGGTGCTGATGTCTCTTGATACGATAAGTGCATCGTAAGGCGCTTTCACCTTGCAGTTATCTAAATCACGTTTTGCTATTTTGAGCTGGGCTTCGGCTGATTTAACGCCAGCTTTTGCGCTCATAACTTGCGGTTTGCGAAGGTATAGGTCGGTTACCCGTGCGTTCGGCATTGTTTTCGCTTCTTTGGCGGCCACTTCTGCCTGTGCTTCTTCTTGAATAAGCTGTGCTTGGGCGCTTGCAAGGTTTGCTTCTGCTAATAATAGGGCCGCTTCATAGGCATCGGCTTCTATTTCAAACAGGGTTTCGCCACGCCTGACTAAACCACCGCTTACAAACTTGGGGTTCCACCTCTCGACTTCACCCGATACTTGCGCAGCAAGATTCGTGCTCTCAAGTGGCATGATTTCGCCATAAGAAGTCAGTTGAACGCGCACATCCTCTGGCGATAACGCTTCAATAGTGACGGTTGGGCGAGTATCAACCTCTTCGGTAATCGCACTGTCGGAAGCAGAAGCTTCGATTCCTTTCATACCTAAATAGCCTACTAGTAAGACACCAATAGGTAACGCAACTTTCATCCATTTCATGGCTAAATCTACTTTTATAGCGAATACTTTACATAGTGTAGCGCTAAAGTGTTTCAGGAATACAGCGCAAATGTAACGAAACATGAGTCAATTTTGCGTAAAGGACACAAAATTATTGATTACCGTACTTTTAAAGGCGGTGAGCTAGATAAAGGTGACGAGCTTATAGAGGAAGAGGCACATACACGATTACGACCGTTATCTTTTGCGACATAAAGCGCTTGGTCTGCACGACGTATAGCACTTGAGATATCTGTATCAATTGTGACTTCACTTACGCCAAAGCTACTGGTGACGTGGATCTTACTGCCATCTATATTCAATGGGGCCTTGCTGAGTACTTCTTTTATACTTTCTAATGCGTTCACCGCACCGGCTTCGTCGGTATCGGCAAAGATGAACATAAATTCTTCACCGCCCCATCGCGCGAGTATATCTTGCGCGCGAAGCCGAGAGCTAAAGATTTTAGCAATTTGTCGAAGCACCTTATCGCCTTGTTCGTGACCAAGGGTATCGTTTATGCTTTTGAATCTATCTACATCGGCAATGGCAACAGAGAAAGGACGTTTACTGCGTAGCATTCTTGCGTATTCTCTGTCTAAGCACTGCTGGGCACCACGTCGATTCAACAAATTCGTTAAATGGTCGTGTTTAGCTTGTCTCTCAAATTGTTCACTGAGGTAGAGTGCGGTGTCGTAACTTTTTTGTCTGCTGTATTCGTAAAAAGCAGATAAAAAAGACACGGTTAGAAAGGAGTAGAGTAGGCGAGTTTTAAACGCATAGGTGTAGTTGGCAACAAAGGCTGCATCGTTAAACCCAAATAGAAGGATTGCGCAGGTAATTGTAAAGGCGATAAGAGCCAGTAGGCCGCGAACAAAACCAGCGAAAAACATAGTAACCGGTGGAACCAGGTACATCCAAAGTGGGCCAGTGTTGTCTTTACCACCAGTAATGATCAAAAGTAACGTTAGTACCATCAAACAGCTTATTAGTAGCGTAATAGACCATGTGCGAGCGCTAGCTGAAGAAAAGCGTACCTGTAACTGCTGCGAGACGGCAAAAACAACACTCGCAATATAAAGCGTTGTAGATAGCGAATACTCCGCGTCGATTAAGGCACGAGTTCCAAGCAAAAACGTAATAGACATACCAACGGCGGCAAACAAGTTGACCACAATAATGCGCCTGTTAGTTTCGTCTTTATGGTGGCTTTTTACGCCACTGAATACGTATTGCTTTAACCGGCTGAGCATAATTAGCTTTGTTGGTTAATCGTTGTATTCATATCTACCGCCAGCTTTTCTATCGCTGACCTCATGGCTTTTATGCTGGATGCAAAGCCATCGTTGCTAAGCGGAGCCTTGAACGTAAATGAGTGAATGCTGGCTGCTTCTGAAGCACGCGAAACTGCGTATTGCCCGGAAAATATTACTTCACCTTCGTATGTGCTGACAAAATCATTGATGTATAAAGATATATGCGGTGCTTCTTCACTTGCGTAATGGCCGGGGCGAACAAGCGCTACATTATTCGCTTTTAAAGCACTAGCGAGGGCTTTAGTAAGCCCTTCATCTACGGGTTCTGCCCATAAATGGCTGGTAGAAATGTGAAGATTAGTGTCGCTGGTTTGATACACCAAGCCTCTATGCTTTAGATACTCTGGCAATGTTACTTTATCTAAAACGATGCTTTGTTTCGCCTCGCCTTCTAAAACAGAAGCACCGTTCGTTGCGTGAAGTAAGTAATAAGTCAGTGCATTAGGGGCGCTACTGCATGCAGATAAAAAAGAAAACAATACAGCTAAAATAATGATTTTTAGCGATTTGTTATCCTTATTGAAAGAAAAAGTCTTAACCTGCATTATCATATAATTTAATCCTTTCTTCCCTGTTTACGGGTACGCTACCTTGAGTATCGGGTAGGTTTTGCAATCTTTCCAAAAATAAAGTGTAGGGTATATGCCCAATTAGTAGAATTAGGGCATATCTTGTCTATCTTCAGACTTATTCATTTACACTATTCATTTTACTATTCATTTTTTGCGCCAGGCTGAATATTTTGCGTACAGTTTTGTGAGGCAGCATCTTAAATAGTCACATCAATTCTTTGCCTTGGGCTGAATATCTGCCTCGTCATCTTTGGAAAATATCAAGCTGTTCGGAGACTGATTTAATTGCAAAAGCAACGGCTGAATATTGCGCATGGTTTCTTGTAAGGCATCGACGGTTTCTTTAATTTCAGATTGATTAAAGCCACCCTCACTGTAATTTTTCAGCAGGCTATCGAGGCTCACAAGAACCTGATTAAGGTTACTGTTAAGGGCTTTGGCATCAATATCTGCAATAAGTAAATCGAAGTCGTCACTCGCGGTTTCTACTGATTCTGCCGCTAGACGCATATCTTCAACGGCTAACTGTACGTTCTCAACCATTTCTTTAAGGGGTAGCTGGTTAATTTTATCTAAGATCGCATCAGCTTTTTGTGTCAACTGAGTAAACTCGTTACTTACGGTAGGAATTACTTCATAACCGTTAATGACGGCGATTTCATTGCCTGCGTCGGCGTCAGGAACATGCTGTAAGTCTACGTAAAGACCACCGGTCAAAACATTACCCATGCGAAGTGAAGCCCTGAGATCTCGGTGCAGCCAATTTCTAATGGTCTGCTTTATGGCACTTAGCCCTTCTTCGGTATCAGGTTGTCGCGCCTTCCCTGGGTAGATGTTGATGAGCACTGGAATAGGGTAGTCCCTTTCCAGAATGTTTCCTTCAACAGCAGGGAACGAGTTAATTGCTGTGACGTTACCAATCTCAATGCCTCGATATTCAACGGGGGCTCCGACAGTGAGCCCTCTCACACTTTCATCGATGAGCAAAAGATATTCAGCTGCCACTTTAAAACGAGCATCTGAGGCAGAGGTACTGTCGCCATAAATAGTAAAAAAGGCGTTGTCTAATACCTGTTCACCCTTTGGTACGCCTTCAGGAATGCCAAAGGTAATGCCATTGGCTAATAAGGTTTCTAAACTTCCGGTTTCTACACTGACCCCATTTGATTCAAGTAGAAGTTTTACGCCACTGACATCCCAAAAGCGGGTCGTGTTAGTAATTAGCTTGTGGTAGGGCGCTTCAATGAATGCGTCGTAATATACGACACGTTCTTCAATGTTAAATGTGGCATCTTCAAACTCGCCAACTTTAAAACCCTTGTAGATGATGGGGTCGCCAGGTTTATAGGCAAACTCGTCGTCGCTTTTGAGCATAACGTGAAGGCCAGGGGTACCAGGCGGCGTAACGGGTGGGCGCTCAAGCGCAGTGAAATGCAGCTGCTCTTTGCCTTTGTCGTCAGCCGACATCGCAATATAACTACCAGATAAAAGGGTATTGAGCCCAGATACTTCCGAAAAACTAATACGAGGAGCTACCACCCAGAATTTTGCATTTTCATTGAGCAGGTGGGTCGCACTAGCATCAATTCTAGCCGTAACAAGTACACCGTTTAAGTCGGGGTTCAGTGTTATTTTCTTTACCTGACCAATGTCTAAGTCGCGCACTTTTATTGGGGTTTTGTTTACTTCAATACCCGAAGCTGATTGAAGTTCAATGGTTATAAGTGGGCCTTGGTTTTTCCATTGGTAATAAACCATCCAGCCACCAATAACGATAACAAGAATTGGAATAATCCAAATGCGAGAGACTGATGAAGTGGGCTTAACTTTTGCCTCGTTAATGTTGGGATCGTTTGTGGTCATGGTAATTGTTTCCACTGCTGCCAAATAAGCCTCGAATCAAATGTCATCGCGGCTATCATTGTTACAAATACTACGGCGCAAAAGGCGAGTGCCGCTTGGCCCGGATAAATAGACATAGTGTTTCCCATCTGTATGAGAGACACCAGTACTGCTACCACAAAAACGTCTATCATCGACCAGCGACCTATTGCCTCGGTAATGCGGTAGTAACGTATACGTAATTGTTTTGAAGTGGTTTTCTCTCGCTGTACGGAAAAATTAAGCCAAGCAAGAATTAATATTTTCGCAACCGGAACAACCACGCTGGCAATTAAGATGATTATCGCAACCGGATACGAGCCAGATTCCCAAAGTGAAATAACACCGCCAATAATGGTATTTGGTGTTTCTTGACCAAAAAATTCAGTATACATAATTGGCAGCATATTAGCAGGAATATATAAAATACAAGCGGTTAACAATAATGCCCATGTGCGCTGAATACTCACTTGCGCTTGTTTTTCGCATAGGGGTTTGGGTTGTGGAGGCTGACCTTGTGACATCCACAAGGCATAACTTGTCGTGTCGAACTGATATATACAAAGGGCAGTAAATGCTGAAAAGCCGACAAACGCATAAAACGACAGCCCTATAGATACATCGGCTAACTCGGTTATTTTAATTAGACTGACCAAGGTTCCTACTAGAAATATCTCAGCCATGCTCCATGGCAAAAGCGCTTTAACCAGCTTATACAGTCTAGCCAAGTAAAAGGGGCGACGGTTTTGTATTTGAGCTAAAGAAAGCAGTAACAAGCCAGCGAGGACCATTCCGGGTAGTAATAGCGTGGCTAAACTGGTTATTATCGCAAGGGATAAGTAGTCATTTTCAATAAGCACGGTAATGCCCGTTGGCAAGTCGATACTATGCTTCTGCCCGCTCGCTTTAAATGTCAAAAAGTTAAAGGGTAACGAGAGCAATAAAAAAATAAGCGCGCTGAAAGCATAAGCGAGTAGCTTTTCGCTGGCACCGACGCGATACGAAACTAACGTGTGGCTGCAAACAGGGCAAACTGCTCTTTGTCTGTGCGCTAGCGCGGGTATGTGAACCTTAGTATGGCATTGCTCACAAACTATAGATAACGTATTAGATTCAGCCATAAAATTTTATTGCGCCACTTTTTATACACTGGATGTATGATAGAGAGTAGCTTGATGAAATAACTCGTTGTTTTTTGAATTCAACAGAATAGCGTATTGCGGCCACATCGGGAAGTAAAGTCATTCGTGTTCAGAAACATAACAACAATAATTGACGATTAAATGATGGAAACAACAAACGAAATTCGTGGTACCTACAGAAAAGTTAAAAAACAAGGAAATCGCTTATTGCTAAAAAGGCGCATTGGCTTTTTGCGCTTTTGGGGAAGTATCACTTTTGCTCAGCGTTGCTACTTTCTGGCAACTGCAATGCTTTTATTACAGCTTTTTTTTGATGTTAAAAGTGGCTTGTTTGAAACGATCATGTTTGGCTTTGCCCTTAGTGGTATTGTAAGTGAAACTTGGCCAAGGTTTATGGCGCTATGGAATAGTTTACCGGGTAAAGCGGTAATTCTGTTTGTCTATGCCGTTATCGCCAATTTTGCTCTCGCTTCTGCTAGCGGGTTAGTAAACAACATAACCGGTGTTTCCGCAGGTGCGCTGCCCTACAGCCACAATTTCGCGCTCATACTTATGGTGCCAAGTTGGTTCTTTGTCACCACGTTAATGGCACTCGTTGGCGGAATGCTAGTTATTTTTATTTATCTGTTTTTTCTACTACTACTCAAGCCCTTTGGTGTGCAAAAACTGTGGCATAAGCCTGGTTATCGCTATGTTTTGTCTACCGCTGTGGCGCGGTTTGTTTGGACATTAGGTGTAGCGCTTCAGCTTAGCGTATTAGCAGGGCAAGTAGGGCTACTTTCCGAGTTTAGTGCTGAAAGCACAAGCCAGCTGATCACAATCGAAAACGAGACAGAAACGTCGATTGAGGACAGTGAGGTTCTACTCAATGACAAACAAGCGGAAGATACTTCTGAACTGGAAGACGATTTAACCGCGCTTATCACCGACGCCAAGGAAAAAAGTATTCGCTATAAAAAGGCACAACGCCAAGCGTTGGCTAGCTTTATCTATGAGTTTGAAGCGGATTCACGTTCGCGCTGTGCTCACCCTGAAGGAACGCGCGTCATCGAGCTTAATGATTACGAGATATTACAAATAGCGCAAACGCCCGAAGATGAAATTGGCTACACGTATACAGTAGAGCCTTGTCGTTCAGCTGCTATTGGGCTCGATTAAAGGGCCTGCTTTTTTCGTTCATAGTTTGCAGGGCCATCGCCGGTTTAGATTAAATGTACAAATGGCGATACCTTGATTACGCTTTAAGAGTATCTGCCGTGAGTATATAGCTACTTGGCATCTCGTACACAACGAACGCTAGACATATAGTCTTTGTTAAGCTTAGCTCTTCTAATTTCGCCCTTATGTGAGTTCCACCACGAATAGGCGAGGGTGCGAGCGTACGCCTCTTTATCAGTGGCGCTAGTACTTGTCCAAAACTCGGTGTACATGCCTTGCGTGATATACCAGTTGCCTATTTTTACACCTGCTGGCATAGCGCCAAAGTGAGATTGATTAACTTTAGCCTGATCAAACTCTTTAAATAGAGTATCAGGCTGTTCTGCTTTTAAAGTAATAGCAATATCATTATTTCCGCGCCAGCCCTCTTTCGAAAGCTCGCTTTGTGCTATACCAATAGCGCGTTCCATACTTTGCCAATCTTCATCGGTAGCTATACGCCATCCACTAGGATACAGCTTTCGCTGGTCATTTACGTCTTGCCAATGATAAAGCCTTCCATATTTAAGTAGGTTCTTTTTGTCATCTTTTGGAATAAACCCTGATGCAACAGGGCTTCCATCTTGAAATTGGGTAGCTCTTAGGTTCTCTGCAAACCATTCAAGTTTACCTATTTTAACGGTTTTATAGCGATTACCTTCTAAATCTTGAAAAGTACTCACAGTGTTTTCAATTTCTTTGCTTGTGCCATTAATCGAAGCAGGCTCTGCGGGCGTAGATGTCATCATAAAAAATCCTAAGAATAAGGCAGCACTTATCATGTTGTGAAAACTCAATTTAGCAGCTAAAACGACCAGGCAAAGCCTGTTGCTTCTTCTGACACGGCCCAAAGCTTTGTTAGCACTTTTTTGTCTACGACAAAATCCTCTAATTTACATTCTCCAACGGGACCGCCAAAATTCATTAGACCCGTTGGACCATAATAGGCACGCTGTTTAATTTTATCTTCGGTGGCACACATCACTTCAGGGTAGGCGCCTTTCTCTGCAGATTGAGCCAAGCCTATTTTCACCATAAAAGACCAAGAAATGCGTGTTAAAAAGCTAGCGCTTTCTCGTATAAGAGTAGTGTTCGAAGCGCCGGGGTGACACACAAATACCTTCACTTGCTTGTTATGTGCTTTTACTTTGTCTTGAAGCTCGTACGCAAACATCATTTGCGCCAGTTTACTCTGACTGTATACCTTATTGGGGTTGTAATTTTTGTCCCAGTTCATGTCGTCAAACTGCATGGTTCTTAGCCCCATTTTGTGTCCTTCACTGGCAACGACTACAATGCTTCCCTTCGATTCATTAATACGATCGAATAACAAACCGCACAGTAAAAAGTGCCCGTAGTGGTTAACGCCTAATTGACTTTCAAAGCCATCTTCAGTGAATTGTTGCGTTGAAATCTGCGCAATAGCAGCATTACAAATCAGCGCGTCAATCACTGGAACGCGCGTTAGAATTTCTTTAGCTGATTGTCTCACAGCATTAAGGCTGCTTAGGTCAAGGCGTATATAGCTGACATTGGCATCGTCGCCAAACTCTTGTTTTAGCGTAGCGATAGCGTCATGGGATTTGCTCGGGCTTCGGTTCAGCATGACTACTTTCGCACCTTTTGAAAGCAAAATTCGTGTTGCTTCATACCCCGCGCCCGTATTTGCGCCTGTTATTAAAAATGTCTTATCTTTTGCGTTTTCAATACGCGAAGGCGTCCACCCGCCTTTTCCAAATTGATTGCTCTTTGCCATCTGCTTAGCACCTTCTGTCACTAAAATTTGTATATTTGTAATATAATGACTATTGCTTCGCTTAAGTAGGCGATAAGCTCTTTAAAATTTTCCTATTCGTATCACTTTGTTGTTTTGAGTGAAATTTGTTGCTAGATTGCAAAACGAAAAACAGAGTAAAGCACGTAACGTAAATAAATGGTGAGGTAGTGGTTTAAAACGCTATGAACAAAGCACTAATAAAGCAATTAATTGAAGATAAAGTGGAAAGCAGCGGTTTATACGATACCGGGATCGATGGTGTTCAACTTTTTAAAATAACACAGCCCATCGAATGTGGCCCTGTGGTGTACGAACCGTCACTAACCGCTATTGTTTACGGTGGAAAGGAAGCTATTTTAAATGGAGAAAAGCACACGTTTAATACCAGTAAATACACGTGCTGCACTATGTCTATGCCTGTAGAAGCGGGTATTCCCGACGCTTCGGAAGATAGTCCTCTATTGGGTGTATATATTTCATTAAATAGCAGAATGATGACTGATTTAGCCATAGAGTTTGAAAGTGTAGGCGGTAATTTTCGTCAATCGTCAGCTTCGTCTGTACCCTCGGGTATTGCTTCTGCACATTGGGATGCTAATTTCACCGAAGCTTTATACCGCTTACTTCTGCTCACCGATAACGCTACCGATATAGCTATGTTATCGAGTGCACGCTTACGTGAACTGTATTACTCGGTATTGAAAGGGGAGGCTGGTAACACAGTAAGAGGTAGCTTTGGGTTAGGTAACGCCATAGGGCGCGCTATTGAATACCTGGCCTCCCATGTGGCTGAGAATGTCACTATTGACGATATGGCGAGCAAGGTTGGAATGAGTAAGGCTGTATTTCATCGTAAGTTTAAGCAAGCCACCAATATGTCGCCTATCCAGTTTGTAAAATCGATGAGATTAAACAACGCGGCAAAACGTATAGCTGACGGCACAAATGTAAGTGTTGCAGCGATGGATGTCGGCTATGTAAGCTCATCGCAATTTAGCCGAGATTTTAAGCGAATGTATGGCTTGTCGCCGAAGCAATGGGAAAAAGAGAATAAAGCTAGAGCCGCGACTATGTTGCAGTAGTTTAGTCAAAATGAGTTTCTGAATTAAAGCACATAGGCGATGGAGAAATAAAAAAGCTCGCGACAGTAGACTGTTGCGAGCTTTCGTTTCATTAGTACAGCAACACTGCTTAGAAGCTAGCGTTACCTGGTGTACGTGGGAATGGGATAACGTCACGTACGTTTTGCATGCCGGTTACGTATGCAACAAGACGTTCGAAACCTAGACCGAAACCTGAGTGAGGTACAGTGCCGTAGCGGCGAAGGTCGCGATACCATGCGTAATCTTCTTTAGATAGTCCCATTTCATCAAGACGAGCGTCGAATACATCTAAACGTTCTTCACGCTGTGAACCACCGATAATTTCGCCGATACCTGGCGCTAGCACGTCCATTGCTGCAACGGTTTTGCCGTCATCGTTAATACGCATGTAGAAGGCTTTAATATCTTTTGGATAGTTCTGCATGATGATTGGTGCACCAACATGCTCTTCGGCAAGGTAACGCTCATGCTCAGAAGACAAATCAATACCCCATTCAACCGGGAATTCGAATTTCTTGCCGCAATTTTGAAGAATTTCAATAGCGTCGGTGTAATCCATGCGAACGAAGTCAGAGCTAACTAGCTTTTCTAAACGCTCAACCGCATCTTTTTTGATGCGCTGGGCGAAGAATGCCATATCATCAGGCAATTCTTCTAGTACCGCTTTACACACATACTTCAGCATGTCTTCAGCAAGCTGTGCTACGTCTTTTAATTCAGCAAACGCCACTTCAGGTTCAATCATCCAGAACTCGGCAAGGTGACGAGAGGTATTTGAGTTCTCTGCACGGAACGTAGGTCCGAAGGTGTATACCTTAGACATAGCCGTACAGTATGTTTCAACGTTAAGCTGACCTGATACTGTTAGGTAAGTTTCTTTACCGAAGAAATCTTCTGAGTAATCAACGTTGCCTTTATCGTCTAGTGGAAGGTTCATCATATCAAGTGTTGATACGCGGAACATTTCACCTGCACCTTCTGTATCGCTAGCCGTAAGAATTGGGGTAGAGATCCAGTAGTAGCCCTTTTCGTGGAAGAAGCGATGGATAGCTTGAGATAAACAGTTACGTACACGGGTGACCGCACCAATAACATTAGTACGCGGGCGCAGGTGTGCGTATTCACGTAGATATTCTATGCTGTGGCGCTTTGCCGCCATTGGGTAGGTATCAGGGTTTTCAACCAAACCTACAATTTCTACCTCGGTAGCATCAATTTCTAGTGATTGCCCTTGGCCTTGCGATTCTTTCACTGTACCGGTTACCGACAATGAGCAACCAGCAGTAAGGCGCTGGATATCGGCGTAATTTGACAGAGAATTTAGCGCAATAACTTGTACAGGATCGAAGCAACTACCATCGTGTAGTGCAATAAATGATAACCCCGCTTTAGAGTCGCGGCGTGTTCTTACCCAACCCTTAACGGTTACCGATTCGCCAACGGCGTACTTACCTTTAAGCACGTCAACTACGGGCGCATGCGTCATGTTAATTTCTCCGTCTTACTGATCTTATGTTGTTGCTCGAATACGCATCGAGTGTATCAACCCAGTGCAATAAACTATGTATGAAAAATTGCACTAAAATTTGCTTTATGGTCAATGTTTTGGATTGCTGTGCCGATAAGTGTTTAATGTCGGTAAAATGCACTTTGAAGTAATGGTTAACTTCTTTATGTCATTTATGTATCGCGAATTATAGAAATAAATATAAATAACGAGATACACCGAACGGAATTCGCTTCGGCGATGTAAAAATAACCAATGAAATACAATCCAATAGCACGCTAGTATACCCAACATAAAGCGGGATGCCAGAGAACAGAGTGACAAATGGGAAATAAAAATGATTCAGGCACGTCGGTACGTAACCAGCAGCAAACGCAGGGGGAATCGCAACGGGCGTCACAATCCTCTGCAACTGGCGATATTGATAGGCGTTCTATGACCTATGAGCAACTAGCTGAACGGCGTTCGACACCGCGCTCACAGACACCCTTTTATAAGGTAATGCTTGGCCTCAACGTGTTCGGTTGGGTGGGAATGGTGGTGGTTCTTATATTGTTTCACTACGCTAGGCCCGACTTCATCAGTGGCGTTCAGCAGTATTGGGGAATAGAAGGGGACTCGTCTTGGTCTGAAGGTCATTTGTCTGCCATGACTATTATGCTGCAGGTATGTTTAATAGTAAGCCTTGTCAGCATTGTCATGCGTGCAAGACGCAATCGTCGACGCACAGACTCCTTCGGCGTAAACCTTATAATTTTGTTTGCTATTGCGGCAATTAGTTTGATTACTCTTGCTACTACGCTGGGGTTATAGCGCAGGTTAACTAACGAAATTAATAGCGATAAGATCAAAAAAGCTTGGCACTTTACGTCAGTAGAGCAGCCAAGCTTTTTGTTGTCAGTTAACTATTTTTACTTACGTTCTACAACTCGCGGCTTATATAAATGCTGCCTGAACTAACCAGTAGGTATAAGCAATGTAGGCAAGCACAAATGCTCCACCTTCTAGACGATTAAGACGACCTTGACGTTTAATACCGATACAGAAAATGAAAAGTGCCACGGTAGAGACAAACATAACCATAGCGTCACGGTATAAGAACTCAGCCCCTACTGTCATAGGTTGTATCGTCCCTGCAATACCCACAACGGTTAGGGTATTAAACATATTAGAGCCAATCACATTACCAATCGCTAAATCATGCTCGCCTTTTTTAACTGCCATTAATGATGAAGCGAGTTCGGGTAGTGATGTACCAATGGCTATCACCGTAAGCCCGATAATCGTATCACTTACACCAAAGAAGGTTGCGTATTCCACTGCGCCCCACACAAGCATGCGAGAGCTTGCAACAAGTAGTAACAAACCGGCAATCAGCCATATAACATGGGTTTTAACCGTGCCTTCGTTGCTGTTGATTTCTTCGTCGTATTCTTCTGCGAGGGCGTCTTTATCGCCTTTCATTGCATGATAGATACTCCATGAAATCAGCAGTACAAATAGTCCTAGCAAAGAAAACGCATCATCTTTGGAAACCGTTAAATCCCATACCTGCCACACAGCAAAAAAAGTGATACCCAGTAATACGGGCAATTCTTTTTTGATAATTTCCGATCTGACCGCAATAGGGCTAATGACGGCGGTTAAGCCTAAAATTAGCAAAATGTTTGCGATATTCGAGCCGTAGGCATTTCCCAACGCAATGCCCGAGTTGCCCTGATACGCAGCGAAGATGGAGACGATGATTTCAGGAGCCGACGTACCAAACCCAATAATAAGCATACCTATTAATAGGGGGGAAACACCAAAATGATTAGCGACTGATGCGGCGCCACCCACAAATTTTCCTGCACTCCAAAGCAGTACTGGTAAACCGATTAGAATAGCCAGACTGGCTAGTAACATACTTACTCCTCAAACCATTTGTATCGTTCCGCCCATTTCTATTTATAGGCAAAATTAATAAACAAAAGCTGTATCAATAGATTTAATTGTACATCAGTTTTAATTGTCATTTCGATGAAAAAAAGGCGTGCAGATTGTGCTATGCAAAATGAAAGTTAGGCGTAAACTTCGCGCCTAAATAACTGTGTACGCTATTTGAACAGCGCAGTTTAGTTGTTAACCGTCTTACCATTTTTTAGAAGCGACATTAATGCACAACACCTTGATTGTTACTGATGATGTTACCCCTTTTCGTAACTCTTCATTAACCGTACTTACTTTTCAAGAATATCTTGCTGAATTCCCAAAGTTAAACGAACCCAAAACCCGGGTTATCAATATTTGCGATACCACGCGATATTTGAGCGAGGGCTATTACTGTTCGCTGCTGGCTCAGGCGCGTAACCATTCGGTATTGCCATCAGTAAATACCGTTAATGATTTACGTATGGCCGAAGAGAAAAGTGTCGATCGCATCGCTTTTTCCTTACAGGTATCTCAAGACAACACTGAAATTAAAAATGAACCTATATTAGTACTTTTCGGTGAAGTGAAAGATCAGCGCTTTAAACGTTTGGCCCGCCAAGCGTTCGAAAAATATCCGTATCCGATATTGATGTTAAGCCTTGTGGTTACCGATAAAAGTGTTTTGCCCAAAACGAAGGGTAAAGCGCAAATTGAAGGCTTTGCCACGTTGCAGGCGAGAGCATTTAAAGATTTAGATGCAGTGCAGCAAGAACACTTCATTCAGCAGCTTGAAGTACACACAAAAATACAGTGGAAAGCAGGTAAAGCAAGTAAGCGCACGCGTTGGGATATGGCCATTTTGGTTAACCCTGAAGAGAGCACGCCGCCTAGTGATGAACGCGCCATTAAAAGTTTTGTGAAAGCAGCTGAAAAAGTGGGTTTTCGCGCAGATGTGGTGAGTCGCCTGTCGCAAGAAGAATTGGGGCACTATGATGCATTGTTCATTCGTGAAACCACGGCGATTGACCATCATACTTACCGTTTAGCGCGTGCCGCAGAGCGAGAAGGCATAGTGGTTATGGACGATACGCAGTCAATTCTGCGCTGCTGTAACAAAGTGTACCTGCAGGACGCGTTTGCTTATCAGAAAGTACCGGCGCCGAAAGCCACGTTTGTATCGAGCGCTACCGATGAAGTATGCGAAAAACTAATGGCTGACTTTGGTTTGCCGCTTGTTTTAAAACTGCCAGAGAGCTCGTTTTCACGCGGCGTGCACAAGGCTGAAAATAAAGATGCGCTAAAGACGCGTTTAGAACAAATGCTGGCTGAATCGGCGCTTGTTCTGGTTCAGGAATATATATTCACTGAATTCGACTGGCGAATTGGTGTTTTAGGTGGTAAACCTATCTACGCTTGCCAGTATTTTATGGTGCGCAACCATTGGCAGATATACAACCATCAGGGAGATAGATTCTCTTCGGGCGGTTTTACCACAATGCCCACATTTGAAGTTCCCAAGCCGGTACTACAAGCCGCTATAAAGGCCGCGAAAGCCGTGGGTAATGGTCTGTACGGTGTCGATATTAAGCAGACCGGAAATGCTGTTTATGTTATTGAAGTAAACGACAACCCAAGTATCGACTCGGGAGTCGAAGATAAATATTTAGGCAAAGAACTGTACGAATTGATTATGCAGGAATTTGCTAACAGGCTGGAGCAAAGAGGGCGATGATTACATCGGCTGAGCGAGTAACTGAAGTAAATAGTGGAAGTCCATCGAAAACCGTAAATAGCGCACCTGATCTTACAGAGAATGCGATGATGGCTGAACCTACAAAAGATGTCGGTGTGTCTTCAACGCAGTCCAATGTAGTGCTACGTGTGGCGACATTACAAGATCTTGCTTTACTTCAGCATATCGAGCAAACCTGTTTTACCACCGACAGGTTAAGTAAAAGCCGTTTCAAATTTTACATTGATGCCCAGCACGCAGAGCTTATTGTGGCCGAACGTGCACCCTCGAGTTTAGGCTCAAACCTTGACCAAAATAATCAAGGTTTAAATAGCATAGTAGGCTATGGACTGTTGCTACTGCGACGCGGGACACAACTTACTAGGCTGTATTCTATTGCGGTTCTGCCGGAAGCGCGAGGGCTTGGCGTTGCTGAAAAGCTTATACATAGCTTGGGGGAGCGGGCGCTTTTGCGGGGAAAGCGATTTATGCGCTTGGAAGTGGCAGTAGGTAATGCTGGCGCCATTGCTCTGTATAAAAAATTAGGGTTTAGTCAATTTGGTATGTATACCGATTACTACGACGATCACACTGACGCATTACGTATGCAAAAAGTATTGGTGCCGAGTAAGTCAGTTAAGCCAGAGGTTTATCCGTGGTACCAACAGACGACTGATTTTACCTGCGGTCCATCAGCATTAATGATGGCAATGTGTGCATTGAACAATCGCTATGAAATGACCCAAGAGAAAGAACTGTCGTTGTGGCGTACTGCTACCACTATATTTATGATGTCAGGTCATGGCGGTTGCCACCCGGTAGGATTAGCGCTCGCCGCGGTAAACGAAGGTTATGCAGCGAAAGTGCTCATTAATCAGGATGTCCCGCTTTTTGTTGATGGCGTTAGAAATACTGACAAGAAAGCGATAGTCGAAAATGTTGAATCGCAGTTTATGGCAGAGGCACGTAAGAAAGGCATTGCCGTTGCAATATCAGACTGGCCTATGGATGTTATTGACCAAACCCTTAAAGCTGGCGGAGCAGTATTATGCCTAATCAGTACATACGCATTTGATAAGAAAAAGGTGCCCCATTGGGTAGCAATAACTAGCTGCGATCCTCACTGTTACTATCTGCACGATCCAGATGCGAGCGACGGGCAGCCTGTTGAATATCAACACATTCCGGTTGCCCGCGAAGACTTTCTAAGACTTGCCAGCTATGGCACGCGTAAAGTAAGAACATTGGTGCTCCTTAAAAAGAAAAAGTAACACGATTCTTGTTATGGCCTCAGGCATGAAAAAGTGCCAGGGGCCTTAGTGATGCACTCGTGTAACATTAACCTTTTTATTCAATGTTTTGAGCTGCTTTACTAACTGAGATAGCTCTTTCACCGAACCTGAATAATCAATGTGTTTATTCATTTCCTGGCCTTTTACTGCACTCTTATATAGCGCTTCACTTTCAAAGCATGCAGTTTGTTTGTTTAACGTGTTCCATTCCGCTTCTAGATCGCTTGGGATGCAATGACGTTTAGCAATAATTTTGTCTTTTATTTGCAACACTTTTCCGATCAATAATTGAGCATCTGTAGGCATAATGGTATCTCCTTTGCAATTTATTTAGGTAAGTCGCTGATATTTGGTTTTTTACCTTTCGCTAGAAAAAATAAACCAATTGTTTGCATCTTACTGTTGAATAAAGAGTTGCATTATTGATGCCACGTTCAATAAAAAGGTGAGAATCCTTTTTCTGCGCGCTTGTAAGTTTGGAAATACCGTCTCAGCTCTTAAACTGCGCTCTTAAAAGACATGAGCAAAGCATCTTTATAATTTCAAAATGCTGAATAAATAGATTTCGACAGAGAGCTAAAACAAGGGATTTATTCTCTTAACCGAATTTAAGAAGAAATGTTTACCCGTAAAATTATCGGGACTTCGAAGAAAAATGTTTTTGCCGAACCTGCTCTAGTTTTAAGCTGGTGGTGTGGCTGGCGCCATTTATCAAAAACTTATTGATAATTCGCATTATTTCTAAAGCGAATGTTTTCTTAGCACCACGATTGAAAAATTGTGAAAAGCCGTTTTTTTCAGAAAGTACTGAATAAGCTTCTTTAGTAAGTTTGTCCATGCGCCTATTCGACTTTGGTCGTTTTGCCAAAGTACAGTTCTGATTGACTCGCTATTTATAAGAATAGCGTTTGGGTTTGTCCTTGATTTTCTTAACCTGACAATAGCAAAAATGCGGTGTCCAAATTAATAAATTAAGCAAAATAGCGGTAATAAGGCTAAAGACGATTGAGGAGGGGGTTAGCGGTACGGATGGACTAAAATTGTCGAGTACTCGATTTAGCGTGCTGTATTGAGAAGGCGAGGCCATAAACACTAGTTTTTCGAAATAGTGGCCGTGCTCAAGTTTTCTCATACCCTGCTCCAATGTAGTGATCTGGGCAAAGCGACTTGCTTTCATAGACGCATTCTCACGCACTACCGGCTCGCTATTTTTCTGTAAGCTGTCGAGCATAGCTTCCACAGAAGAAAATCCATGTTGTTTAGCGAGTACAGAAGAACTGGATACTTCATCTCTTAGTGCATCGTAGTAGCCATTCAAATATTGGCGATAGTGATCAGCTAAAATAGGTACCTGCAATGTAATAATGAATAAAACTGCAAAGACCACTTTATCAAGAACACGCACTACCATTAAAAACTCGCTATAAAATAATCAGTATTGTCGACTCATTAGTGACCCGCCTAATCGTTGACTTCTAACATCCGTTTATAGAAGCCTTTTAACGCTAGGGGCTCTCGACATTAATTCATCTCATATGACAAAAAGTAAGTGCTAAGCGTAACAACCTCTCACGCTATTTCAAGGCTGTATAAATCGCATGGGTTAACTTACTTAATTGCTCGGAAGATATGATATAGGGAGGCATAATGTATACCAGTTTCCCAAAGGGCCGTATCCACACGCCTTGTTCTACAAAATGGCGCTGAATTTCAGCAACATTGACTGGGTTTACTGTCTCAACCACCCCAATAGCGCCCAACACCCTAACATCAGCAACGCGGGGTAAGTCTGCACATTTTGCCAACTCGGTTTGTAATTGTTTCTCAATAGCGGGTATTTGCTGCTGCCAATGGTTCTCATTAATGAGTGATAAACTAGCGTTTGCCACAGCACAAGCTAACGGGTTACCCATATAAGTTGGGCCGTGCATAAAAACACCAGGCTCACCTTGGCAAACCCCTAAAGCCACGTCTTCGGTACACAAGGTCGCGGCCAGTGTCATATAACCACCCGTAATCGCTTTACCCAAACACATGATGTCAGGCGAAATACCTGCATGCTCGCAAGCGAACAGCTTACCTGTACGGCCGAAGCCAGTAGCAATTTCATCGCAAATTAAAAGTACGTCGTAGGTATCGCAAAGCTGTCGGCAGCGCTTTAAGTATTCAGGATGGTAAATACGCATGCCACCTGCACCTTGAACGATAGGCTCTAGAATTAACGCCGCCATGGTGTGGTGATGTTTCTCGAAAATCTCTTCAAGCGGAAGAATATCGTCTTCACTAAAGGTTTGACCAAAGCGAGTTTGAGGAGCGGGCGCGAAAATCTGCTTGCTTAATACACCTTCAAACAAACTGTGCATGCCGTTTACTGGGTCGCACACACTCATAGCGGCGAACGTATCGCCATGATAACCATTGCGCGGCGCGACAATACGTGACTTTTCTGAACGTCCTTGGCATGCCCAATACTGAATTGCCATTTTTATAGCCACTTCAACGGACACTGAACCAGAGTCAGCTAGGAAAACTCGCTCTAAGCCAGCGGGCACCATGTTAAGCAAAGTTTTACACAAATCCACAGCGGGTTTGTGGGTAATACCACCAAACATAACGTGAGAAAACGCGTCCACTTGTTTATGCGCAGCATCGTTGAGTACGGGATGGTTGTAGCCGTGAATTGCGGCCCACCAGCTAGACATGCCGTCTACTAATACTTCAGAGCTTGCAAGGGTAAGTTCAGCGCCTTTTGCGCCAACTACTTCGTAACAGGGAAGGGGGTTAACCGCCGAGGTATACGGATGCCAAATGTGCTGTTTATCAAATTCTATATTGTTCACAAATTAACCGTTAGTAAAGTTTTGAAGTTGGTCAGAGTTGACAACTCGATATTGGGGCATAGACTAAGCCAGCAATAATAATTAGTAAAGGACAGTCAATGACACTGGCTAGTGCGCCTTCTGCGCAAACGACAACTATTCGAAACGATTGGACCAAAGCTGAAGTCGAAGCTTTGTTCGCCATGCCATTTAACGATTTACTGTTTGATGCCCAAGTGGTGCATAGACAGCATTTTAATCCTAACGAAGTGCAGGTTAGCACGCTTTTGTCGATTAAAACCGGTGCATGTCCTGAAGACTGTAAGTACTGCCCACAAAGTGCCCGTTATGATACAGGGCTTGAAAAAGAGCGCCTGCTAGAAATTGAGAAGGTCATCCAGCGAGCAAAAGAAGCGAAGCAAGTGGGTTCTACCCGGTTTTGTATGGGAGCTGCATGGCGAAATCCCCGCGACAGAGATATGCCTTACATTTTAAAAATGGTTGAAGAGGTGAAAAGCTTAGGGCTGGAAACCTGTATGACGTTGGGTATGCTAACCCGTGACCAAGCAGTTGCACTTAAACAAGCGGGTTTAGATTATTATAACCATAACTTAGACACCTCACCGGAATACTACGGCGATATTATTACCACTCGTACCTACCAAGACCGCTTAAATACGTTGGAAAATGTGCGGGCAGCGGGTATGAATGTTTGCTCAGGTGGCATTGTGGGCATGGGAGAAACGATGAGCGACCGCGCCAGTATGCTGGTGCAGCTAGCAAACCTTCCCGAACAGCCGCAAAGTGTGCCTATTAATATGTTGGTAAAAGTTAAAGGTACACCGCTAGATAGTGTAGAAGACCTAGACTATTTTGAGTTTATTCGCACCATTGCGGTTGCCCGCATCATGATGCCTAAGTCACACGTACGATTGTCGGCAGGCCGCGAAGCCATGAACGAGCAAATGCAGGCGCTATGCTTTATGGCGGGAGCCAATTCAATATTCTATGGTTGCAAGCTGCTAACTACCTCTAACCCTGATACCCACGAAGATGTCATGCTGTTTAAAAAGCTTGGAATCAATACTGAGCGTACGCGAGATTACTCTGATGAAGCGCATCAACAGGTATTAGAAGAGGAGATTGCACAGCAAGAACAGGCCGGCGACAGTAACGACTTGTTTATTGATGCAACCAAGCCTAAGGTAGCGGCAAAGAAACAGCAATTAACGGAGGCGTAATGGCCTTTAATTGGTTAGGCGATTCATTGAGCGCGCGTGCTCAGGAAGGCTTGCTGCGCCAGCGTCACCGTCAGCAGTACGAAAAAGACAGCATTATTTGTATTAACGGTGAGCACTATCTTAACTTTTCAAGCAATGACTACTTAGGCATGCGCCAGCATGAAGGCGTATTGCAAAGTTGGGTTGAAGGATTGGCGCAATTTGGTGGGGGCAGCGGCGCATCGCCCTTGGTCACGGGGCATACGCAGGCTCATTTAGCGCTTGAAGCTTATATTGCCGATGGTTTAAACCGTGAATCAGCACTGCTGTTTAACTCTGGCTTTGCCGCTAATCAAGCGTTGTGTATGGCACTTTTCCCTCACATGTCTCACGCTAGCAGAAGCGGGGCGCTTGGGCATATTATTGCTGACAAACTCATGCATGCGTCGTTTTTAGAAGGGGCACAGTGTGTATCCGAGCGCGCCAAGCTTCGCCGCTTTAAGCATAACGATCTTAACCACTTAGAAAGCGTGCTTTCAGGTGTTTGCAATACCCCAATGCTTGCTGCGGATGCGCATAGCGAAATTGATGCTAATTTTAATTCAAGCCAACAAGATATTCTTATTGCCAGCGAAGGCGTGTTTAGCATGGACGGTGATGCTGCGCCTTGCAAAGATATGGCCGATATCGCCGCGAAATATAATGCATGGTTTATGTTAGACGATGCACATGGCATGGGAGTTTTAGGCGAAAATGGTTTTGGTACTGTAGAAGCACTTGGCTTAAGCCAGCAACAGGTTCCAGTTGTTATGGGAACATTCGGGAAAGCGGTAGGCACAGCAGGCGCATTTATTGCCGGAAGCCAAACCCTTATCGATTATCTGGTGAATTTTTCTAAGCACTATGTGTATTCAACTGCCATGCCCCCAGCGCAAGCGGTGGCAACCTTATATTCACTCACCCATATCGCCAGTGATACCGCTCGTCGCGAATTGCTTACCAACAATATTTCCTATTTCAGAGAGTCGTTCCACAAACGTTTTGGACAGACACTCGATGCGAACAAGGAAAGTGATAATTCAGACCATATCACCTTTGGAACTATCACCTTAGGAACCTCGCAAAGCGCTATTCAGCCAGTTATTGTCGGCAGCCCAGAGCGTGCCGTTGCGTTAAGTGAAGGTCTAAAACAACGGGGGATTTGGGCAACCGCTATCCGGCAACCAACCGTACCGAAAAACCAAGACAGGCTGCGTATAACCTTAACCGCAAAGCATACGACTCAGGATATCGATGTGTTAATTGATGCGCTTGAGTTGTCAGTCAATGGTTTAAACGAGCTATCGTGTGGCGTTGGAAGTGAGCCTTCTGCTAAAAGGGAAGCATAAAGTACGATGAATGCCGTAACCGCCCGAAATTCTGTAAATTAGAAAGAGATGTAAAAATGTCGGCAAGCCCAGGTGAAAAATCAGCGACATTGATAGAGCCATTGGAACCTTTTGTAGGTCAATCATTAAATGATACGGCAAGAGTGCTTCCTCAAAATGAAGACGCTTTCGTAGCAGAGTTTTGTAATTCCACGGTTGCCGAATCAGCTGACGGTACCGGCAAAGCTAGCAAAGCGGTTACTGCGCAAACTATCAACGAGCAGAGCATTGCACACAGTTTCTCAAAAGCGGCAGTAAAGTACGACAGTATTGCGTGTATCCAGCGTAATATAGCCGAGCAGGGGCTAGCAAACTTACCAAAGGCTTTGCAGGGCGATGCCCTCGATATAGGCTGTGGAACCGGTATTCACACACAGGAAATTCTTGAAAAAGGGGCTGTTGCAACTGGAGTAGACATTGCTGAGGGTATGTTGGCGCAGGCACGAAAAAAGTACTCTGACCCCATTTTCGTAAAAGGTAGTGCTGTTGATTTACCATTCTCTGAAAACACATTTTCAACGGTGTTTTCGTCCATGGCGCTGCAGTGGGCGAGTGACACAAACCTTGTTGCTAGCGAGATAGCGCGCGTGCTTAAACAGGGCGGTATCGCTGAGCTTGCTATTATGGTGTCGGGCTCTTTTGATGAGCTTAAAACTGCACGTAAAGTGGCGCAGCTTTCGCAAGCCGAAACTCATCTGCCGACTACCGCACAGTGGGAGAGTGGGTTTAAGCAATCAGGGCTTCGCTTACAACGAGTTATTACCAAAGACTATGTTGATACTCACCAAGATATTATGTCGCTACTGTACTCGGTGAAAGGTGTAGGAGCGGGTGAGACTGGCCGAAAGCAACCTCCGCTTACCCGTCGAGATATTAAAAAATTAGCAATGGCTTACAGCGATATAAGTGGTGTAGAAAGTAAGTTACCGCTTACCTACCGTGTGAGTCATTTTAGATTGGAAAAACGATGAAGCAGTATTTCATTACTGGTACCGACACAGAGGTCGGGAAAACCTATGTCACATGCCAATTACTAAAAGCAGCGCAAAAAGCATCGCTTACCAGCATCGGCTATAAACCTATTGCAGCTGGTTGTGAGCAGGTTAACGGTGAGTGGGTTAACGATGATGCGCTAAATATTCAAAAAGCGTGCTCTAAAATACGCGAAAACAAAGCCATTAAAGCTATAGATAATACCGAGCTAAAAAGCGCAAGCG
Source organism: Alteromonas macleodii (assembly GCF_903772925.1). Taxonomy (NCBI): domain Bacteria; kingdom Pseudomonadati; phylum Pseudomonadota; class Gammaproteobacteria; order Alteromonadales; family Alteromonadaceae; genus Alteromonas; species Alteromonas fortis. Next base: position 1,463,135 of record NZ_LR812090.1, read on the forward strand.
AAGAAAATGGACAGACACTTCCTTTTCATCAAATAAACCCTATCGCATTAAGACCGCCCATTGCGCCACATATTGCAGCACTTGAAGAAGGTGTGGCGTTAAGCTTTGAAAAAATTGCGCAAGGCCTTAATAAACTGCATGCTTATCAGCCAGATCTCTTGCTGATGGAAGGTGCTGGCGGGTGGCGATTACCCTTAATCGTGGGCGATGAGTATACGCCTACGTATTATCTATCCGATGTTGTGAAAGCGCTCAACATGGAGGTGATTTTCGTTGTGGGTATGCGTCTAGGCTGCTTAAATCATGCGCTATTAACCGCAGAAGCGATACGCGCAGATGGGCTAAACATTAAAGGGTGGGTGGCTAACGACATCACAGGTAACATGACGCGATACCAGGAAAACCTGCATTCTCTAAAAGCCATGTTACCCGAGCCACTGCTGGCAGAAATTCCCTACCAGCGTGAGCCTGATGAAGAAGCGCTATTCGCCGCTATCAAGCAAATAAGTTAAATCATCACCTGAATTAATTAGCGTTTTTTCTTCACCTAAGAAGATGAAGCCGTCTTTTTCACCGACTAAAGTAAGTTGGTTATTACAAAGACGTAGCGCAGTGCCTTCACGGATAGCTACCACCGGCGTGGTTGGATTTAGCGTAGTAAACTCGGCCAATCGCTGATCGCGGGTTTCACCATTATGGCCAGGAGGCTGATAATCGGTGTAGTGCGGGTTCAACTGAAACGGCACGATATCTAGCGCATCAAAACTAGGCGGCTCAATAATAGGCATGTCATTAGTGGTTCTAATCGATTCGCCACAGATATTCGAGCCCGCGCTCCATCCAATATAAGGCGTGCAATCGGCGATGGCGTGCTTTATTGGTACAATAAGCGCGTTCGCATAAAGTGTTGAAAGCAGGTGAAAGGTGTTTCCACCACCTACCACAATGGCTTGGCCATTTTTCTTCGCATTGTTTACGGCGGCCACAGGGTCTTCTACTGTATGTAGCCCAGTAACATTACATTCTGGCAAGGCAGTAGCAACAGCATCTACATAACTGTCGTACGTTTGGGTTACAGCTGCGTAAGGAACAAATAGGAGGTCGCGAATTTCGCCTAAGTGTGCAAAAATAAGTCCTCTAGCGTGCTCTAGGTAAGCCTCGTCGCCTTGACGAGAGCTACTTAGCATAAGTACATGTGCGGTCATACTAACTCCACAATTTTTCTGACGGCGTATCATACGCGAAACTGGGCACAAAGTTTAGTCGCGCTCCGTCACTGCGTTTAAATAGGATTTTGAATGAAACAATCTACATCGGTGTTGTTCGTGTGTTTGGGCAATATTTGCCGCTCTCCAACCGCAGAGGCCGTGTTCAAGCACAAAGCTAAAAAAGCCGGGTTAAATATTGAAATCGATTCTGCGGGGACGCATGGTTACCACATTGGGAAACCAGCAGATAAGCGTTCACAGGCAGCTGGGGTCGACAGAGGTTACAGCTTTAAGGGGCTTAAATGTCGCCGTGTTGATGAAAGTGATTTTGAGCGCTTCGACTATATTTTAGCTATGGATAATAGCAACTTGGCAAATTTACATGGCATGTCGCCAAGCCAGTACCAGGAAAAAATTAAGCTCTTTCTGGACTTCGCAAATGTGGAAGACAAAGAAGTGCCTGACCCATACTACGGAGGAAAGCGAGGCTTTGAGTTGGTGTTAGATTTAATTGAAGAAGCATCGGATGGTTTGATTGCGCACATAAAGCAAACCCAACAACTATAATCAGAAGCCTTATTCACAAGCCAAAACTGAGAAGCGGCATTGCGAGCCAAATCTAGAGCGCATATTTAGAACCGATTTTGAGAAGCGATTTTGAGAGCCATGGAAACTAAACGCACAGCCCTTTCTTTGGTTGTAATAACGCTACTTTGTTTGTTAGCCGTTGGCGTGGTGGGTGTTATTGGCGTGACAGGGTTTGCTAACGCGGCTGACGGCTTAAAGCAGCATATTATCGTTCAGCTTCAAATACCGCTTATACTTACCGCATGCTTAGTAGGGGCGGCGCTTTCCGTAAGTGGCGCAACGTTACAGGTGGTACTTCGAAACCCGCTAGCTGACCCAGGAATCATAGGCATAACCAGCGGAGCGAGTTTAGTTGCCGCACTATTGTTACTGTTAACGCCGCAATGGGCGACAGCCTACCTGCATTACTTACTGCCCTTTGGGTGCTTTGTGGGTGCCTTGTTATCTACTTTTGTTATTTACCGTCTAGCTAGAAAATTGCTGGGCTCCTCCACTGCTGTAATTCTTGCTGGTATTGCCATATCGACGCTTAGTGGGGCTGTTATTGCCTGGCTTTATATGTTCAGCGACGCTAATGCCCTTCGCAACCTCACTTTTTGGCTAATGGGCAGCTTATATCAAACTAATTGGTTAATTTTATCGGTAGGAGGCCCGCTGATAGTTATAGCTGTAGGTTTACAGCTTTTTTTCGCAGGTGATTTGAACAAGCTATATGCCGGCGAACTTGCGGCAAAAAGTAGCGGTGTGGATGTGGAAAGACTTACTGAACGTGCCCTCATCGTTTGCGCTATCGCGGTGGGTACGGCGGTGTCGATGGCTGGGTCCATCGCGTTTGTAGGCTTACTCGTTCCTCATATTTTGCGTTTGATCATCGGGCATAACAATCGCTTTTTATTGCCCTTAAGTGCGCTAAGTGGTGCAAGTCTTTTAATGCTGGTAGCGCTAAGCTCTGAAATGACTCGCGCCATTACACTTCCTGTCTCTATGGTTACAGCAACGCTAGGTGGCCCGTTACTTATTTGGGCGCTGGCAAAAGGCCAGCTTAAAGGCTGATGGAATGACGACACCTAATCCTTTTACGATAAAGCAACCTGATCCTTATAGTGAAGTAGATTCAAGTACAAATGGATGTAATGCGGTTAGTTACAACAAAACGCCTTGCACCAATAGTAGCGAAAGTGCTTCGGATGCTTCAATGATTTTAAGCCTACAAAACGTAAGCATTGGGTCACGGCTGAGGGTGGAAGGATTAAGCGCGAAAAAGGGCGAATGTATTCATATCATAGGGCCAAACGGGGCAGGGAAGTCGACGCTGCTACTTACCCTTGCAGGGCTGATTGAAGCTGATAACGGTAAAGTAATGCTGCATGGCAAGCCAATGGGTAGTTGGTCACTTGCCACGCTTGCTAGCGTACGTACTTTGTTAGCTCAGCAGAGTGAAAGTGGGTTTCACCTTTCAGTTAAGGAATACTTAAGTTTTTATACAGCAGAAAACCAGTCTTCGCTTATTCCTCCGGTTTTAGAAAAGGCCCTTGAAGTGTCAGGCTTTTCAAACAAAATCCTTACCCAGCTTTCTGGCGGCGAACGTCAGCGTGTAGAAATTTGTCGAGCACTTTTACAAATATGGCCCCAGTTAGAGCGGGGAGAGGGTTTAGCGTTTTTAGATGAGCCACTACAAGGGCTTGATATTAGGCATCAGTATGCGCTGGCCAGCTTAGTAAAATTCCTTTGTAGTAAAGGAAATACAATACTCATGACGTCTCATGATATCGCACTTAGCGCAAACTACTGCGAAAGTCTATGGTTAATGCACAAAGGTAGTATGGTAGCGCAGGGAGAGCCACAAGACGTAGCGACGCAATTAAACCTTGAGAAGGTGTTTGAATGCCATTTTGCTATAAGCAAGCACGATAACTTTCTAGAAATTCAAGTTTGCGCACCTATTTCCTTAGGATAAATGTGGTAAAGTGCCACCACATTTTTTAGATTCATAATTTCATATTAGGCTGATTATAAAAATGCGTTACAGGCATACTGTGAAGCGCGCTACAGTCTTATTATTCGAAGCAATAAGTTTCAATAACTATTTTCAGTAAAACGTTTGCCCTACGTTTTTTATTCAGGAGAACACCGTTGAGTAATTGGCAAGTAGACAGTTGGAGAAATAAACCTATTCTTCAGCAACCACAGTACGATGACAAAGTACGTTTAAATGAAGTAGAGCAAACACTAAGTTCTTATCCTCCACTTGTATTCGCTGCCGAAGCCCGTGAACTTAGACGTCAGCTAGGTGAAGTGAGCTTGGGTAAAGGCTTTCTTTTGCAAGGCGGTGACTGCGCTGAGTCGTTTGACGAGTTTAATGCGCCTAAAATTCGCGATACCTTTAAAGTTATTCTGCAAATGGCGATTGTGCTTACCTTTGCTGGGCGCTGCCCGGTAACCAAGGTTGCACGCATGGCAGGCCAGTATGCTAAGCCGCGTTCATCAGACTTTGAAACCCGTGGTGACGTGACCTTGCCAAGCTATCGTGGCGATATCATCAATAACTTTGAGTTTACTGAAGCGGCCCGTCGACCAGACCCTGAACGCTTATTAGAAGCGTACCATCGCAGTGCTTCAACCTTGAACCTTCTTCGCGCATTTGCCCAGGGAGGTTTGGCCGACCTTCACGAAGTGAACCGGTGGAACATGGCGTTTGTTGAAAACAACCCGCTTAAAGAACGTTATTCGGATATGGCTAACCGTATTCAAGATACGCTTGAGTTTATGGATGTTATTGGCATTAACGCACAAACTAGCTCAACGCTACATGAAACCTCGCTGTTTACGTCGCACGAAGCTTTGCTATTAAACTACGAACAGGCGCTTACGCGCATTGATACGCTTACCGGCAAGCCTTACGACTGTTCTGCGCATATGGTGTGGATTGGTGAGCGTACCCGTCAACTTGATCATGCGCACGTTGAGTTTTTCCGTGGTATTCACAATCCAATTGGTGTGAAAGTTGGGCCAAGCATGCAGGAAGACGAGCTTATTCGTTTAATTGATGCGCTTAACCCGCTAAATGACCCTGGGCGTTTAACGCTTATTACTCGCATGGGAGCTGATAACTTAGCTGACAACCTGCCACGACTACTGCGTAAAGTAAAAGCGGAAGGCAGACATGTTGTGTGGAGTTCTGACCCAATGCACGGCAACACGTTCTCAGCGTCAAGCGGCTACAAAACCCGTAACTTCGATGCAATTTTGAAAGAAATTAAACAGTTCTTCCAAGCGCATGAAGCAGAAGGAACTCATGCAGGTGGTATTCACCTTGAAATGACCGGTCAGCACGTAACGGAATGTACTGGTGGTGCTTATCAAATTAGCGACGATGATTTAGCCCAGGCATATAAAACACAATGTGATCCGCGCCTAAATGCGGACCAGGTGCTTGAGATGGCATTCTTGGTAGCTGATCATTTGCGTAATGCGTAATGCGTAATGCGTAATGCGTGAATCGCAGTAAGACTTAAAAACGGGCAGCGAAACAAACGCTGCCCGTTTTTTTCATAGCAGCTGTTCTCTTTCTTCTTCACTTAAAATTCCGGTGAAGATAGTTTCTCTTCTCAAATTGGCTGTTCGCTCGTCATCGGCCAACAATAAAGCTTTAAATACATCGGGTTCATGGCGGGCTTCTATAATGCCCTTCCATAGCAGGTAGCTACCATAACGCATCATTTTGTTTTGATATCGGGTTTCTAAAGTGTGTTCAGCTTGTTCAAAAAGTTCTGGATAAGATAGCAACTTGTCAGCTATCGCATTATGAATCTTTTTGATGCGCTCGTTTACGTCACTTCGACGTTGTTTTCTGGGTCTTGCAAACATAAATCTTCTTGCTGTTTTGGTGTGCCTAACACGCGGATTTAGGTAAAAATACGGCAACCAGAATAAAAACTACGGAAATAAGGCAATGCTCGTCATAAGGCAGTTGCTAGTCATCATCTAGCAGGGGCTCTACTACAGATTCTAAGCCGTTTAACTTTATTTCATACATTAAAGCGAGCTGTTCACCTAACTTGCTTTCGGGAAAGCCCTGTTTGTGAAACCAAACTAGGTAAGGCTCAGGTAAATGGAAGAGGCGTCTCCCCGCATATTTTCCGAACGGCATTACTTGATTAATGGCGGCTTTTATAAGCGTCGGGTCCATCTATTAACTACCTTCTACATCTTTATCTGAACTAGCTTCGTCATCTTCACGCTGTTGGGCTTGCCATAAGGTTGCGTATTCACCCCCTTGTTCAAGCAAGTGAGTGTGTGTCCCTTCCTCTACTATGGTACCGTTTTTTAGTACGAGGATCTTGTCAGCATCGACAATAGTGGACAGTCTATGGGCTATGACCAAGCTAGTATGACCCTTGGCTGCATCACGAAGGGCTGACAAAATTGCCCTTTCTGATGTGCTATCTAATGAGCTGGTGGCCTCGTCGAAAATCATAATGGGCGCACCTTTAAGTAACGCTCGTGCGATAGATACGCGCTGTTTTTCACCGCCAGAAAGCTTTAGTCCTCGCTCACCTACGGTTGTTTCTAATTTTTCAGGCAAGCTTTCTACAAAGGTTTCAAGGTGTGCAAGCTTAATCACTTGTTTAATATCTTCATCGCTGGCATCGGGGTTACCGTAGCGAATATTTTCTAGCAATGTGGTGTTAAACAGTACCGTGTCCTGGGGGACGATACCGATATGTGAGCGCAGACTTTGTTGCGTAAGCGAGGCAATATTATTTCCGTCTATGGTAATGCTGCCTTGTTGAGGGTCGTAAAAACGGAAAAGCAACTTCATTAGCGTAGATTTTCCCGCGCCGCTTTCACCGACTACGGCTACTTTGGCGCCAGGTGGGACGTCAAAGCTCAACCCGTTTAATATTTTTCTATTTTCGTTATAGGCGAAATGCACATTATCAAAGCGTAGTGCTGGGTTGGCGCAGGTTAATTCGGTGGCGTTGTCTGAATCTTTGATAGCTGGAGTTTGAGATAGAAGGTCGAATAACTTATCGATATTGGCAAGGCTGCCACGAATTTCACGGTATACAAAACCCAAAAAGTTTAAGGGCATGAAAATCTGCATAGTGAAGGCGTTGATAAGTACAAAGTCGCCAATGGTCATTTCGCCATTCATAACCCCAAAGGCAGCGTTAGCCATCATTGAAGTCATGGCAACGGCGATAATAGCGGCTTGCCCACCGTTTAGTGCAAATAGCGATAAGCGGTTCTTACGTCGCGCCTTTTCCCAAGCGGCCAAATCTGTGTCGTACCGGTTGGCTTCAAAGGATTCGTTATTGAAATATTTTACAGTTTCAAAATTAAGAAGGCTGTCTACCGCCCTTGAGTTAGTGGTTGAGTCTGCTTCATTCATTTGTGTGACAAAACGGGTGCGCCAGTCGGTAGCCTTCATCGAAAAACCAATATAGGCCACAACGCTGAGCACAATTATCAGCGCGAAAGATACGCCGAACTGAAATAAGAGCAAGCCAACTACTAAGGCGATCTCTAACAGAGTAGGGACAATATTAAACACCATAAAGCGCATTAAAAAGCTGACGCCGTTGGTGCCACGCTCGATATCTCGCGACAATCCGCCTGTACGCCGATTCAGATGAAAGCCTAAGTCTAGATTGTGTAGGTGCTTGAAAACCTTAAGCCCTAGACGGCGCATGGCGCGCTCAGTAACGCGACCAAATAGCGTATCTCGCACTTCGCCGAGTAAGACATTCAATAAGCGCAGCGTTCCATAGGCAACGATTAAGCTAATAGGAACCGCCAAAGCTAGCGTGGTTAAATCTCCATTTAAGCTGTCAACGGTGTACTTCAGCACGTAGGGCAGGCCAATACTGGCAAGCTTCGCTGCAACTAAGCACATTAGGGCTAAAAATACGCGTTGCTTAAACTCAAGAAGATAAGGCCAGAGCTGTGATAGAACGTGCCATTTAACAGGTTCATCGGCATTCGTAGGAAAACGGTTTTTTCTCATTTTATAGTGTGCTTTATTGTTTGGTTTACTGTACTAAGAGCGGGAAGATTTAGAAAATAATTTGGTGTAAACCTTTTATTAGGAATTGAACAAGCTTGCCCATATATAATTATTCTCGCCTTTTGTAATACGTTTTGAAATAGGCTAGAGATTAAAATGGTCTTATTTATAGCAACGAATGTGTTTAATTTTAATTTCACCCCGCGTACACTAGGGTAGTTTAATTTAGTGACCTTGTTATTTACTCAATGATTTGCTGGGTTTTGTAACGTAAAAAATCTCAGTAGCGATTCATAAAGTAGCAAAGGATTAAGGAGTTGGTTTGTTAGAAGATAGTTTCGGTAGACAGTTTCACTATTTGCGTTTGTCAGTGACCGAAGCGTGCAACTTTCGCTGTCAGTACTGTTTGCCAGATGGGTATGAAGGCCCAACGAGCGATCAATTTATGACATTAAGCGAAATTGATACCTTACTAAAAGCGTTTGCTCAGCTAGGTACTTCAAAAGTGCGCCTAACAGGTGGTGAGCCAACCCTGCGAAGAGACTTCCTTGATATCTTACAACTAACCAGTAATACACCGGGTATAGAGCGTGTTGCGATGACGACACACGGTGCGCGAATGGAAAAATTTGCCCACCAGTGGAAAGATGCAGGTTTAGATCAGGTAAACGTCAGTATCGACAGTTTAGACCCCCGGCAATTCGCCGCTATAACAGGGCAGGACAAGCTAAAGGCAGTACTGCGAGGGTTGGATGCAGCCATTGATGCTGACCTTGATGTAAAAGTTAACTCTGTTTTACTCAATGACTTTTCCGATAGCCGTCTACATCGATTCCTTGCTTGGCTTAAAGATATGCCGGTGACGCTCCGTTTTATCGAGTTAATGGAAACAGGCGATTTAAACCAATTTTTCAATAAACAACATCAAAGCGGTTCACCATTAAAAACTACCCTGTTAGATATGGGGTGGCAGCCCTTATTGCGTAGGAAAGATGCAGGGCCAGCGCAAGAGTTCTATCACCCGGACTATGCGGGCAAGATTGGTTTAATCATGCCGTACAGCAAGGACTTCTGTAAAACGTGTAACCGTCTTCGTGTCTCTGCGCCAGGCAAGTTACACTTGTGCTTATTCAGTGAAAACGGTATAGATATGAGGCATCTACTTGCAAATGGTAATGTAGATGAAGTGGTAGCTTTTCTACAAGATGTACTAGGACAAAAGCACGAAACTCATTATCTACATGAAGGAAAAACAGGGGCCACAAAACACCTGGCTATGCTAGGAGGCTAGAAAACTCTTCCTACGTTAAGGGAAAATGTAGGCCAGAATAAAAAGCATCGAATAAGTTTGGTTTGTTGTAAAAATAAGCTATATTCAGCGGTGTAAGTATATTAAAAATAATAATGATAAAGGAAGTATATGCATATCAAGGACAGTGCGCGTCTCTCCTACCACTATATCACCGATAAAGACGCCGACTTTTTATGGGAGCTCGACCAAGACGAGCTTGTCATGAAGTATATCAACGGTGGTAAAAAATCCTCCAAAGAAGATGTTCGCGATATTTTCGTTCCTCGCTTCCAAGCTTATTCCAACCCTGCTTTGGGGTGGGGGCTTTGGCGCGTAGAGACGCTGGCTGAAAAAGAAAGCATAGGGTGGATTTTGGTTCGTCCGTTTGGCTTTTTTACCCAACATCCTGAAAGTGACAATATGGAATTAGGCTGGCGCTTTAAACGTCACACGTGGGGCAAGGGGTACGCCACTGAGGCTGCACAAGCTGTGAAAGAAGCCTTGTATGATATTGGTGTAGAAAAGTTTTCGGCAATTGCTAACCCTGAAAACAGTGCGTCTATCAATATTATGAAAAAGCTAGGCATGACATTCAGTCATGAGCTTGAATACAAAGACAAACTGTATCACGAAACAGTAGTAGTATATTCAAACTAGATTAGTGCGTTATTAAACCAAAGAGCGGATTGGTTAAATTACTTGTTCTTCAATATGTTCTTCACGCTCTGGTAGCGTGCGTGTTGGTCTTCAGATAGGGCTGTTGTTTCAAGAGTCTCTCTGCATTTGTTAATTGCAGCTACTGTGTCAGGAAGCATAGGCGCGTTTGCTTTTCTCGCTCTAATAATGGCTTGAAGGTAGTTCAGTGCAATTGAAGGGTTTTTAGGCATAACGCGAAATGCCTGAGCGAAGGTGGTATATGATTGCTCCAAATTACCTCGCTTATACTGGGCGACAGCCGTGTTATTGAGTGTTTTAGGGCTTAATGTAATCGCTTCTTTTTCTTCTTTTTCCTGCTTTAAATACGTCGCCATTAGGTTTAATTCATCAGCGCTTTCTTCCTGTCTTGATGAAATCGCATCTAAAATTGCAATCGACTCTTTTTTAAGTCCAACCTCATGCAGCGCTTTGGCTCTATCGAGTAATGCTTCAGTAGAGTGATGTTGAGCGTGGTCTGTGTGAAAGTCCGACAGCAGTGTCTGGGCTTTTACAGTGTCATCCTTTAAATAGTGAAGACGGGCATCGATCACTGTCAGTTCATCATTGACCGCTGCTTTTGGGTGAGCTTTTTTCAACTGACGTAAATATTCATTGGTTTGTTTAACAATGCTGTTTACGTGTTCTGGCTCAGACGTCATCGCAAAATCAACACCAGCTCTTGCTGCAGTTAGATAAATATCTGGTTTATCGTAGATAGAGTTTTTTGCGTAGCGTACAACTTTTTTCGCACTGTTAAACTGGCTTTCGTAATCGTGTGTGATACGAGCAAGGTTTATCGCCATTTGATGGCGAGGGATATTCTGAGGAGAAATGTTGCATGCTAGCGCTGTACACTCAAGTGCGTCGTCAAACGCTGACTGTTTAATTTGTAGTTTGGCGAGTAAGTCGTATGCCTCTAATGCAGAATCAGGGCGCATCGCCAGTTGGATGATTTCTCTTTCTGCATCATCAAGCTCATTGAGTGCCAGAAGGCTTTTCGCAATTCCCATTCGAGCCCAGCTAAAATCTTGGATGTTTATTATTGACTCAAAGAAGACCAAAGCTTCCTGGAATCTCTCTGTGATAATAAACAAATCACCTTTAATCTTCATTGCTAGAGGAAAGTGCTCGGCATGCTCGGGTTGTAGCAAGAAATGCTCAACTTCGGCTAGCGCCTTTTCATAGTCCTGTTTATCCATAAATGAATAAACATTTTCAAGGGCCTTTTTCCTTGCTAGAACGCGAGAAAGCCGACGGTCTAATTCGTTAACGGAAAATGGCTTAGCAATAAATTCATCTGGTTGCAATTCGATAATTGCGTGGACGACTTCTGCTGATGTGTCTGCGCTAGTGAAGATAAATGCGCTGGTGAGCGGCAGTGAGTCAGACTCATTGAGTTGTTCTAGTAAAAAGTAACCGCCTTGTTCGGAACGTAAGTTATAGGAACAAATGATGGCGTCATAAGAGTGTTCTTGTAGCGCTGACAGTGCATGAGAGGGCCTATCAACATAGTCCATATTGCGGAAACCTAGCTGCTCAAGGGCATAGTGCATGTGGCTTTTTGCCAGCACCTGATCTTCGGCAATTAACAACTTAGTATTTCTAGCTAAGTGTAGCTTCATTAAAGGGTAGCCTTTAGGACGTTATGGGTTTCACCATACCACGATAATTATTTTTAAAGTATAGCTCGTCAGTGAGACTATCGCATAGTTGAGGTGATTCGTAGTGAATATAGGCAGTAGAAATCTTGTGGTGAATAGGGTGGTTAAGTGATTGTTATGATTTTTTTGGGCAATCTTTGGCTTGGGAGGTGCAATATTTGGCAGAGCTAAGTGACAGCATTGCTGGCGTAGTGTTTTTTAGAAGTGACTGATTTTGTTTAGAGTGTAAATTGCTTTTGCAATATCTAGGTGAAGATAAACTGGTACTGTCAGTTTTTAAGGCTTTGATACGTTGATTGTGAAGAATATTAAAAGAAGATGGTGGACGCTACTGGGCTTGAACCAGTGACCCTCGCCTTGTAAGGGCGATGCTCTCCCAACTGAGCTAAGCGTCCGTATTTTGATTTCACTGTTTAGCCACTGTGAGGAAGTGGTGGACGCTACTGGGCTTGAACCAGTGACCCTCGCCTTGTAAGGGCGATGCTCTCCCAACTGAGCTAAGCGTCCGTATTTTGATTTTCACTGTTTAGCCACTGTGAGGAAGTGGTGGACGCTACTGGGCTTGAACCAGTGACCCTCGCCTTGTAAGGGCGATGCTCTCCCAACTGAGCTAAGCGTCCATATTTTGATTTCACTGTTTATCCACTGTGAAGAGGTGGTGGACGCTACTGGGCTTGAACCAGTGACCCTCGCCTTGTAAGGGCGATGCTCTCCCAACTGAGCTAAGCGTCCATATTTTTAAAACCTTGCCTAAGCAAGTGGGGCGGTATTATAGAGTCGGTTCCGTTAGTGTCAACAATAAAATTAAAGAAAAATGACTGTGTGCCCGAAATTTAGCCACTCTGACTGTATCTTAACTAAATTGATGAAAAGAACAGCGTTTTTAAGTGCCAAAATGGACAGACACTTATTCGTGAAAGTGCGTGAAAGTGGACAGACACTTATTCGGATATAATGCGCACACGTATCCTTATTTCGTTCAACTCTTTAGAGTGGAAGTTAAATCGAAGAAATTTAAATCGGACACACACTCTTTGTTTAGCAAAGTTCAAAGTGAATAGGCACTCGCTTGGCTAATGCAAGGAAGCGCACAAAAAACAGAAAAGAAACCAGTAAAAGGCAGTAAAGGGACAGACACTTATTCAAATATAGTGTGGAAAGACATCATTACCTAGTTCAAACCTGCAGCCAAGAATTATGTTGTTTCTTTCTATCTACGAAGTTAGATCGGACAGACACTTCTATACAGAAAGTCAAATCGGACACACACTAATTAAGTTTGGACTAAATGCGTCCGTGTACTAAAACACACCTACTTTACTCATTGGACACCCACCTATTCAGCCAGAAGAGTGTCAATAAAAAGTGTCTGTCCCTTTTCTGCTTTTTTAGCAGTAAAAGGTTATTAGTTGTTTCTTTAACAGCTGAAAAAGCTGTTAAAGAATCAATAAAGGAAAATAAGTGTCTGTCCACTTTCTTATCCATCTATTCTCAACTTACTTTTGAAGTCGCGCGGAGACTGGTAGAATGCGCCCATCTTTAGAAACACTATTAACAATAGAGAGTGACCATGTCGGTTGTTACACGATTTGCACCCAGCCCAACAGGCTACCTTCACGTTGGCGGCGCACGAACTGCGCTTTATTCTTGGCTTCTTGCGAAAAGCAAAGGCGGTGAGTTTGTTCTTCGTATTGAAGATACGGATATCGAGCGTTCAACTGAAGAAGCTAAGCAGGCTATTTTAGATGGTATGCAATGGTTAGGTTTAACTTGGGACACAGGCCCTATCTATCAAACTGAGCGTTTTGATAGATATAAGGAACTTATCCAGCAGCTTTTGGATGAAGGTAAAGCGTATAAATGCTTTATGAGCTCTGAAGAGCTAGATGCAATTCGTGAAGCGCAAAAAGAGCGCGGTGAAAAGCCTCGCTATCCTGGCACATGGAGAGACAGAACTGATCACCCTGAAGGTGAGCCGTTTGTTATTCGCTTCAAAAACCCTTTAGAAGGCAAGGTTGTTATTAACGATCATGTCCGAGGAAAAATTGAGATTAGCAATACAGAACTCGACGATCTCATTATCCAGCGTACTGATGGCACGCCTACCTATAACTTCTGTGTAGTTGTAGATGATTGGGACATGGGCATTACCCATGTAGTGCGTGGTGAAGACCATATAAATAACACGCCACGCCAAATCAATATACTTGAAGCCCTTAATGCACCTGTTCCAGAGTACGCTCACGTTTCGATGATCTTGGGTGATGACGGAAAGAAACTGTCAAAACGACATGGTGCAGTAAGTGTAATGCAGTATCGTGATGACGGCTTCCTACCACAAGCTGTGCTTAACTATCTTGTTAGGTTGGGCTGGTCTCACGGCGACCAAGAAGTTTTCTCTGTAGATGAAATGATTGAGAAATTTAGCTTGGATGCAATAGGGCAGTCTGCGTCGGCATTTAATACAGAAAAGCTAATCTGGTTAAATCAGCATTACATAAAGACATTGCCAGCAAGCGAGGTTGCTTCACATGCTAAATGGCATTTCGAACAGTTAAATGTTGATTTAACAACAGGTCCAGCGCTTGAATCTATTATTGCTATTCAAGCGGATAGGGTTAAAACTCTTAAAGAGTTAGCAGAGATTTCTACATACTTTTATCAAGACTATGAAGATTTTGATGCGAATGCAGCGAAAAAACACCTTCGCCCAGTCGCTCGAGGTCCATTAGAGCTTGCTAAAGATAAATTAATGGCAATTGAAGACTGGAACCCAGAAAATATTCAAGCAGCTATTAATAGTACGGCTGAAGAACTGGAAGTAGGTATGGGTAAAGTAGGCATGCCGCTGCGTGTAGCTGTAACAGGCGGGGGTAATTCACCGTCTCTAGATATCACGTTGAATCTTATCTCAAAAGAGAAAATTGGCGAGAGAATCGACAAAGCGCTTACTTTTATAGCAAACAGAGAAAATTCATAAAAAAAGCGTTGACATGACAGAGGGGGATGCCTAGAATGCGCCCCGCTGTCACGGAACAGTCACACAAAATGACTGGTACCATGATGGGGCCATAGCTCAGCTGGGAGAGCGCCTGCATGGCATGCAGGAGGTCGGCGGTTCGATCCCGCCTGGCTCCACCAAGTCACATTGAGATGTGGTTTGATATAGGCTGAAGCTGTTAACGCAGCTTCGGACTGAAAAATTCGAAAATTTAGTTTCGAAAAAAGAATTCAGTCCCCTTCGTCTAGAGGCCTAGGACACCGCCCTTTCACGGCGGTAACAGGGGTTCGAATCCCCTAGGGGACGCCATTTTATCGCGTCACAGTCGATTAAAACTGTGAAATAGGCTGGAGTTGTTATTTCAACTTCCGACTGAAAGTTTCGGTAAGGATAAGCTCGGTTAACACTGTCTTATACTCACAGAAATTTAGTGAAGTACATCTTCACTAGAAGATTTTCAGTCCCCTTCGTCTAGAGGCCTAGGACACCGCCCTTTCACGGCGGTAACAGGGGTTCGAATCCCCTAGGGGACGCCATTTTATCGCGTCACAGTCGATTAAAACTGTGAAATAGGCTGGAGTTGATTATTCAACTTCTGACTGAAAGTTTCGGTAGGGAAAGGTCGCTCAGTTCGCTGGCTCACTTCGACTTACTGAAAAATTCGGAAGCGGAGCTTTCGAAAGAAGATTTTCAGTCCCCTTCGTCTAGAGGCCTAGGACACCGCCCTTTCACGGCGGTAACAGGGGTTCGAATCCCCTAGGGGACGCCATTTTATCGCGTCACAGTCGATTAAAACTGTGAAATAGGCTGGAGTTGATTATTCAACTTCTGACTGAAAGTTTCGGTAGGAATAAGATTGTTAATTGCATTCTTGAGCTTACAGAAATTTAGTGAAGTGTATCTTCACTAGCAAAGTTTCAGTCCCCTTCGTCTAGAGGCCTAGGACACCGCCCTTTCACGGCGGTAACAGGGGTTCGAATCCCCTAGGGGACGCCATATCGAAAAAACCAGCCATTCGGCTGGTTTTTTTGTTTTTGTCTCCGGAAACTTTGTGGAAAGACACTTTCACACTTCCTCAACCACAAGTCGTTTTTAATTGCTAGTGAATTGCCAGTGGACAGTCACTTACATTTTCTTTCTGAACAAATGGCTACCCAAGTATTACTAACTCGACCTTTCATGCTTATTCTAGAGTGAACTAATCCTTTGCAAAGCTACGTCAACATACCATTGAGCAACTAACTTTTTAGGATATGAAGCGTAAAGATCTAATGTCACAACCATCGATTAATCTCTTGTAAAGTAGATACGTAAGCTTACTGAGCTGTTATGATCTCTTAAATACAAAAGAGGTGTTATATGCAGAATTATCCAATTGGGACCCCAGGTGAGCCATGGAGCGAGAAAGACATATCGCAGTGGAAATCTAAACAGACTGTGAAAAGAAGTTATCAAGAAGAAGTACTCGATAAACTTTTTAATATTATTCCTGAAGGCTTTGAACTAAAGCAGTATGGTTCTCTCCCATACGATTCTGAGCGCTATCCGTTATATGCAGTAGTGCCAAATAACTTTGATACTAAAAAGCCTACAGCGCTTGTTACGGGGGGAGTTCACGGTTATGAAACGAGTGGCGTGCAAGGCGCGCTTCAGTTTATTAACACAAAGTTGTCACAGTATGCAGGGCAAGTAAACATTGTAGTTGTGCCATGTGTAAGCCCTTGGGGTTACGAGACGATAAACCGGTGGAATCCAATGGCACTCGATCCAAATCGTTCATTTTACAGCGACTCCCCAGCACCAGAATCCGCTCAGCTTATGCAGTTAGTGTCTGACCTAACGTTGTCGCTAACACTACATATTGATTTACATGAGACGACCGATACAGATAACACTGAATTCAGACCGGCGCTGGCCGCACGGGATGGCGTAACCCATGATAATTGGAATATACCTGACGGTTTCTATACGGTCGCAAACACGCCAAATCCACAAATAGAGTTTCAAAAAGCTGTAATCGATTCGGTGAAAAAAGTAACGCACATCGCTCCTGCAGACGAGAACGGCAAGATTATTGGAGCAGATGTGGTGAGTGAAGGTGTTATCTGCTATGACAAGAAGGCTTTGTATCTTTGTGGCGGTATGACAGATGCCAAATATGTTACAACAACGGAAGTTTATCCCGATAGTGATAATGCGACACCTGAAAATTGTAACGACGCTCAAGTAGCCGCAATCTGCGCAGCACTTGATTACTCGAAATAGACGCTTGAACGTTTAGACGTCTAGATGTATATTTGAGCCTCTTTCAAAGGAGGCTTTTTGTGTTTACTTATTCTGCGGTTATTTACGACGGTAAAAAACAAAATTTAGTGCGATATGAATGTGGGACATACACTGAGTTTGCTTCATATCTTGAATCGCGTTTTGGTTGCCATGTTTGTTTATGGTCAAATAAAGAACTGTCGGAAAACACAATGGCGGCTATTGCTGCTTCGCATGCACAAAGTAAAAATGAAGGTTTAGATAAAACAGAAGCTTTATGAACTCAACATCACCGTGTATAGCCTTGTGTAAATTGAATGAAGATGAAATATGCGTTGGATGCAAACGTACTATTGATGAGATAGTAAATTGGAGGACATACACTGATAACCAAAAGCTCTCCGTTCTCGCTCGTCTAGAGAAGGATACTACTTCCCAATAATGTGATAATGATAAGCTAAAATTTTACGTTGTAATCCAAATAAAAAACCACTTTATAACAACCTCTTGTTTAAGTGGACAGACACTTACTCATCATTAGTACAATTCCTTTCAGTAGCGCCGGTAGTCTGTTTAAGCGCAACTAAAGTGGACAGACACAAAGTTTATAAACTGAGCCCCAAGTCCTGGCTGAAATTAACTCTTTTTGCTACACTCCCGCGCCAATTTTATGTTCTATTAACGTGAGACGTTTATAATGAAAGTAATGCTTGCCCCTATGGAAGGCGTTGTCGATCACTTAATGAGAGATATGCTCACTCGTGTGGGTGGTTTTGACCAGTGTGTTACTGAGTTTGTAAGGGTTGTTGATCAAAAACTACCCAAGAAAACGTTTTATAGACTTTGCCCAGAGCTACACAACGGCGGCAAAACCCCCTCAGGCGTACCAGTAAGAGTCCAATTGCTAGGGCAACATCCACAATGGCTTGCAGAGAATGC
Source organism: Alteromonas macleodii (assembly GCF_903772925.1). Lineage (NCBI taxonomy): Bacteria > Pseudomonadati > Pseudomonadota > Gammaproteobacteria > Alteromonadales > Alteromonadaceae > Alteromonas > Alteromonas fortis. The sequence goes on from NZ_LR812090.1 coordinate 1,480,794, forward strand.
GCAAACTGCAATAGAACTGGGCTCTCCAGGTGTTGATCTGAACTTTGGTTGCCCTGCTAAGACAGTCAACAAAAGTAAGGGCGGCGCAGTATTGTTGAAGGAGACGCAAACTCTTTACGAAATTGTAAAAGCGGTTAGGGATGCCGTACCTGCTGAAATCCCGGTTTCAGCCAAAATCAGGCTGGGCTTTGAGGACAAGTCTTTAGCTATTGATAATGCTATTGCAATTACTGAAGCAGGGGCCTCTGAGCTTGTTGTTCATGCAAGAACAAAAACAGAAGGCTACAAGCCACCGGCTTACTGGGAGTGGATAGCGAAAATTAAGCAGCACACTAATATCCCCATAGTAGCTAATGGCGAAATTTGGAACGCTGAAGATGCTAAGCGGTGTCAAAGCCAATCAGAGTGTACCAACCTAATGATTGGAAGAGGCGCTTTAGCTATGCCTAATTTGGCGTTGAGTATCAAAGAAGGCGTAGCACCTATGCCATGGTCTGAACTGGCCGCGTTGTTGATACAGTACTCTGGCTACGAAATTTTTGGTGATAAAGGAAAATATTACCCTAATCGCATAAAACAGTGGTGCGGCTACCTAAAAAGACAATACCCAGAAGCTGAAACACTATTCAATGACATTAGACGTCTAACGAACTCTCAAGACATCGTTGACGTACTGGCTCGCCGAGCTGATATTTAACAGATAACGTCGTTGCTTTACCGACTCAAGATAAATATTTCTGAGCATTAGAAACGTTAGGGCGACATGCTCTCTGGCAGCACCTAGCAAAATTTTCCATCATTTCTGGACAGCCAACAGGGCCGGTAAATAGGGTTTCAAAGTTACTGGTCACTAAATGCCAGTTTTCTTTTGTCATTCCAAGTTTATTGAGCAATTTGTTAGGCAGATTTGGCATTTTATAGGTACTGCCATTCCGCTCTGCGTTCAACGTATCAGTAATAAGTTGCAAGTAATCTGAAAATGCGAAGGGCAAACTCTCAGTTAGCTTTTTCTTGCTGTCGTCAAAGGGCATCAAAAACTTAGGTACTTTGTTTGAACGCTTAGCATTTAAGCGGTATTGGATACTGGTGTAATGGGAATTGTTGAGTGTCTTCGCTATTTTTGCCCTAATGGGGTTCAAATCAACGTACGCCATTACGCTTGCTAGCGCTTTTTCATCTAATATTGCTTGAGATCTAAACCTCCTTTCCCAGAAATAGCCTTTACACTCGTCTTCTTTATTAGCTTTGCGAGCTATGTATTCATTTAGCATACGCATAAACCAGCTTATGCTTTGAAGCCGCTCGCGATATATGGCGGATAGTGACTTCAATTCTTCTCGCTCTTCTGCTGTTACTGAATCAAAGTTTTCTAGATAACGCTGTACTAGGGGAGGGCATTTGTAAAACATTCTCCACCTGAGCAATACTTCATCCATAGTCCAGCCATCAGCTCTACCCTTAGCTATATGGAGCACAACATGAATATGGTTGTGCATTACAGCGTAAGCGCATAAATCGATGGCAAATGCTTGCGATAGCTTGTGAAGCCTATCTTGAATCCATTTTCTTCTATGTTCGTAGTTTATGCCTGTGCGTGAATCACGACCACACAAATAAGATTGCCTTACGCAGCGCGAAATACAATGGTAGTAAGGCGTGACATCGGTGTTAATTTGTTTGTAACGAGGTAAAGGCATATCCGTATCCCATAGCTATTTAAATGTATTATGAGATTTACAGCGCTAATTTTAAGTGGTCTTTGGAACAGTTTTGTTGGTGTTAGCGATTAGCTGATTCCAAAAAGGACATCTTGGATTTTTTTCGAACGGAAGTTATGTAATCGTTGAGAAGGGTGATTATGGACAGACACTTAATTTTAATAGTGTGCGTGAGAAAAAGGACAGACACTCATCGGCTATCAAGTGTCTGTCCTTTCATATACAACTACCAAGCAAGCTAAACGTGGACAAAAACAAGTGTCTGTCCTTTATAAGCCTTTTTAAGAGAGCTATACAAATACATCTACTCTTGAACCCACTCGTCCATCACTAGTATTTGATGTCTGCTGCGTACTCTGAGGCTGAGTTTCGCGACTTTCTTGCACACTGCGCGACTCTGCTTGCTGAGCAGGTCGTTGAGGCGATTCTAAGACAGTAGAAACGGGTGTCGAATTAACAGATGAAACATCCATAAACAAACCTCATGTTTGAGCAAATTATCTTTTAAAGGTAGCAAAATTATTGAACATCAAGAATTAAACTTCTTAAGTGTCTGTCCATAAAGTTAGCGATCAACGGTTGTGCCTCAGCATTTGGGTGAATGCCATCGTTTTGCATTAAGTTTTTATTTAGCGCTATGTCTGCAAGAAAAAAGGGAATCTTTTGAACGTCCTGAGCTTCCGCTACTTTATTGTAGTTCTGAGTAAACATTTGCGTGTAGCGTTTGCCGTAATTAGAAGGAATTTGCATTTCTTGTAGAAATACTACGGCATTACTCTCCTTTGCAACGCTTACCAGAGAATTTAAATTATCCCTAATCTTACCGATATTGTGCCCCTGAAGGCCGTCATTACCGCCCAGTTCAATCAATACATGAGTAGGGTTGTGTTGCTCCAACAAACGGGGAAATCGCGCTAAACCGCCATCAGTGGTTTCTCCGCTTACCGCAGCATTTACAATATCAATCGGAATATTGTCGTTATGCCACATCTTTTGTAACAAACTGACCCAACCCTCATGTTGCTGTAATCCATAAGCCGCGGATAAACTGTCACCTAAGATAAGTAAAACCGCATTTTCGCTTGTGTCGCTCTGCTCGGCTTGATCTGATAGCGCTTGAAAGGGTATTAAAAGAATAAGTAAAAAAGCGAACAAATAACGAAATTTAACAAACACGAATTGATGACCTCTTATGATAAAAGCTAATGCTGTAACCAAAGTAGTGGATACGAGTGAAGGTTCACTCCAGATCCTTCGTCCTATTTCTTTTGAAGTCAAGTCTGGTGAGTCCGTTGCCATTATTGGCGCGTCCGGTTCTGGTAAATCAACCCTTTTGGGGTTATTGGCAGGGCTCGATCAAGTTACAGAAGGAGAAATTCTTCTAGATAACGAAGCACTTCATAGCATGAACGAAGAAGAGCGCGCTATTTTAAGAGGGAAAAAAGTGGGCTTTATCTTTCAAAGCTTTATGTTAGTTCAAAGTTTAACAGCGCTTGAAAACGTTATGTTGCCAGCAGAAATTGCAGGCCTTGATAACCCTAAAGCGCTTGCTCTTGATATTCTTGAGCAGGTTGGTTTAAAGCATCGCGCGCATCACTTCCCTAATCAGTTGTCGGGAGGCGAGCAGCAACGTGTTGCCATAGCACGTGCCTTTATCACTTCACCTAAAATACTTTTCGCCGATGAGCCTACCGGCAACCTAGACGCTAAAAATAGTGAAAAAATAGAAGCACTTCTTTTTAAAATGAACAGAGAAAAAGGCACGACTCTCGTCCTTGTTACCCACGATAATGAGCTTGCAGAACATTGTGATAGGCAACTCACCATGAATGCGGGAGAACTTGTTGAAACAACCGGCGCGAACACAGTAGACAAAAGAGAGGCGGTGTAGATGTCGACGTCTTTTAATTTAGGTTGGCGGCTTTTTAAGCATGAGGCTAGACGCGGCGAACTTACCATTATATTGCTGGCAATTGTGTTATCTGTAGCGGCCGTGTTGTCGCTGTCGCTTTTTAGTGAGCGCTTGCAAGGTGCACTGAAGTCTCGCTCTGCTGCGTTTATTGCAGCAGACGCGCAGCTTCGCTCAGACGACCCCATAAATGAAGATTGGTTCGCTCGAGCACGAGAAGAAGGGCTCGCGACTGCAAAGCAAGTGGCGACACGCTCTATGGTATTTAATGGCGATGAAATGTCGCTTGTCGATTTGCGAGCGGTGAATAACGCTTATCCCCTTAAAGGGACAGTCAATATTACCAATCAACCTTTTGGAGAAAAACGCGCAACCGCAGAATTACCACAGCCGGGTGAAGCCTGGGTACAGTCTCGGCTTTTCCAGAGCTTAGGGCTTTCCATTGGCGATAATATTGAAATTGGCGATGGCACTTTTACCGTAACGCATGTCTTGGTAGACATTCCAGATGCTGGCTTCAGCGTGTTTAACACAGATCCAATCGCTCTGATTAACTTAGATGACTTGGAAAAAACCGCGATAACCGGGCCAGGAAGTCGCGCTCGTTATGTTGGCTTTTTTGCGGGCGACACAGATGATATAGAAAGTTTTAACAATTGGTTGCTGCCTCAACTGAATGACGATTTACATTCGTGGCGGACAGTCGAAGATGATGAGTCAGCAATAGGGCGTTCTGTCGCAAGTGCCGAGCGTTATTTTTTACTGGCAAGTTTGTTGGCAATAGTACTAGCGGCGGTTTCCATAGCAGTTGCTGCACAGCGTTATGCCCAGCGACACTTTGACCCTGTAGCAATAATGAAGACCTTGGGTGCAACAAGCAGCACCATTCGAAAAGTCTATTTGTTCCAAATTTTATTTATCACTGGACTCGGTATTTTTATCGGCCTCGTTATAGGTTTTATCGGTCAGCAAGTAGTGGTTTCACTTGTAGCGGACAGAGTGGATGTATCTCTTGACGTGTGGCATTGGCGGCCGCTTCTAATAGCCGTTGCTACAGGCGCTACGTGTGCATTGCTCTTTTCCTTATATCCGCTGTTGCAGCTTTTTTCAGTTCCTCCGCTTCGCGTATTAAGAAAGGACATATCAGCGAGTTTACGTTCCAGAAGCATTCAGTTCGTGGCTTCCGGTGGTGCAATATTCTTACTGATGTGGATGTATAGCCGAGATTTAAAAATTAGCGCTATTCTTTTCGTTTCTGGCGCTGCGCTTGTGCTTGGATTGCTTGGTGCAACGTATATCTTAATTGCAGTAGGTCGCAAGCTGGGCAGTGGAAGAATGGGGGCGTGGCAGTTGGCATGGGCACGTATTAAGCGACGTGCAATGGACAACAGCGTGCAGCTTATTAGCTTTTCCGTCACCATTATGTTGCTTTTAGTGGTGCTGGTAATGCGCAACGATATGGTTGCGCAATGGCGCTCGCAATTGCCAGAAGGTACACCGAATTACTTCTTAATTAACATTACGCCGGATATTCAACCCGAGTTGGACAGACACTTCGCTGACAATGGCGTAAAAATTGAAGAGTTTTATCCTGTCATTCGAGGCCGATTTGTTTCGGTAAATGGAGAAGGGGTAAACACCGAGGTTTCTAAAGAAGATGAGCCGAATCGAGAAGGCCGGAGAGGTTTAGGCAGAGAAGCAAACCTAACTTGGAGCAACACGCTTCAAAAAGAAAACGAGGTCATTGACGGGAACTGGCATGGCGATGAGGATAAACAATACAGCGAAGGATGGTTCCCGGTTTCCGTTGAAGAAGGCGTTGCAGAAAGGTTGAACATTAAGATGGGTGATCGGCTTACTTTTAATGTGGGCAGCGAGATTGTCGAAACGAAAGTAACCAGTATCCGTACGGTGAATTGGCAGACTATGCAGCCTAATTTCTTCTTCGTTATTCACCCTGAGGCAATGGCCGCATTTAGCCCAACTTATATTACTAGTTTCTACCTTCCTACCGAGAGGAAGGCAGAGTTAACTAACCTACTTAAACCGTTTGCATCAATAACTATGTTCGACGTTGATGCTCGAATTAATCAGTTGCGAGAGATTGTGGATCAGGTGTCTGTTGCCGTTGAATTTATTTTGGTGCTGGTATTGTTAGCGGGCAGTCTAGTATTGATTGCACAAGTACAGGCAAGCATGGATGAACGCAGACAGGAAATAGCCATACTTCGAACACTCGGTGCAAAGGGAGCATTGATAAGAAAAAGTGTTATTTTTGAGTTTGTTATCATTGGTGTAGTAGCAGGCTTTATGGCAGCAATGGCCAATGAGTTGAGCCTTTACTTACTTCAAACCTCGGTGTTTCAAATGGAAGCAAGCTTACACCCAGAATACTGGGCAATAGCGCCAAGCGTCGGCGCCATTGTTGTAGGCATATTAGGAGCGTTTGGTTGCTATCGACTGCTTACACTTAATACCGGTCAGATGCTAAGGAATATGGTCTGAGTCTACATTTATGGTTTGGACAGGCACTTAGTTAAGTAAAGTCGAAAGTAAAACGAGTGGACAGACACTCGAGAGTGAAGTGGACAGTCACTCAACTACACGAGGGTACTGTCCGCTTTTGCTTACGCAAGCACGAAAATTCTTAACACAGTCACACGATTGTGGAATTGGAGGGCATGTGGATGCTGGATGAGGAAGTCAGCTTAGCCTAGAAATAATCAATTGCGGACAGACACACTCTTTTCAAGTTGAGTGTCTGTCCACAATCCTTGAGGGCTATAAAATCAGTCGCTGTATATCTCGTTCAACGCCTCTTCAACGGAAGGAAGCTCAAATTTGAAGCCAGCAGCGGTAAGCTTTTGAGGAATGACCCGCTGTCCTTCTAATATCATCTTTGATGACTCGCCCATTGCTATTTTCATAACGAAGCTAGGTAAGTTAAAGAGGCAAGGGCGACCCATCGCTTTCGCAAGCGTTTTAGAAAACACCTTGTTTGTAACAGGTTCCGGAGCAGTTAAATTGAACGCACCGGTACAAGCGCTATCTTCTAACAAAAAAGAGATAGCACGAACCATGTCTCGTAGGTGGATCCAAGCCAAGTACTGAGTTCCGGTACCTAGTGTTCCTCCGGCCCCTAATTTGAACGGTAGTGCCATTTTACCAAGTGCTCCGCCTTTCTCGGTAAGCACCACGCCAGTACGAAGCGTAACCACACGAGTTTTCGTTTGATCTGCGCCTTGAGCAATAGCTTCCCATTTTGCACATAAATCATGGGTGAACTCATCGCGAGGAGAAGTCTCTTCGGTTACAAGTCTGTCACCTTGGCTGCCGTAGTAACCAATTGCAGAACCCGATAGGAAAACTGACGGTGGTGTTTCACAGCTGTTTATTTTAGATACTAATTCAGCAGTAATATCCCAACGGCTATCGCAAATCCTTTTCTTTTGAGTGTCTGTCCAACGTTTGTCGGCGATAGGTTCACCGGCTAAATTTATAACAGCATCGAAGTTCTCGAAGGTTTTTATCGAAGCAATGTTTTCTATAACATCAACGCTATCACCTAATTTATCCTTTGCCTTTGCAATATCGCGAGAAATCACAGTGAATGAATGTTTATCTGAAAATTGGCGAATAAATTCACTGCCAATCAGCCCCGTACCACCAGTCAAAAGAATATTCACAGTTGGCTCCTTGACGTATTACCTATCCCGACTTATTACAAGACAGCGTCAGCGACACTGAATCGGAAAATCTAAGAGCGTGGGGTTTATCAACTTCAACCTCGGCGTAACGTACCGAAGAATGTTCCGACGCAATACTGAGCACATCTGCGGTTAGCTTTTCTAAAAGGGAAAAACGGTTGTCCTCGACGAGTTTGATAATTGCCTTTGTAATCGTTTTATAGTTTAGCGCGTCACTCATATCGTCAGTGTTTGTCGCCTTTTCAGCGTCATAATCAATTTTCACGTTAACAACAACGTCCTGCTTGTTTTTTATCTCATCTTCATTGATGCCAATGTATGTGCGTAGTCTTAAGTTTTTAATTTTAATAGTGGCAAGATTAAAGTTCATTGAAGTCTCTTGTTTGTAGTTGTTTATAAGTCGTTGTAAAGTATTGTCGTTTCAGTTAGGAATGTAGCACACAATGTCAATGGAACTACGCTCGCCAACAGCAAAGATTCTTATCGTTTTAGCGTGTTTAGTGGTAGTGATGGCCGGTATCAAAGCCGCCAGCACAATCATGGTACCGTTTTTTCTTTCTATTTTTATAGCGATCGCGTGTAGTCCAATCATACGCTGGACCTCTAAATTCGGCGTCCCCAAATGGCTCTCAATCACCTTTGTTATACTGCTTATTGTTGTTTTTGGTTTTCTTTTAGCTGGCTTAGTAGGCCAGTCTATGACCGAGTTTAGAGAAAACTTGCCAGAATATAGAAGTAAGCTTGATACAGAGTTTGCCTGGGTTGTATCCAAATTGGCTGAGTTCAACATTCATATAAATAGGGAGCTGATCGCTTCTCACCTTGATCCTGCAACGGCTATGTCTGTGGCTACAAATTTTATAAGCGGAATGGGCGGTGTGCTCTCTAACTTATTCCTGATACTTTTAACTGTCATTTTCATGCTTTTTGAGGCAGATAGTATTCCTCGCCGTTTCCATATTGCACTTGCAGATCCTGGTATGAAGCTTAAGCACATTGATAAATTTATACGTTCTGTAAATAGCTATTTAGCAATAAAAACAGTGGTTAGTTTGGGCACAGGCTTGATAATTGGCGTTTGGCTTTACGTGCTCGGGGTAGATCATTTCATGTTATGGGCCGTCTTGGCTTTCATGCTCAATTTCATTCCAAACATCGGTTCTATTATTGCGGCAGTACCAGCAGTTTTAATCGCATTTGTTCAACTTGGTCCTGCCTCAGCAGGCTTCGCTGCACTCGGTTTTGTGCTTGTAAATACCATCATGGGTAATATGGTCGAGCCTAGATTAATGGGTAAGGGCATGGGACTCTCTACACTAGTGGTATTCCTATCATTGATATTTTGGGGTTGGTTACTGGGAACTGTTGGAATGCTTCTATCGGTACCGCTAACCATGGTAGTAAAAATAGCGCTTGAATCTCGCGAAGAAAGTAAGTGGCTTGCTGTGTTGTTATCAAGTGAAGGTGAAAAACCTATTTCGTAAAACAGGGTTAATTCAGCGCATCAATAGATAGTGGACAGACACTTGCTTGGACTTGTGCAAAGTACTTTCTTTAGAGGACAGGCCCTTTTTTAAAAAAAGTGACTGTCCGTTACGCTACTGGTCCATAAAGCTTTAAAGAGAAAACTGTAAAAGGGACAGACACTCAAATGTTTTTAGCAACCTTAATGCCGCATGGCTAAACGATAAATTTAAAAAGTGTCTGTCCGATATCAGGCTCGATATCAGGCTCGATATCAGGCTTCGATATCAGGCTTTTTGAGAAAAATTAAGTGTGTGTCCGCTTTCGAGCCCGCTTTCAACCATTAAAGGTTCACTGGTTTATCAGTTAGCCTGTAGGCTTTTACACCACTAATCGTGATTTGGAAATTGAATAACGATACGAGCGCCGCCAAGCGCGCTGTCTTTGATAAGCATTCTACCTTCGTAGATTGAAACTAGGTCTGTGGCTAAGGCCATTCCAATTCCGTGGCCTTCGGTGTAGGTGTCAAGACGAGTTCCTCGCTCTAGTAAAAGTACTTTTTTGTCGTCAGGAATACCTGGCCCGTCGTCTTCAACATTTATTGTGAGCCAACCTTCACTAGTTTCTGCAGATATAACAATTCTATCCTGAGCCGCTTTGCATGCGTTGTCTAACAGATTACCGCAAAGCTCCATAAAATCTGTTTCGTCCCCTTTGAACTGGATATTGTCATCCATATCGAATTCAATGGTTAGGGCTTTGTCTTGATAAACTTTGTCCATAGCATCGGCAAGTTTGTGTAATACTGGTAAAACATTAATAGCTTGTTGCCAACCAGATTTTCCTGCACTCGCTCTTTTCAGTTGGCGTTTAATAATTCTGTCAATTTGCTGAAGCGATTCCTTTACTTCGGTTGGTAAATTACTATTCCCCGAAGCTACTGCAAGTGGTGTTTTCAAGCTATGTGCTAGGTCACCTAAGCTGTTTTTGTATCTTGCTCTTTGCGCTGCTTCAGTTTGAAGCAATCCGTTAATAGACTCTTTCAAAGAATCGAATTCGACTGGGTATCGCGATTCTAACTCGCGTCTATTGCCGCTAGAAGTTTGTGAAATCTCGTCAATTAGCTTTCTAACAGGTTGAAGCACTAAGCTTATGCCTATGATAATAAAAACTAAAAGCGCAATGCAGAGGGTGACTATCCATTGCCACGTTGTGCTCAAAAAAGTATTCCGCTCAGCTTCGAACAGTGCTTTGTTATTGAATATATAAAACCTTACTGGCTCGAAATCTCTGCTTGATGCAAACTCGGCAGTAAAGGCATATACAAAAAATTGGGACTTTTCCTCAAATGTGGGTGTATAGGATTCCAAAAACAACTCGTTGCCTACAGCGACGTCTATTGCAGGAGGAGTAAAGGTATACTCAAGGGCAGAAGCTGATTGCCAAATCACTTCATCTCGAAATACGATAACGCCAAGATAGCCAGAGCCAGGAAGATTAAGCTGTTCTTCGTACAAAATTTCAGGCATATAAGGCATGTCGCCATCTAACTCAAAAGCTGATAACAGCCCTAAGTTCATCAACCTAAGTTCGCTCATTTTAGCTTGTGTAAGGCTATCGGTATAAGCTTCGTCCAAAATGACAACAGTGAAAGGTGCAAAAAGTGCAAGTAGAACTATCGCTAGAAAAATACTTCGTAAACAAAGCGACAACTGCCTCATAGACTTCTATTTATCCTGTAACCTCTACCCCGAAGTGTTTCGATTGGCTTCAATTCACCTGATGGGTCTAATTTTTTGCGCAGTCTTCCTACAAAAACTTCAATGACATTGCTGTCTAAATCGAAATCTTGATCGTAAATATGTTCGGTTAACTCCGTTTTAGATATGACCTTTTGCGGATTAAGCATAAGGTACTCCATCACTTTGTATTCATACGCGGTTAAATCTAGGGCCTCACCGTTTAGCGATAGCTCTTCGCTTACTGTATCTAGCGAAATAGGACCGAACTGAATGGTAGGGTTTGCTTGACCTGAAGCGCGTCGAATTAGCGCTTTTGTTCGAGCAAGTAATTCTTCATTATGAAAGGGTTTGGTGAGGTAGTCGTCGGCTCCGGCATCAAGGCCTTCTACTTTCTCTTGCCATCTATCTCTAGCTGTTAAGATAAGTATAGGGCAAGAAATATCAGCTTGACGGGCTTTTCGTATAACCTCAAATCCGTCTAACTTCGGCATGCCGATGTCGACAATAGCCAGGTCATAGCTATATTCTTTAATGAGAAAAAGCGCGTGCTCACCATTATCAGCGAGGTCTACGCTATAGCCATTTTGCTGAAGAAGCGCGTCAAGTTGGGTTAATAATCTGCTATCGTCTTCGGCTACGAGGATACGCATGTTAGTCCTTATCTTTATTTGTTTTTACCTTGCCTGAGCGTTTGTCTACGTCTACTGATACTACTCGCCCTGACTTTTTAAGTACTTTTACCCGGTAGTTTTTTGAGGTCTGTTCAACTTTCAAAACGCGGCCATTTACAGCCGAGCGTGCACGCTCCGCAGCTTCGCTTTTTGATATATCGCCACCAGAATCTTGCAACGCCAATGCTGGCGTAGTGTTAGACAATGCTAACACTAAACAAACTACTGCAACACGAAGCGATAATGCCATACAACCTCACAATTATTTTCCTACACAGGTCAAACTACAGATAAGTATAACTTGGTTAACTGAACCCATTCTGAACTAGGTTTAGTCTACCTTGCAGAGCAAAAGCTGTATATAAGCCTTAAGTAAATGGCATCTACGAAAGAGCAAATATTGTGGACAGACACTTAATTGCAATGATGACGCAAGTCAAAATTAGAGTGTCTGTCCACAATCTATTTAAAGGCCTCATGTTACGAATATAGTCTAGCGCTCTCGCTACTATGACATATTGAGTAATCTTTACTCTTACTTTGAAAATGTGTCTGTCCGCTTTGTTGATTTGTAACTACGTGAGCAATATCTACGATGTTGTCGAGTGACTATCCACAGTTCCCTTTACATAGTTCTTACAGACCATGGGAATATATGAGTGTCTGTCCAAACCTGTACCTGCCTCGCGTTGGGTGAAAAGGCTGACGTTTCTTAATAGCTTATTTTGCAAGGGAATTCGGCGATATTGTTTTTTTGGCATGTCATGTGCGATGCATAGGCTTTAGATGAGTCAATAAAATGAAAATAAGGTGTTTAGTTCAACTGCTCAATTCAATAGTAACGTCGGACAGACACTTATTTTCAACAAGGAGGAGCTATGTCTAGCGATATTAAGAAAACAATGTGGAAAGCAATGTCAGATAGTCCAAAGGTAATGGTAAGTCTGGTCGGTGAGGATATGCATGCTGAGCCAATGTATGCTCAACTTGACAAAGAAGCTGATAGCGAGTTTTGGTTCTACACGAGTCGCGACAACCGTATCGCTAAAGGCGGAAAAGCAATGGTTCACTTTGCATCTAAGGGGCACGATGTGTTTGCGTGCATTCGAGGCAATCTCACCGTTGAATCACGTAAAGAGGTGATTGATAAATATTGGTCTAATCTTGTAGAAGCATGGTTTGAGAAAGGTAAAGAGGACCCTTCACTATTAATGCTTCGTTTTGAGCTTATAGATGCGGAAGTGTGGGATGCCGATCCTTCACTCAAAGGGATGTTCAAAATGATGACGGGAAAAACGGTGAAGCCGGGAGAAATGGGTGAACATGAAAAGGTAGACCTGTAACCCCCCATGTTTCGAGACAGTGGCATGACGCAGCTTTGAAAAGCTAAGAAAACTGCTCAGTCAAAAAAGTGTCTGTCCACAATTTATTATTAGCTTTAAGCTAGTTGGTGGCTAACTACTAAGTGACTGTCCACTATCGAGCGTGGCATAGCTACGAGTGACTGTCCAAAGTTAGCTTTCAAAGTAAGTGTCTGTCCACTATTGGCACTATTGGCTAAATCAAAGAAAATAAAAAAGCCCCTGAAAACTCGGAGTAACCCGGTTTTCAGGGGCTTTCGCTATTCGTTGTTTACTTACGACTTAGCGTTTAGCTAAAAACTAAGGCAAAACTTTTTTGTAAGGTTTAACAACAACGTTTTCATAAACACCAGCCTCAATGTAGGGGTCGGCGTCTGCCCATGCTTGGGCGTCCTCTAGTGAATCAAACTCTGCTACTACTAGCGAACCAGTAAATCCGGCCGGACCTGGGTCTGAGCTATCTACAGCAGGGAAGGGGCCAGCCATGACTAAACGGCCCGCATCTTTTAACGCATTCAAACGCTCAAGGTGAGCAGGGCGTGCCGCAAGGCGTTTTTCTAGACTGTCCACTACATCGGTAGCACAAATCATATATAGCATACGCTTATCCTTTTGCCGTAGCAGCTTTCATGCTCTCAACAAAGCTGCCGAGCTCGCTTAGCATTTTGTGACTGTCCGATAAATTGGCAGCGATAATATTCACTGTCGCCGAGCCTGAAATTGCGCCAGCGGCACCTGCGTCAATAGCAGATTTAACCTGCTCCGGTGTAGAAATACCAAAGCCTAACAAGGCTGGTGCTGCTTTGTGTTTATTCAATCGCTCAATAAGCTCTGAAGCAGGTACGTTAGCAGCCGTTTCTGCGCCAGTAACGCCCGCACGGCCTAACAGGTATGTATAGCCTTTCGAGTATTCCCCGATTTTTTCCATGGTTTCGTCAGTAGCATTAGGTGGTGCAATCAGAATTTGTGAAATGCCAGTGGCTTCGGCTGCTTTTTGAAAAGGTGCCGCTTCGCGAATAGGAACGTCAGCGACCAAAATTGAGTCAACGCCTGCCTCTTGCGCTTTATTGTAAAAATTTTCGATGCCTTGGGCCATTACTAAGTTGCTGTACAGAAGCAAGCCGATAGGCACATTAGGATATTTTGCGCGAACGCGTGAAATTACGCCCAAGCAATCCGCTACCGTTACTTTACTCTCCAAAGCGCGTATGGCTGACGCTTGAATAGTCGGGCCATCAGCGATGGGGTCAGAGTAAGGTATACCTAACTCAAGTGCGTCAGCACCGCTTTCTACTAGCTGGCAAATAATAGCTTCAGATTGCGCTAAATCAGGGTCACCCACCATTACGAAAGGTACGAATGCGCCCTGGTTTTTCTCATCAAGGCCCGCAAACATTTGTGCATATCTATCCATTATAAATCGTCCCCTAAAATGTTGATAACGTGCGCTAAGTCTTTATCGCCACGCCCTGATAAATTAACCACGATGATGGTTTCTTCTTCCGCTTCATCAGCCATGTTAAGCGCATGTGCTAAAGCATGCGACGATTCAAGGGCAGGAATAATACCTTCCTTTCTTGCCAGCAATTGGAATGCGTTCAGCGCTTCTTCGTCGGTGGCGGCCACGTATTCCGCTCGGCCAATATCGTGAAGATAAGCATGTTGAGGGCCAACAGCAGGGTAGTCGAGACCAGCCGATACTGAGTAGCTCTCTTCAATCTGGCCTTCTTTGTCTTGCATAATGAAGGTGTATGCGCCGTGAAGAATACCTTTTGTGCCCGTAACGATAGTTGCACCGTGCTCTTTGGTGTGCACGCCTTTGCCCGCAGGCTCAACGCCCACTAAGCGTACAGAAGGCTCGTCAATGAAGTCTGCAAACATACCAATGGCATTTGAGCCTCCACCTACACATGCCACTACGGCATCAGGCAAGCGGCCTTCTTTTTCCATAATTTGTGCACGAGTTTCTTCACCAATCATACGGTGATATTCACGAACAATGGTCGGGAACGGGTGTGGGCCCGCGGCTGTGCCTAACAAATAGTGCGCTTTATCATAGTTTGCCGACCAGTCGCGCATGGCTTCGTTTACGGCATCTTTAAGCGTACCTGAGCCTGCGTTTACAGGAATAACCTCTGCGCCCATAAGCTTCATTCGGAACACGTTTGGCGCTTGACGTTCAACGTCTTTCGCACCCATATAAATACGTGCTTTTAGCCCCAACAATGCACATGCTAACGCGGTTGCAACACCGTGCTGACCTGCGCCGGTTTCGGCAATAACTTCTTTTTTACCCATTCGCTTGGTAAGTAGTGCTTGGCCCAACACCTGGTTAGTTTTGTGTGCACCACCGTGAAGTAGGTCTTCACGCTTTAGGTATAACTTCACCTTTGGGTTACTTACCAGATTGCGAGTTAACGTCATTGACGTTGGGCGACCGGCGTAGTCTTTTAACAGAGATAAAAACTCTTCGTTAAATGTCGGGTCGTCCTTGGCATCTAAAAATGCTTTTTCCAGTTGGTCTAGTGCTGGAATAAGTAGCTCGGGCACGTACATGCCACCAAATTCGCCAAATTTTGTATCTAACTGGTTCATTACGTTGTCCTGTATTTAAATTAGTAACGGCGGCAAACAGCAAAAAGCGCGTCGAGTTTTTCTTCGCTTTTCACGCCTGGGGCGGTTTCTACGCCTGAATTCACATCAATAGCACCACTGCCGGTTGCAATAGCTTCTGCAACATTCTGGGCGTTGATACCGCCAGCAAGCACTAACTTATGCTTCGCTTCGATATCGTTTAATAACTGCCAGTTGAAGGCTTCGCCTGTACCGCCTTTTGCATCACCTACTTGGCAATCCAGAAGAACGCGGCTGATAAGACTGTTATTTAAGTGTCTGTCCACTGCGTCTGGTAGAGCGTCAGAAGAGGTTGCATTAACACCTTCGACTTTCCAAATTTCACAACCTTCTGGAAGCTTGGCAGCAAGCGCTGAAATGTAAGTGTCATCTTCGCTGCCATGAAGTTGTACAGCAAAAAGGTTAAGTGAGGCGGCGAGTGATGCCACTTTATCAATGTCGTGATTAACGAACACCCCAACAAAAGCACCGTCAACGCTTTGTGTTATGGTCAAAGCCTGTGCTTCGCTCACACAGCGTGGCGATTTTTCAGCGAAGATAAGCCCGCCAAAGCTTGCGCCTTTATCGAATGCCATTTGTGCTTGTTGGGGGCTGGTAAGCCCACACACTTTAACTGCACCATTCACTAACGTTTTTACTGCGCGCGGCAGGTCAGCCTCGGCCATTAACGCACTGCCCACCAAAAAGCCTTGGGATACAGGCGCTAAACGAAGCACGTCTTGGTGTGTGTAAATGCCCGACTCTGAAATAACCACGTAGTCGTGCGTGGCTTTATCAAGCATGGGCACAAGGCGTTCTGTGGTCGCTAAATCGGTAGAAAGGTCGCGTAAGTTGCGATTGTTGATACCAATGATGTTAGCTTCAAGGGCAATAGCGCGCTCCATTTCTTCTTCATTACTTACTTCGGTAAGAATGTCTAATGACAGAGCATTGGCAACGCTTGCCAACTCGCGATATTCGTCATCATTTAGCACACTAAGCATTAATAGCACTGCGTCGGCATTATAGTGACGGGCTAAAAACACTTGATAGGTATCAACGAAGAAATCTTTGTTAAGCACAGGCTGAGCAACACGCTCAGTAACATAAGCTAAGTACTCAAATTTACCTTGGAAGTACTTCTCGTCTGTCAGCACAGAAATACCGGCAGCATAAGGCGTGTAAGCCGCTAAGATCTCGTCTAAATCGAAATGCTCTCGAATAAGGCCTTTTGAAGGCGATGCTTTTTTGCATTCGAAGATAAAGCCTGCGTTTGGGTCACTAAGTGCGGCAAATAAACTCTTTTCAGAAGGAACTAGATTCGCCTTGAAGCTTTCTAGCGGTAGTGCTTCTTTGCGTGCGGCCACTTCTTCTCGTTTGTCTGCAACAATTTTCTCAAGCACATTAGCCATTCGTGCTTACCTCCTGAGTAATTTTGGCAACCTTCGTTAATAACTGCATGGGTAACCCTTCGGTCATAGCGTTCATCGCCATTTCAGCCCCTTCTTTGAAGGTTGAGGCTTTGCCGGTTACTTTCAACAGTGCCCCGCAGTTCATAGCGATAGCGGCACGGTGCGCCTCTTTACCTTCGCCGTTTAGCGCTGCTTCAACAAATTGTCTGTTTTCTTCAGGTTCACCGCCTTCAATCGCAGAAAGAGGATAATGAGGTAAACCGAAGTCTTCGGCGGTAACGGTAAGCTTGCGAATATCGCCATGCTCAAGGTCGTAAATCATTGATTCGCCGTGAAGCGCCAGTTCATCCAAGCCATCGCCATGCACAATCATTGCGCGGTGTTGGCCAAGCAGCATAAGGGTTTTTGCGTAAGGTTCAAGCAGTTCAGGAGAGTATACGCCGAAAACGCCATGAGTTGGACCCGCCGGGTTTGCCAGCGGCCCCAGTATATTAAACAAGGTTCTGGTCTTCATCGCAGCGCGCACGGGGGCTGCGTGGCGCATACCGGCGTGATAAACCGGTGCAAAAAGAAATGTGAAATTTGCTTCATCTAAGCACTTGCGGGAAGTTTCTGGGCTTATCTCTAAATTAAGACCAAACTGGCGAAACAAATCAGCAGAGCCAGACTTACTCGATACACTGCGATTACCGTGTTTCGCCACCTTCACACCACAAGATGCGGCAACTACACCGGCTGCACTGGAAATATTAATGGTGTTGTGGCCATCACCGCCTGTACCAACGATATCTGCAAACTCATAAGACGGTGTGGGAAAGGGCAGTGCATTGGCAACCATGGCACTCGCCGCACCTGCAATTTCGCTGGGTGATTCTTTTTTCATTTTCAGCGCAGTCAGCACTGAAGCAATCATCACCTCGCTTTGCTCACCGTGCATGATGCTGTTAAACAAGCTGTATGCCTCGGTTTGCGACAGTGATTCTCGCAACATAATTTGTTCTAGTAGAGGGCCTGCGTTAAGCATGGTTCGCTCCCTGTAACGTTAGATAGTCAATACTTTGCTTTAACAGCAAACTTCCGTGGGCTGTTAAAATAGATTCTGGGTGAAATTGGAAACCCAACATGCGATCTTCGCTGTTGTAAACTGCCATTACGGCCTCACTGCCGTCATCGTTTATTGTAGATGCGCAAACAGTAAGGTTTTCAGGCAATGAATGTGCCACTAAAGAGTGGTAGCGTGCGACATGTAAGGGCTGCTGTAAGCCTTTGAACATGGCATCTTCAGAATGAGTAATGGCAGAAGATTTGCCGTGCATAACTTGGCTGGCGCGGCCTACGGTGCCGCCGTAATGCTCAACAATGGCTTGATGGCCTAAGCAAATACCAATTACGGGGAACACGCCGTGTACCTTTTTAAGTAGCTCAGGCATACAGCCGGCTTCACTTGGTGCGCCTGGACCTGGTGACAACATAAGAAGCACAGGGCCTTTCGTTGCTTGTTCCTGCATTCTTTCAAACAAGGCATTTGCTGAAACCGTGTTGCGATACACCTTTATATCTAGGTTTAAGGTGCGCAGTTCGTCCACAAGGTTGTAGGTAAATGAGTCTACATTGTCGAGCAAAAATAGGGTGGTCACTTGCTGATTCATGCGTTGCCTCCTTCATTTAATGCAACGTTGATACTTTCAGCTTCTTCTTGTAGCGCTGCTTTTACTGCACCAATTACCGCTTGTGCCTTAGCGCGGGTTTCATCAGCTTCAGCTTGTGGAACCGAGTCATATACTACACCTGCACCCGCTTGAATATAAGCCGTGCCGTTTTTCACAAACGCTGAGCGAATGACTATACAAGTGTCCATGTCGCCTTGACCATTCAAATAGCCAACCGCGCCGCCATAACTGCCGCGGCGTTTTTTCTCTACTTCGCGAATTAACGTCGCTGCGCTTACTTTTGGTGCGCCGACTAGGGTGCCCATATTCATGCAGGCTTGATAAGCGTGCAGTGGATCTAAGTCGTCACGTAGCTGGCCAACCACGCGCGATACCAAGTGCATCACGTGAGAGTAACGGTCAACCTTTAGCAAGTCTTTCACATAGCGCGTGCCTGGGCGACTCACCTTTGCCACATCGTTTCGGGCAAGGTCAACCAGCATAATGTGCTCAGACTTTTCTTTGGTGTCTTCGCGCAGGTTTAATTCAATACGGCTGTCTAAATCTCTGTCGATACTGCCATCAGGGCGCTTGCCACGTGGACGGGTACCGGCAATCGGGTAGATCTCTACCTGATTACTTTCTCTTTCGTATTTAAGGGCTGATTCAGGAGAGGCACCAAATATGCTGAAAGCGGCATCTTGCATGTAAAACATGTAAGGGCTTGGGTTTGATTCTTTAAGTTTAGCGTAAGCAAGTAGCGGCGATGGGCAGGGGAGAGAGAATGTGCGCGAGGGCACAACCTGAAAAATGTCGCCGGCTAAAATGTGCTGTTTTAAGTCCAGCACATGGTTGCAAAACTGTTCATCACTTAAATCAACACTAACTTCAACGCTTGGGTCAAAAGAAGAAAGTGACTGTCCGTTTTGATTTTCTGAGTCGGAAACGAGTGACTGTCCACTTTGTGCTTCACTTTCTACATCGGTAATCTTTGCTGTATTTGCACCTACTAACACAGGCTTGGCAGGCATATCGTGTAGCTGCTGATGAATTGCTTCTAAGCGTTGTGCAATGGCAAAGTATTGCTGAGCCACGTCTTGACCGCTAAACACACTGCCAATTAAGTGGGTTTCGCGGGTTTGGTGATCAACGGTAATTAAAGTTTCTGCCAGGTAAAACACAAAGTCTGGACAGTCATTTTCACCTTCTGCAACATCAGGTAGCTTTTCAAAGCCTGCTAGCATGTCGTAGGCAAATACCCCGCCTAAAAATATAGCGTGGGGATGCTGGCGAATTGGCGTTATCTTATTGATAACAATGCGAAGCGCGTCCATTACGCTGGCGGCCTTTAAGCGGCTGTCTTCGTCAAGCTCGCCGTCGGCTTCATCACATACCATGGTAATTGAAGTGTCTGTCCTTTCTTTAATGTGTAGACCGTCAGGGGCGTGGTCTACAAATAAAGGTAATACTGAAGCGCCGTTGCCGGTCAATGCTTTCACTTCTACACGGTTGCCTCGACATTCCATGCGCAGTGCTGCGTCAACCATTAATAAGCTTTGTAAGTCGTCTTTAGAATCAATTTCTGCCGACTCTAAAAGCAGTGCGTTGTTTTTATTGCCACAAAGGTGGGCAAACGCGGCAAGTGGATCATCGACATAGTGACCCACTTGCTCAATTGTCTCTACCTTACCTGGGGAAATCCCCAGTTCCGCTAAACTCATTTTTGCTACTCTCCAACTGCAAAAAGATAAAAAAAAGGCCCGTATAAACGGGCCTTTATGTGTATTCATTCACGCACTACAGTGCAC
Organism: Alteromonas macleodii; assembly: GCF_903772925.1. NCBI lineage: Bacteria > Pseudomonadati > Pseudomonadota > Gammaproteobacteria > Alteromonadales > Alteromonadaceae > Alteromonas > Alteromonas fortis. The sequence continues at coordinate 1,500,848 of NZ_LR812090.1, forward strand.
ACCGCCCGTTAAGTTAGGGAGTGCCACCACCAAGCTGCAACTGTCATTGCTGTTGAAATATTGTATGAATGCATGAATTACTCGTTGTTTTTCCAAACTTCAATAGGATTTGAAGCCGTTAGTACGTATACTTTATGTGTATAGAAGAAAACAAATTGCCCTTTGTGTCAACCTAAAATTTGCATAAGACATTGAAAATAGATCTACATAGTCATACAAAATTCTCTGATGGCCACTTAACACCAGAAGAATTAATCCTTCGCGCGCACACTATGCAGGTGGACGCGCTTGCCGTTACCGACCACGATACTGTAGCCGGTTTGGAAGAAGCACACGCTACTCAATCAAAGCAAAAACGTGCCTTAACTATTATTGATGGTGTTGAAATTTCCACCACTTGGCACAGTTTCGATATCCATATAGTTGGATTAAATGTGGACAGACACTGCCCAACGTTTCTTAAACGGCTACAAGGTCAATCGGAAACTCGTGAAGCTCGGGCTGCAAAAATTGCTGATAAGCTGGAAAAGTGTGGGTTTGAAGGTGTTCTAGCGCGTGCTAAAGCGCTAGCGGGCGTTGGCCAGGTGACACGGGCACACTTTGCGCGCGTATTGGTAAACGATTACGGTGTGCCAAGTATGGACGCCGCGTTTAAAAAGTATCTAGGCAAAGGCAAACGAGCTGCAGTTAAAGCAGAGTGGCCAAGCATCGAAACGGCTATTGAGTGGATCCACGATGCAGGCGGTCAAGCTGTATTGGCTCATCCAGCCCATTATGACATGACAGCAAAGTGGCTACGGCGCTTGGTGGCGCTGTTTGAACAAGCCGGTGGCGACGCCATTGAAACCGCGTTTCCTGGCATTAATAAAACGAAGCAAGAGCTTATTAATGAACTTGCACAAACCCATCAGTTGTTAGCATCAGCGGGCTCAGATTTTCATTTTCCTTCTCGCTGGACTGAATTAGGTAAAAACTTGGGCATTAGCAGTAAGCTCACGCCGGTGTGGCATAATTGGCAGCAGTTTGAAGGGCAAATGGCTGAAGGTTAAGAAAATCTAATTTGCTAAGCTCTGGGTATAAATGGGCAAGGTAAGGCAAATGGTTCACGTACGGTTGATGAGCGCTATAGCTAATCAATATGTCTAGAGTTGGTTAGTAAAAAGCCCAAAAGCTAATTTAACCAGCGAGTTTTACCAACGAGCTTAACCAGCAAGCTCAACAAGTGGACAGACACTTACTCCGTTGGCAAAGTAGTATCGTTCTGCGCGTTTAAGAAAAGGAAGTATTTATGAGTCAATTTTTCTACGTTCACCCAGATAACCCGCAAAA